>JBGQLU010000251.1:0-2748 GCA_041500265.1 Acidobacteriota bacterium | reverse complement strand
TTCCTCGAGATCGTCCGGAAGCACGCCGACCGGATGGGGGCGCTGATCGACGATCTGACCGATCTGTCGCTGATCGAGACCGGCGCCGTCAAGCTCGACCTCGAGCCGATCGACGCCTCGGAGGTCGCCCGCGAGGTGGCCGCCCAGCTCGCCTTCCGCGCGCAGGCGGCGGGCGTCGTGCTGAAGCTCGACATTCCCTCCCCCTTCCCGCTGACCGCCGATCGCAGGCGCCTCGAGCAGATCCTCCTGAACCTCGTGGACAACGCGATCAAGTTCAACCGCCGGGACGGGACGGTGCGGGTCGCCGGGGAGGTGCGCGAAGGCCACCCGCGGATCACCGTCGAGGACACCGGGGTCGGAATCCCCGAGGACCAGCTCGAGCAAGTCTTCCACCGGTTCTTCCGCGTGGACAAGGCGCGATCGCGGGAGCTCGGAGGAACGGGGCTCGGGCTCGCGATCGTCAAGCACCTGATGCGGCTGCACGGCGGACAGGTGACGGTCGCCTCGGAGCTCGGGCGCGGCTCCGCGTTCCACTTGGAATTCCCGCCGCAGCGGCCGCCCGGCCCTCGCGATCAGGGCTCTTCGGCGGGAATCCGCAGCTTGGGAACGGGAGTCACAGGCCGGTAGCGCACGGGCGCCGGGATCGGGGGCGGATCCCCGATCTTGTAGACCTTCACGTGCTCGATGACGGGAGGGTCGATCGGAACGTGATTCGCGTCGGCCGGTGCATGGACGATCCGGTCCACCGCGTCCCGCCCCCGCACGACCTCGCCGAAGCAGTTGTGGCTGGCGTCGAGCGCCGGCTCGTCCACCGCCGACACGAAGAAGAGCACGCCGCTGATCCGCTGTCCGGTCGACGCCGTCATCCCGACCCGGTACGGTTGCGAGAACTCGATCGGGCCGTCTTCCTTCGGAACCCAGAACGGCGGCGCGCCCCGCGTCGTCCCGGTCGGATCCCCCGCCTCGAAACGCTCCCTGGGGACGATCCTGTGGATCTTGAGGCCGTCGTAGAAGGGCTGATTCTTCTTCTTTTCGCCGGTGAACGGGTCAGTGTACTCGATCGTCCCGGTCGCGAAGCCGACGAAGTGCGCCACCGTCTGCGGGTCCTGCTCGGGGAGGAGGTGGATCGTGAAGGCACCGAGCGTCGTCGTCACGTCGGCGTACCAACCCTTGGGGAGCGGTTCCTCGGCGGGGCCCTTCGCGGGCGCCGGCGCGGGGTTGGCCGCGCCGGCCGCCGTGATCATGCAAAGCGCGGCCGCGGCCGCGAGATGCCTACGCACCGAACTTACTCGATCGTCGCCTTCTTGATGCCGTCGAGCTTCGGATAGTTCTTTTCGAGGAAGGCGTTGCCTTCCGCGTTGATGCGTTGCTGCTGGGCACTGATCGATTCCGCGTCGTAGCCGCTATACAGCTTGTCGACGATCTCCATTCCTTCGATTACCTTTCCGATCGGCGCGAAGCGCTGCGCATCGAGCCGGCTGTTGTCGCCGTAATTGATGAACAGCTGAACCGAGCGGGTATTCGGGCTGGGCGTCTGCGCGAACGTCACGAACGATCGTTTGTTGCTCTGCTTGACCGGATCGTCCTGGATGTTCGACTGCCCCCAGATCTTCGCAACCGACGGGTCGCCGTGGATCCCGAATTGCGCCATGAAGCCGGGCATCACGCGGAAGAACTTGACGCCGTCGTAGTAGCCGTTCTTCACCAGGTTGTAGAACCGGTCGGCGCCGTTCGGCGCCCAGTCGCGGTGGACCTCGATGACGAAGTTCCCGGCCGTCGTCTCGAACTTCGCCTTGAAGACGTCGGGAGCCTTCGCCTTCAACGCCTCGGGGTTCGCCAGCTTCTCCGGCGCCGCGAAGGCGGTAGCACCGGCGGCGAGCAGCGCGACCGCGGCCGCGCCCAAAAGGATGGTCTTGAGTCTCATGGTCGGGTGATCCTCCGTTGGGAACGGGTCATGCTAGGCGGGCTTTCCGCGGTCCGCAACCACCCGGGGCCTCGATTTGCCTCCGGGGGCCGGAAACCTATATTTCACTTGCGCTTGTAGAACTGAGGGAGGACCGGGGTGCCCCAGCTCGATCCGATGTTGCGCGCGCTCGCGGACCGCGGCGCCCGGGAGCTCTTCTTCAAGGAGGGGGTGCAGCCGACGTTCCGGTACGACGACGGGGACAAGCCGGTCTCCCCGGCCGCCCTCTCGCGTTCCCAAATCGTAACCTTGCTCACGGAGCTGGCGAACGGCCAGGACGTCTCGCGGCTGAAGGACGGCGGTCCCGCCCGCTTCGTGTACAAGCTGGCGGACGGCCGGGGGTTCAGGATCGAAGCGGCCGTCGGCTCGGCGGGGTTCCTCGCGCGAGTCGTGCCGCAGAACGGCGCGGGCCCCGCCGCGCACCCCGCTCCGCCGGCCGAGGCCCCCGCCACAGCACCGGCCGCCGCGCCGGCCGCCGGTCACGCCGACCCGAAGTCGTTCGACGTGACCCGGGTGCGCGAGGGCGCCCCGGCGATCGAGGCCTACCTCGCCTACATGGTCGAGCTGGGCGCGTCCGACCTCCACCTCTCCCCGGGCGAGACGCCGATGCTCCGGCTGCACGGCGAGATGATCCGCATCGAGGGGGCGAAGGAGTGCTCCCCGGAAGAAACGGCGCGCCTCCTCTTCCAGCTGATGCCCTCCCGCTACAAGCAGGAATTCGAGGAAGGCTCGGACACCGACTTCGCCCACGAGATCCCCGGCGTCGCCCGCTTCCGCTGCAACGT
>JBGQLU010000250.1:0-2846 GCA_041500265.1 Acidobacteriota bacterium | reverse complement strand
TCGTAGAGGATGCAGCCGAACGCCCAGATGTCGGTCCGGCGGTCGACCGGCTTCCCCTTCGCCTGCTCGGGGCTCATGTAGGCGGCGGTGCCGAGAACGAGCCCCGCGACGGTGCCGAGCGAGGTGATCGTCGGTGACATCCGCGAATCCGCCCCCGACCGCCCTCCCGACGCCACCGGATCGAGCGCCTTGGCGAGGCCGAAGTCGAGCACCTTGACCTTGCCGTCGGGGGTGAGCTTCACGTTGGCGGGCTTGAGATCCCGGTGGACGATCCCCTGATCGTGCGCCGCCTCGAGCGCCTCGGCGATCTGCCGCGCGACGTCCACCGCCTCGGCAACGGGAAGCGCTCCGCGCTTCAGCCGCTCCGCGAGGTCCTCGCCGGGGACGAGCTCCATCGCCAGGAAGCGGAGCCCTTCGTATTCGTGCAGCCCGTAGATCCCCGCGATTCCCGGGTGATTCAGCGACGCCAGGACCTTCGCCTCGCGCTCGAAGCGCGCGAGCCGGTCCGGATCCGCCGACAGCGACGCGGGCAGGAACTTGATCGCGACGTCGCGGCCGAGCGTCGTGTCGGTCGCCTTCCAGACCTCCCCCATCCCACCTTCGCCGATCTTCTCGGCAAGGCGGAAATTGAGGAAGGAGCTGCCGGGTGCGAGGTTCACTTGGCGTTCAGCGCCTCGGGCCAGTTGAGGATGACCGTGAACGGGGACGCCTGGGTCGAGGCGAGCGCCCCGTTCACGAGAAACTTCTGCCCGTCGGCCGTGATCGCCCAAGACGGCGTCGCGACCGCGGGAACTTGGAGGCGGTGTTTGAAAAGGGGCTGTGGAATGCCGGCCGTGAATCGCGTTTCCAGGCTGACCGGCACGGCGAAGAACTGGAACTCGCCGTTCCGGTAGAACAGCTCCTTCCCATCTCCGCGCCACCTCGCGAGGGATCCGCCGCCGTTGCTGATCTGCCACTTCCCCCCGCCGAGCGGCCAGGTCTGGACGTAGACCTCGGGCGTTCCCGTTTCGTTCGAGACGTAGGAGATGAAGCGCCCGTCGGGGGAGAGCTCACCGGCGAGCTGCGCGGTGCCACCGGGCACGCGAACCGGCGTACCTTTGCCGTCGGCGGGAACGATGTCGACGTTGGGCTGAGCGACGGCGGCGAACCGATCGAGTACGAGCCAACGTCCGTCCCGGGACATGTCCCGGGGAAAGACATTCCCCGCGTCGTCCTTGTAAACCGGCTGCTCGTCCCCCGTTCCGTTCGAGGCCTTGACCCAACAGGCGTTGTTACCATTGCGGTTCGAGCTGAAGAAGATCCGCGATCCGTCCGGCGACCAGATCGGACGGATATCGTCCTTCGGATCGAACGTCAGCCGCGAGGCGGTGTCGCGCGCGAGGTCGCGCACCCAGATGTCGTGCGTGTCCGTGCGTGTGTCGTTGAGCGAATAGGCGAGCCTCGAACCGTCGGGAGACAGCGCGAGATCGAGGTAGGTGTCGGGTCCACCGACCTTGCCGAGCTCCTTCCCCGTTCGGTCGAGCCAGAGCAGCTCGCTCGTCACCCCCCCGGTGCCGGGCTGGAAGGCGATCGACCCGTTGGTGGAAACGGAAAGGAGAGCGCGAGTGCCGTTCTCGGAGACGTGATCCGCCAGCGGAATCGGATCCCCGGAAAGCTCCAGCCGGTCCGGATCGAACCGATGCGCCACCAACGTCCCATGGAGAACGTAGACGATGTACCCGTTCGCATACTCGGCTCGCGACCCCGTTTCGGTCAGTTTCTTGTACCCGGGCTTGTCGATGCCGGCCACGCAGACCGTGGCGTTGCCCGAACCGGCCCCTCCGCCGGTGGTCATGAACAGATAGTGCTTGCCGTCGGGTAAGAAGAACGGCCACGAGGCCGAGGCCGGCATATCCTTCGCGTCCCCGGTCAGCGCCGGGGCGGGTTTTCCTCCCGACGCCGCGATCCGACGCAAGGGATCGATCGCCCCCCGTCCGTCGAACAGGATCACACCATCGGTTCCCCAGCTACCGTCGGCACCGTTCTCGGCTTCGCCGATCAGCTGGGGCGGCCCGCCCGCCACCGGAATCTTCTTGAGCTGCCGGCCGTCGAAGTAACCGAGGTAGCGGCTGTCCGGGGACCAGAACGGCCGCCAGATCGAGCCCTCGGTTCCGGCGAGCGGGTATGCGGTCAGCGAGTCCACCGGCCGGATCCAGATCGCCTGCTTTCCGGCAGCGTCGAACCCCTGGAAGGCGAGCAGGCGTCCGTCGGGAGAAAGCCTCGGCCAATCCATGCGGCTGAGCTTGTCGCCCGGATCGACGGTGAACTTCACGACGCGCGCCTCGGGGGGCTTGCGCGTGGCGATGAGTCCGGCGAGCCCGATGGCCGCGATCGACGCGAGGCCGAACAGCGCCCAGGGGAGGAGCGATCGTTTCGGAGGCGTTACCGCCGCGGGCGCGATCGCCGCGGCGAGCTCCGGCTCCGTTCCGACCGTATCGAGCGCGATCCGCGCCTCGCCGATGTCGCGAAGGCGTTTCTTGGGATCGCGCTCGAGGCAGCGCCTGAGCAGACGCAAGACCGCGGGAGGGGTCGATGCGGGAAGCGCCTCCCACTCCATCGGAGCGCGCAGCACCGACGCGAGGGTGTCGGAGACCGTGTCCCCTTCGAAGGCTCGGCGGCCTGTCAGCATTTCGAAGAGGACGGCTCCGAACGCCCAGATGTCGGCGCGGCGGTCGATGTTGCTCCCGCGCGCCTGCTCGGGGCTCATGTAGGCGGCGGTGCCGAGGATCAGCCCCGCGACCGAGCCCATGCTGGTGAGCGTCGGCATCACGGTGGGGGTCGAGGTGGGCCCCGAGGTCGTCGGGTCT
>JBGQLU010000249.1:0-3038 GCA_041500265.1 Acidobacteriota bacterium | reverse complement strand
CTCCCGGCTCATAGCGAAGTTCGCCGGCTGGCCCGTCTCGATCGACCCCGGCTCGGTGGGGATCGCCTTCGGGTTCGCGGCGCTCGTCGGGATCTTCTTCGGCTACTATCCGGCTCGGAAAGCGGCCGCCATGGATCCGATCGAGGCGCTCCGGTACGAGTGACACGGCGGACCGTCACATTCGCAAGGAGATGCCCCCGATGAAGCCCGCGAAGAGGGTCGCTTTCGCCCTGGTCGTGCTTTGCGCTGCCGGCCTGACGTTCCCCGGCGCGGCAGCCAGCCGGAAGGTCCCCCCGATCAATGCCGACAAGAACGGCGTCGCCCTGCACGGCTACGACCCCGTCACCTACTTCGAAAAACAAGCGCCGGAGAAGGGCGCGACCTGGATGTTCGTCTCGCCCGAGAACCGCAAGAAATTCGCCAAGAGCCCCGACGCGTTCGCCCCGCAGTTCGGCGGGTATTGCGCGAAGGCGGTCAGCGAGAACAACATCGCCGACGTGGACCCGCTCGCGTACAAGGTCATTGACGGGAAGCTCTACCTGAATTACGACGCGAAGGTGCAGAAGCTCTGGGAGCAAGACATCCCCGGCCGGATCGCCAACGCCGAAAAATACTGGCCGAATCTGCATTGAACGGGGACAGCAACCGAATTAGGCCGGGCCTGATTCGGATGCTGTCCCCACGATTCGTGGTACAGCTATGCCTCCCGAACACGGAGGCTCCTCGATGTGCCACGCTCTCCTCGCCGCGGCCCTGCTGATTCCTGCTCTGAACGTCGCGGCCCCTCCCGCCGCCCCAACCACGGCTGCGGCGCTTTGGCCGGACCTGAAGCCGTTCTACGAAGACCTCCACGCCCACCCCGAGCTGTCGTTCCAGGAGACTTCGACCGCCGCCAAGTTCGCGGAGCGCCTCCGCGCGCTGGGGTACGAAGTGACGACGGGCGTCGGCAAGACCGGCGTCGTCGGCATCCTCAAGAACGGCGCGGGGCCGACCGTGATGCTGCGCACGGAGCTCGACGCGCTCCCGGTCGAGGAAAAGACCGGTCTCCCCTACGCGAGCAAGGCGACGGCGACCGACCCGAACGGAGCCACGGTTTCGGTGATGCACGCCTGCGGGCACGACGTCCACATGACCGTCTCGATCGGTGCCGCGACCCTGCTCTCGCGGAGCCGGGGAACGTGGAAGGGCACGCTGATGATCGTCGGTCAGCCCGCCGAAGAGGTCGGCGGCGGGGCGAAGGCGATGCTCGACGCGGGCCTGTTCACTCGCTTTCCGCGCCCCGATGCGGCCCTGGCGGTCCATGACAGCGACGTCCTTCCGGCGGGGGTCGTGGCCGTCAAAGCCGGACCCCTTTACGCCAGCGCCGACTCGGTGGACATCGTCGTGCACGGCAAGGGGGGCCACGGCGGGCGCCCGCAGATGACCGTCGATCCGGTCGTCATCGCCGCCAAGATCGTGCTCGGCCTGCAGACGCTCGTCTCCCGGGAGAACGATCCGTTCGATCCCGCGGTCGTCACCGTCGGGGCGATCCACGGCGGAACGAAACACAACATCATTCCGGACGAGGTCCGGATGCAGCTCAGCGTGCGCGCCTTCAAGCCCGAGGTGCGGAAGCGCTTGCTCGATGGCATCGAGCGGATCGCGCGCGCCGAAGGCGAGGCGGCGGGCGCGCCGAAGCCCCCGGACGTCACGGTGTCGGACAGCACCCCTCCGACGAGCAACGACGACGCGCTCGAGAAGCGCGTCGAGCCGGCGCTCCGGAAGGCGCTGGGGGATGCGCGCGTGCGCGAAGCGGTCGCGATCACGGCCGCCGAGGATTTCTCCATGTACGGCGAGGCGGGCGTCCCGATCCTGATGATGTGGATCGGCGCCGTGGACCCCGACGTGCTCGCGCGTGCGAAGCGCGACGGAACGGTTCTCCCCGGCCTCCATTCGTCGTTGTTCGCCCCGGTCCCGGAGCCGACGGTCACGACAGGAATCGAGACGCTGGTGGCGGCGGCAAAGGAAGAGTTCAGCCGCGCGCGCTAGGCGTGCACGGTGGCCGCGAGGTTGTTGGGTCGTTGACCGGCTCAGCGCGTCCGAAGTTGTCCGCCCGGACGGTTCGCGGACAATGAAACCTGTCCGTGGCGCTGATCTCTCCTCGGCCCGGGTGTTGCTCGCCACCCTGTCATGCGCTGGCCCATTCACCCCGTCCACCAGGTGCGTCCTTCGCGGTTCCTTCCGCCCTTCTGTCCCTGGCCCGAATGCCGCGCTCACAGGGCTAGCGGATCCAGGTTTCATCGCAACGGCTGGTACCGTAAGCCGAGCGATCCCGCCAAGATCCCACGCTTCCGCTGCCTCGACTGCAAGCACACTTGCTCCCGCCAGACCTTTTCCACCACCTACTACCTCAAGCGCCCCAAGCTCCAGGTCGCGATCGCCTCGGGTCTCGTGGCCTGCTCGGCTCATCGCCAGCTCGCTCGCTCGTTGCAGTGCGCCAAGACCACGGTGACCCGGGCCGCCGAACGCCTCGGCCGGCATGCCCTCCTCTTTCATGCACGCTGCCTGACCCACGTGTCCGATCTCCACGAGCCGATCGTCCACGATCACTTCGAAACCTTCATCCAACGGCAGGATCACGCGTTGGGAATCGGGACGGCGGTCGGAGCCGACTCGTGGTTCGTGTACGACGTCGATCCTGCTCCCCATCGTGGGAGCGGCCGCCGCCCGGACCGGAAGCCCGACTCCGTCGTGAAATCGACGGCGAGCCGTCCTTATGTCCACAGCATCCGGAGAACGATTCGAGCCCTGATTCCTCACATTTCCATGAGCCAGCCGCTCGTCCTTAGGGTCGATGGACGCCTCGACTACCGGGTGTCCTTGCGCGAGGAAGGTCTGGGGTCCCAACTCGAGATGCAGGTCTACCCGAACCCGGAGCGAGGACCGAAGGGATCGCTTCGGTCCCCCGAGGCGATCGCTCGAGATCGGGCCATGGCTCCGGTGGATCACCTGCACCAGATGTTCCGGCACAGCTGCGCCGATCAGAAGAGGGAGACGAT
>JBGQLU010000248.1:0-3114 GCA_041500265.1 Acidobacteriota bacterium | reverse complement strand
GCCATGTCCGCCATCTCCGCCAGCTCCATTCCCTTCTGGCCCTTCGAGACGCAGCCGATGGGATACACGGGAACGGCGCCGTGCTCCCGCGCCTCCGCGAGGACGAACTCCACGACGGAGCGAGAGTCGATCGGCGGCTCGGTGTTCGGCATGCACGCGACACCGGCGAAGCCGCCCGCGGCCGCGGCGCGGGTCCCGGTCGCGATCGTCTCCTTCCACTCGTGCCCGGGCTCCCGCAAATGGACGTGCATGTCGATGAATCCGGGGCAGACGACCAGGCCGGCGAGATCGAGGACTTCGGCCCCCGCCGGCGGGATCATTCGATCGACGGCGGCGATGCGTCCATCCTCGATCAGCACGTCGCGCTCGGCGTCCAGGCCGCGGGACGGGTCCACGACCCTACCGTTCTTGAGAAGCAGCTTCACGATCCCCTCCGGCCAGCAGGTAGAGGACCGCCATCCTCACGGCCACGCCGTTTCGGACCTGGTCCAGGATCACGGACGCCGCGCCGTCGGCGATCTCGCCCATGATCTCGACGCCCCGGTTGATCGGTCCCGGGTGCATCACGATCGCGTCCTTCGCGGCGCGCGCGAGCCGCTTGGCGTCGAGCCCGTAGAGCGCCGCGTACTCGCGGAGCGTCGGGAAGAACCCCCCTTCCATCCGTTCGAGCTGGATGCGCAGCATCATGACGACGTCGGCTCCCTCCACGGCCTCGTCCATCCGGGACGTCGCGCGCGCTCCGAGCTCTTCGACCCCTCGCGGGAGAAGGGTGGGAGGACCGCAGAGCACGACGTCGGCCCCGAGCTTCGTCAACAGGTGGACGTTCGACCGCGCCACCCGGCTGTGAAGGATGTCGCCGACGATCACGACCTTGAGCCCGGCGAAGCGCCCCTTGTTCCGCCGGATCGTGAACGCGTCGAGGAGCGCCTGCGTCGGATGCTCGTGGGCGCCGTCCCCCGCGTTGATGATCGGGGTCTTGCCGTGTTTCGCCAGGAAGTGCGGTGCTCCGGCCTCGGAGTGGCGGAAGACGATGAAATCCGGGGACATCGCCTCGAGATTCCGTAGCGTGTCGAGGAGCGTCTCCCCCTTGACGAGCGACGAGGTGGACGTGGAGAAGTTCAGCGCGTCGGCGGACAGGCGTTTTTCTGCGATCTCGAACGAGGAGCGGGTGCGCGTGCTCGGCTCGACGAAGAAATTGACGACCGTCTTCCCGCGCAGCGTCGGGACCTTCTTGATCTCGCGGTCCGCGATGCCGGCGAACCCCTCGGCCGTGTCGAGGATGAGCTCGATCTCCCCGCGCTCCAACGGCTCGATCCCCAGCAGGTGCGGGCTCTTGAGCTTCACGCCCTGTCCTCCGCCCGCGCGTCGGCCTCCCCGGGGACCTTCACGATGAGGACCTCGTCCTCGCCGTCGGTCTCCGTGAGCCGCACGTCGATGCGTTCGCGCCGCGCCGTCGGGAGGTTCTTTCCGACGAAGTCCGCGCGCACCGGAAGCTCCCGGTGGCCCCGGTCCACCAGGACGGCGAGCTGGATGGCGCGCGGACGCCCCAGATCGACGAGGGCGTCCAAGGCCGCGCGCACGGTGCGCCCCGTGAAGAGGACGTCGTCGACCAGGATCACCAGGGCATCGTCGAGGTCGAACGGGATCGACGTCGTGCGGAGCACCGGATGGTCGGCGATACGGGAGAGGTCGTCGCGGTAGAGGTTGATGTCGAGGACGCCGACCGGCGGAGCCGTTCCCTCGATCGACCCGAGCTTCGCGGAGAGCCGCCGCGCCAGGGGCACGCCGCGGGTCTGGACGCCCACGAGCCCGACGCGGCCCAGGCCCTTGTTCCTCTCGAGGATCTCGTGGGCGATGCGCGTCAACGCGCGATCGATGGAGAGGGCATCCAGGACCCGCACGCGCTCGAAGGTCGTCACCGCGCTCCACTCCTTCCGGGCCTCGCGGGGCCCCATTAAAGGAATCGGCGAACGAGCGCGGTCATCTTAGCAGCCGCGCGAGGAAAACGCGACGCTTCTGCTACGATGCGCCGTCGATGATTCAGGACTTCGCCGCTCCGGTCGTGCGCAACGTCGATCTCGGCCACGGCAATCACCTGATCGAGTTCGAGGACGCCGGTGCCTGCCGCGCGATGCGCCCGGCGCAGTTCTTCATGATCGGCCTGCCGGGCTCGGACGTGCTTCTCCGGCGTCCGTTCAGCGTCTGCGGCCTTCCGGGGACCTTCGACGACGCCTCGCCGGGCACCGTGCAGGTCCTCTATCACGTGGCGGGACGCGGGACCTCGATCCTCGCCTCGCTCCGGCCCGGATCGACGATCCAGGTCCTGGGTCCGCTCGGAAACGGCTTCACGCCTCCCGAGCGGCAGGACGCGAAGATCGCCTTCGTCGCGGGCGGGATCGGCGTCGCGCCGTACCCCGCCTTCGCGGACGCGCTCCGCCGGTCGGGGCGGACGTTCGCGATGATCTACGGCGCCCGGTCCGCCGTCGACCTCCCGCTGCTGGACTGGTTCGGCACCCGCGCCGAGGAGCTCGTCGTCACCACCGACGACGGCTCGCTGGGGACGCGGGGGGTCGTCACCGGGCCGCTCCAGGCGTGGATCTCCGGGCCCGACCGGGACCGCCTCCACGTCTACGCCTGCGGTCCGAGCCCGATGCTGAAGGCGGTCGCGCGCGTGTCGATCGAAGCCGGCGTGCCCTGCGATCTCTCTCTCGAGGCGCCGATGGCCTGTGGATTCGGCGTTTGCCTGGGGTGCGTCGTGCCCACGCACGGCGCCAAGCCCGGCGAGATCCGCTACGAGCGCGTATGCGTCGAAGGTCCGGTGATGCCCGCGACGAGGATGGCGTGGTGACCCCCGACCTTCGCGTGAGGATCGGCTCGCTGACGCTGAAGAACCCGGTGCTCACGGCTTCGGGCACCTTCGGCTACGGCCTCGAGTTCACGCCGTTCCTCGGCCTCGACAAGCTCGGAGGCCTGGTCACCAAGGGGCTCTCGCCTCTCCCCCGGCGCGGCAACCCCCCCGAGCGGATCGTCGAGACACCGTCCGGGATGTTGAACGCGATCGGCCTCCAGAACGTCGGCGTGGACGCCTTCGTCGCCGACAAGCTCCCGAAGCTG
>JBGQLU010000247.1:0-3400 GCA_041500265.1 Acidobacteriota bacterium | reverse complement strand
TGCGAAGAGGCCCGCTTGGCGCCCATCTTCTTCTTGCGGCGCTCGACCCAGCCTTCCAGGTTGATCTGGGGCGCCCGGCTGATCGCCAGGGCGCCGGAGGGCACGTCGTGGACCACCGTGGAGCCCGCCCCGACGTAGGCCCCGTCGGCCACCGTCACCGGGGCCACGAGCTGGCTGTCGCTGCCGATGAAGACCCCGCGCCCCAGGGTCGTCCTGTGCTTGGCGACCCCGTCGTAGTTGCAGGTGATGGTCCCCGCCCCGATGTTGCAGTCGGAGCCGATCTCCGCGTCTCCGAGGTAGGCGAGGTGGGACGCCTTGCTCTTCGCCCCCAGGCGCGTCTTCTTCAGCTCGACGAAATTTCCGACGCGGGCGTCCGACCCGAGGACCGAGCCCGGGCGAACGTGCGCGAAAGGCCCGACGGAGGCCCCGTCGCCGATCCGGCTTCCTTGGACCACCGTGTGGTCCCGGATCTCGACGCGCGCTCCCAGGACCGCGTCGGTCAGCCGGGAGCCGCTCCGCACGATGCAGTCCGGGCCGAGGACGCTCGCCCCCTCGACGAGCACATCGGGGTAGATGACCGTGTCCTGTCCCACGCGGGCGCGGGGATCGATCCAAATGCGGGACGGGTCGAGAAGGGTGACGCCGCCCTCCTGGAGATCTCGCGCCTTCCGCGCATACAGCGCCATCCCCGCCCGGGCCAGCTCGGCGCGCGTGTTGACCCCGAGCACCTCGTCCGCCGGCTCGTGCCGGAGCGCGACCACCGACTCTCCCTTCGCGATCAGCGCATGCACCGCGTCGGTCAGGTAGTACTCCTTCTGGGCGTTGTCCGGCCGGAGCCGCTTCAACGACCGGAAGAGCTTCGCCGCGTCGGCGCAGTAGATCCCGCAGTTGATCTCGCGGATCGCGCGCTCCGCCGGAGAGGCGTCCTTGTGCTCGACGATGCGCGCGACCCGCCTTTTCGCGTCCCGCACGATGCGGCCGTAGCCGGTCGAGTCGGAGACCTCGGTCGTGACGAGCGCCAGCGCGGCCCGCGTCCGGCGATGGAGCGCGACGAGCGCCCGGAGGGTCGCCGCCTCCAAATTCGGAAGATCGCCGTTGACGACGACGAGGGTTCCAGCGTCCCGCCCGCATGTGCGCTCGGCGAGCATGACGGCATGCCCGGTGCCGCGCTGCTCGGCCTGGAGCACGAACGCGTCGCACAGCCCGTCGAGCGCCGCCGTCATGCGATCGGCCTGATGACCGACGACCCCCACGATGCGGCGCGGCTTCAGGGCGCGCGCGGCGCGAGCGACCCACGTCACCATCGGCTGGCCGGCGACGGGGTGGAGCAGCTTGATCGTCTTCGACTTGAGGCGTTTTCCCTGTCCCGCCGCGAGCAGCAGCACGGTCGGCGCCCTGCCGGGCCCGGCCACGCTCACGACCTCGTGGCGTTCGTGGGCTCGATGACGTCGATGAAGGCCGCTTCGTCCCTCACCTTGTCGAAGTCGGCGTCAGCGGCCGCTTGGAATCTCAGCCGGGGATCGATCGCGACCGCGCGGCGCAGCTCCGAGGCCGCGCCCTCGGCGTTCCCCTGGAGCGCGCGCACGGCGGCGCGGGCGTAGAGCACGGTCGCGTCTCCGGGCTTCGCGTCGAGAGCCTTCTCGAGCAACGTCCACGCCTCGTCGAGACGGCCCGCGTTCACGGCGAAGATCCCCCGGTGGTACTGCGCCTCGGGGTCCGAGTCGGCGGCAGGGGCGGACTGAAGGCGGCGCGCGCAGACGGTCGCCAAGGTGCGCGACCGGTCCGAAAGGATCAGCTCGTCGGCGGCCATCGAGTCGGCCAGGGCCTCGAAACGCCCCTTGGCCTCGGCGAGCTCCCCGCGTCCGAAGGCCAACGAGGCCGACGCGAATTCCGCGACGGCCGCCTCGTAAGCGGCCACGTTCCGCGGCTTTTCCGGGGCCGGACGGGTGGGGTACGACGGGGCGGGCGCATCGGAGCCGGTCTTCTTTTTGGTGGTCGCCATCGGGATTGGATCCTCCGTGGGAACCCGTCTTCCGTCGGACGGGTCGCGAGAACGGCGCATGATAGCGGCGCCCCGCCCTCCGCATCAACCCCGCGGTCCCGCGGGACGTTAGAATCCCCGGCGTGATCGGCTACCTGGCGCTGGGAAGCAATCTCGGGGACCGCGCGGCGCATCTTCGCGAGGGGCTCCGGGCGATCGTCCGTGCGGGGATCGCGGTGAGCGCCGTCTCGTCGGTGTGGGAGACGGAACCGGTGGGAGGCGCGGGGCCGGACCCGTTCCTCAACATGGCCGCGCGCATCGACACCGACCTCGCGCCGGAGAGCGTGCTCGCGGCCGCCCACGAGGCCGAGCGAGGGCGAGGGCGGGTACGGCTCCGGCCGAACGCGCCGAGAGAGCTCGACGTCGATCTTCTCTTGCTCGGCGATCTCAGCCGCGACGACGCCAAGATCACGCTGCCGCATCCGCGGATGTGGGAGCGCCGGTTCGTCCTGGCGCCCCTCGCCGAGATCGCACCGGACCTCGTACGGGCGGCGACGGGGCGAAGCGTGGCGGAGGAACTCGCCGCTCTCGACGACCCGCACGACGCGCGGCGCCTCGGGGCGCTTTACACGTCCGAAGGGGCGCCCTTATACTCCCGCGCTCTATGAAAGTCCGCTCGATCGCCGTCGAGGGCCCCATCGGGGTCGGCAAGACCTCGTTCGTCGAGCTGCTCGTCAAGAAGTTCGAAGCCCACAAGGTGCTCGAGCGGGTGGACAACCCGTTCCTTCGCGACTTCTACCAGGACAAGACCGGCGCGGCGTTCCAGGCGCAGCTGTTCTTCCTCCTCTCCCGCTACCGTCAGCTCATGGAGCTTTCGCAGCGCACCTTGTTCTCCCAGGTCACCGTCTGCGACTACATTTTTCCGAAGGACAAGATCTTCGCCTACCTGAACCTCGACGATTCCGAGCTCCTCATCTACGACAAGCTGTACGCGATGCTGGAGCCGCAGGTGCCCAAGCCCGATCTGGTCATCTTCCTCCAGGCGGAGACTCCCCGCTTGACCGAGCGGATCAAGCGGCGCAAGCGCGACTACGAATCCGAGATTTCCGAGGCGTACGTCACCGAGGTCGCGAAGGCCTACAACTACTTCTTCTTCAACTACACCGCGACCCCGCTCCTCGTCATCGACACGAACCAGATCGACTTCGTGCATCACGAGAAGGAGCTGGACGACCTCGTCGCCCAGATCCGGCGGATGGAGCGGGGCGTGCAGTACTATCGTCCGGCGAGCTCGGCGTAGCCGGGCCGCCCGAACGCAGAGGCTCGAGATCGTCCGACCCCGCGCCGCGGGGCGGGCAGGTTGGAGGCCGCGATGATGACCGTTCCCGCCTTCCGGGCCCGCAAGGGCTCGGGCCCCCC
>JBGQLU010000246.1:0-3568 GCA_041500265.1 Acidobacteriota bacterium | reverse complement strand
GCCGGGTGTTCAACGGCCGAATCGTGAAAGGGAAGGACTACGCGCACTGCCGTCTCGACGGGACCCAGATCCGAGTCCGCGTCACCGCGCTCTACGGCTATGACGGCCTGAAGCGCGTGGAGATCGACGAGGCCGGCCCCGGGGACATCGTGGCCGTCGCCGGCCTGCTGTCGGTCTCGATCGGCGAGACGATCTCGGACGCCGAGACGCCGCTGGCGCTTCCACCGATCACCGTGGACGAGCCGACGATCGCGATCATCGTCTCGGCCAACGACTCGCCGCTGTCGGGGCTCGAGGGGCAGTTCGTGACCTCCCGGAAGCTGCGCGAGCGGCTGTTCAAGGAGATCCTGACCAACGTGTCGATCCGGGTCGAGGAAGCCGATTCCCCCGACGCGTTCAAGGTCTCGGGGCGCGGCGAGCTCCAGCTCGCGATCCTGATCGAGATGATGCGCCGCGAAGGCTACGAGATGTCGGTCGGCAAGCCGCAGATCGTCACCAAGGACATCGACGGCGTGAGAAGCGAGCCGATCGAGCAGCTCGTCGTCGATTGCCCCGAGACGTTCGTCGGGGTCGTGACTCAGAAGGTCGGCGGCCGCAAGGGCCGCATGACCAAGATGATCAACCACGGTACCGGGCGCGTGCGCATGGAGTTCCGCATCCCGTCGCGCGGGCTTCTCGGTTTCCGCAGCGAGTTCCTGACCGACACGCGCGGCACCGGGATCATGAACCACCTCTTCGACGGGTATCTGCCCTGGCAAGGGGACATTGCCTCGCGCGCCACCGGTGCGCTGGTCGCCGACCGCCCGGGCCGGGCCACGGCGCACGCGATCGAGCACCTGCAGGAGCGGGGCACGATGTTCATCTCCCCCGGCGACCAGGTCTACGAGGGGATGATCATCGGAGAGAACGCCCGCGGCAACGATCTCGACGTCAACATCACGAAGGAAAAGAAGCTGACCAACATGCGCGCCTCCGGATCGGACGATGCGGTGCACCTCGTTCCCCCGCGCTCGATGTCCCTCGAGCAGGCTCTCGAGTTCATCCGGGAAGACGAGCTGGTCGAGGTGACGCCGAAGGCCTTCCGCCTCCGGATGAAGGTCCTCGCTATGGTGCGGCGTGCCCGGAAGACGTGAGCGCGGCCCGAGCCCGCAGCGCCGGCTCGTAACCGGGCGATAGCTCCAAAGCCTCGTCGATGCGCCGGCGCGCGCCCAGGAGGTCGCCGCGCATCGCGCGCAGCATCCCGACGTCGGTCCACGCGGCCGGCCGGAGGTTGGGCGCGCGCCGGGCCGCGTCCAGGTAGGCCGTCTCGGCATCCTCGAGACGGTGCCGCAGGCGGAAGACGTCGCCCCGCAGGAAGATCGCGTCCGGGTCGTCGGGCCGCAGCGCGAGCAAAGCTTCGATCCGGGCCCCGGCGTCGTCGATCCGCCGCTCGCGCAGATCGAGGCGCGCCAGCTCCAGGCTCGCCGCCCCGTGGCCGGGGGCCGCCGCGACGACGGCCTCGAGGTCGGCCCGCGCGCCCGGGGGATCGCCGGCCGCCAAGCGCGCGGCGCCGCGCTGGTAGAGCGCCTCGAGGTTTCCCGGCTGGACGGCCAGCAGCTCGTCCCACGGCGGCGGGCGGTACTCCGGGCGCTCGCGGATCGCGGGGGCCGCGAAGAGGAGGCGGGCGATCGCCGAAGCCCGGCCCGGGGCCAGAAGCGGCGCGCGGGTGGCGAGCGCGACGTCGTCCCAGAGCCGGCGGAGCGCGGGGTCCACGAGGCGGTTCGTCCCGGTGGCGAGGGTGGCGAGGTAGCCGGCCGGGATCATCCGCTCGAAGTGGCCGATTCGCCAATCGTGCCCCCGCGCGGCGAACGGTGGGGGCGCTCGGCGCACCATCGGGAGGCGCGACAGGAACGGGTCCGCGAGGGCCAGCGTGTCGACGACGTGGACCTCGGCGCCGGCGGTGAATCCCGCGAATCCGATCGCCGGCAGGGTCGCGACCGGTGCCTTCGCGGCGGCGAGATCGAGCCCCGCGCGGACGAAGCTCGACGCGATCGTCGGCCGCCTCGATTCGGGGGCGTCGCTCCACCAGCCGGAGTAGGCGAAGTAGAACCCGCGCTCGTCGGCGATCCCGGAGGGCGCCACGGCGGCCGAGGCGCGATCCCCGTAGTCCCGTCCCGAGAGGATCGTGGACGAGGCGAAGGGGAGCCCGAGAGCCGCGATCGAGGCCGCGACGATCCCGAGCAGACGCCCCCGTCCTCCGGGAAGGGAGGCGGCCAGCAGCACAGCCGAGACGGAGAACGCCGGGGTCAGGAAGCGGCCGCTCATGAAGTCGCCGCCCATCGCGACGACCGCCACGAGGTGGAGCGCGATTCCGGCCGCCAGCGCCCGGGCTCCCGGCCGCGGCCGGACCACCGCCGCCGCGAGCGCGGCGGCGACCGCCGCGAGGGTGATCGGGTCGCGCCGCAGCGAGTCGGCGAGGTAGCGGAGCCCTTGCGCGACGAGCTCCCCTTCGGGGATTCCGGCGCCGAGCTTGGCGAGCGCGGTGTTCGGGCCGGGCGTTCCGTAGTACACGAGCGAGAACGCCTCCCAGGCGAGCCAAGGCGTAAGGCCGGCCAGCACCGGACCGAGATCGGCCGCGCGCCGCCGGGTCCGAAGGCGCCAGGCGACGGCGGGGGCCACGAGGAGGACCGCATCGGGGCGCGTCAATGCGAGGGCGGAGGCGAGCGCCGAGGCGAGCGCCAGGCGCCGCGCGGACCACGCGCCGCGGTCCAGGGCCAGGGCGGCGAAGGCGAGGAGAAGCGCGTGCGTGAGGGGGTTCTCGAGGCCCGACGTCGAGAAATCGACGAACGCCTTCGAGAGGACGAACAGCGACACGAGGACCGCAGCGCGCGCGGGCGCTACGCGAAGCCGCCACGCGGCGAGCGAGGCCGTCGTCAGAGAGACCGCGATTCCGGCCGCGAGCGCCGTCGCGTACGGCGTGACGCCGATCGCGGAGACGAGCGTCAGGAGCGCGAGCCAGAGGGGATGGGTGAAGGCTTGGACCCTCTCGCCGGCGTTCCAGACCAGGCCGTGGCCCGACAGCGCGTTGCCGATCGTCCGCAGCGTGATGAACGCGTCGTCCGCCACCCAGGCGGTGCGAACGAGGACGACGCCGTAAAGAGCCAGAAGCAGGGCGCAAACCACCGCGGCCTGCCGGGTCGCCGCGGCAGCATCGGGTCGGGCCACGCGCCGATTATAGGGTGAGGCCGTGTGATATCGTGACGGCCCGATCCCAAGGACGTCCCGGAGCGCGGTCGTGCCACCCCTCGAGATCCTCCGCTACACCTACGGGCCCTTCGCCGAGAACACCTACGTCGTCGTGGGCCCTTCGGGGCGGCGCGCGATGCTCGTCGATCCCGGCCTCGAGACGGAGCCGGTCTTGGACGCCCTGCGGGAGCGCGGGCTCGAGGTCGAGCTGATCCTGAATACCCACGGACATCTCGATCACGTTGCCAACAACGCCTTCTTCAAGCGCGCGACCGGAGCGCCTCTCGCGATCCATCCGGCCGACCTTCCGTACCTGAGGGCGGTCGCGCGCCAGGCGTCGTTG
>JBGQLU010000245.1:0-3859 GCA_041500265.1 Acidobacteriota bacterium | reverse complement strand
CCCGTCGGTTGCGAGCGTTCGAGTGTATCCGCGCTCCCCGGCGCTTTCAACGGGCTCCCGTCTCACCCGCGCCGGCGCCAGCTCGCCCGGTGCCGGCTCCGCCCCTCGGCCTCGTACTTGGCCTCGAAATTCGTCAAGGGCCCGCCCGTCGGAGCCGGGAACTCGGCCCCTCCGAATTCCCGCTGCCGCTCGAAGGCGGGGTGCCGGTCGAGGAGTGGCTCGATCACCGCCCAGTAGTCGTCGTGGTCGGTGGCCACGTGAAGCCACCCGCCCGGGACGAGCGTGCGCGCCATCGCGTCGGCGTTGACCTCCTGAAGGAAGCGGCGCTTGTGGTGCCGCTTCTTCGGCCACGGGTCGGGGTAGAAGACGTAGTAGGCCGAGACCGAGCGATCGGGGATCGCCCGCCGCACGACGTCGTGCGCGTCCGCGCGGGCGAAACGGACGTTCTCGAGCCCCGCTCGCTCCGCGCGCGTCTCGGCGATGCGCAGGTATTCGTTCGACCACTCGACGCCGAAGTGGAGGACCTCGGGACGCGCGGCGGCCGACGCCAAGAGGAAACGCCCCTTGCCGATGCCGATCTCGACCTCGACGCGCCCGGTGGTCCCGAAGACCGCACCCCAGTCGAGCGCGGTTGTGGCCTCGTCGGGATCCACGCGGAGCGTAGAGGTCGATGCGATCTTCGTCGTCATGAGCCCGCCATTGTTACATCGGGACGGGTCCGGGCGCATCGCGCCCCTCGAGGAGGGCGAGGACCGCTCCCACGAGGTAGAGGGAGCCGGCGACGAGCACCAGCCCGTCGCGGCCGGCGAGCTCCCGAGCTCGGGCGAGCGCCTGCGCGGGCCCGGGCGCCGCCTCGGCCTCCCCACCCGCGCTCCGGATGGTGGCCGCGAGGGATTCGGGCTCCGCGGCGCGGTCGACACCGGGCCAGGTCGCGATGACACGCGCGACGTGAGGCAGGAGCGGCGCGATCAGCCCGGGGACGTCCTTGTCCTTCATGGCGGCGAACACCAGCACGGGCCGCGGCTGTCCCGCCGCCGCGCGCGCGGCGAGCTCGGCGGCCAGCGCCGAGGCGCCCTGCGGATTGTGCGCGCCGTCGAGAAGGACCGGGGGGCGGCCCGGCACGAGCTGAAGGCGCCCCGGCCACCTCACAGCCGCGAGTCCCCGGCGCACCGTCGCGGGGTCGACGGCGAAACCCGTCGCGGCGGCGAAGGCTTCGAGGGTCGCGACCGCCACCCGCGCGTTGTCGCGCTGGTGGGCGCCGGCGAGCGGGAGGCGGAGATCGTCGTGCCGGCCGGCCGCGGCCCGGGCGTCGAGGAACGTCGCGTTCGATGCGGCGCATCGCTCGCGAAGGACGGCCAGCGCCTCGGGCTGGGTGACGCCCGAGACGAGGACCCGTCCGGCGCGAACGATCCCCGCCTTCTCCCCCGCGATCGCGGCGAGCGTGCCGCCGAGCGTCGCGACGTGGTCCAGATCCACCGTGACGATCGCGGACACGAGCGGGTCCATCGCGTTCGTCGCGTCGAGCCGGCCGCCGAGTCCGACCTCGAGCACGGCGGCATCGACGCGGGCGTCGCGGAATGCCGTCATCGCGGCGGCCGTCATGACCTCGAAGAACGACGGATGGGCGCGGAGCGCTCCGCTCGAAAGCCCGCGCTCGCAGGCGGCGCGAACGAGGTCGAGCGTGCGATCGAGATCCGCGGAGCCGATGTCGCGTCCGCCGATGCGGATCCGCTCGTTCGGCCGCACGAGGTGGGGCGACGTGTACAGGCCGGTGCGGCGCCCGTGCGCGAGCAGCATCGCGTCGAGCATCGCCGCGACCGATCCCTTTCCGTTCGTGCCGCCGACGAGGATAGAAGGGAACGCGCCCTGCGGCCGGTCCAGCAGGTCGAGGAGCGCGCGGATCCCCTCGAGGCCGAGCTTGACCCCGAACGTCTGGAGCCCGTACAGCCAGATGACGGGATCGTCTCGCACGCGAATTCCAAGGAGAATCGGGCGCTATGATAGCCCGGCCCCGCGCGCCCCGATCGCGCGCCAATCGTCGGGGAGAGGGCCGTTGGAAGAGCGGAACAAGCTCGCGCTCGGGATCGTCCTGGTCACCGCGTTCCTGATCCTCTTTCTCCGGCTCGGCGCCGCTCCGCTGCTCGACCCCGACGAGGCCCGGTTCGCGCGCACCTCGGTCGAAATGATGCGCAGCGGCGATCTCGTCGTGCCGAGCTTCGAAGGCGCGCCGCGGCTGCAGAAGCCTCCGCTCCTCCACTGGGTGCAGGCGGGGCTGTTCCGGATCGCCCGTCCGACGGAGCTGCTCGCGCGGCTTCCCGCCGCGGGTGGGACGTTCGTGTCGCTTCTCCTGGTCGCCTGGATCGGCTGGCGCCGATTCGGGGACGAAGGCGCGGTCTGGGCCGCGGCCTTCTTCGCGACCTTCCCGATCGTCGTCGGGGTCGGCCGGATCGGGACGCTCGATGCGCTCCTTTCGGTCCACCTGCTCGCCGTGCTGGCGCTGGACGTCGTTCAGCCGGAGCAGTCCGGCCTGCAACGAAGCGCCGTGATCGGTGCGCTCCTGGGCCTCGCGTTCCTCGTGAAGGGGCCGCCCGGCGTCGTGCTCGCTCTCGTGCTGATGCTTGCCGGGCGGACCGCGACGGGGCGCGACGTGCTGCCGTCGATCAAGACGACGATCACGGCGGCGCTCGCCTGGTCCGCCGTCGTGCTTCCCTGGGGTCTGGCGTTCGTGGAGCGGGTCGGCTGGGCGAGCGTCGTCCATCTGGTCCGCGCCGAGACGGTCGATCGAGCGGTCGCCGGCACCGCGCACGTCCAGCCGGCGTGGTACTACCTCGAAGTGTCGCTCATCGCCTTCCTGCCGTGGGCCGGGCCGCTCCTGATCGGGACGGTGCGCGGGCTCTGCCGCTGGCGCGATCCGGAATCGCCGACCGGGCCGTACGCCGCCGCCGCGTTCGTCGCGGGGCTGGCGTTCTTTTCCGCGAGCAAAGGAAAGCTCCCCAACTACATCCTTCCTCTCGCGCCGCTCGCGGCGCTCATCGTGGCGTTCGAGCTGGGCCAGGAGCTGGTCCACCCGAAGCGCCGGCGCGCGGGGCCGGCGCTGGTTGCGACGTGCCTCGTCGCGCTCTCCGTCGGCCTCGGCGTCGCGGCCGGGATCCGGCTCGAGGATCGCGCGCAGGGACTCGCGGCCGCCGGCAGCGTCGTATACGGAATCGCGGCGCTCGGCGCCCTCTTCGGAATGCTCAAGAGCTCCCCCCGGATCGTCTACGGTTCCGCGGCCGCGGCGAGCGCCCTGTTCCTCGTCGCGGTCGCAGCGGTCTCGCCTCCTCTTCTGGCGGAGGCGCGCAGCGCCAAGCCGCTGGTGGACCTCTTGCCGCAGCTCGCCTCCGCGAGGCCGCTCATCGTCGTGGACATGAACCTCCCGAGCCTCACCTACTACGCCGACCGCGTCCCGGAGAAGATGAGCGGCGACGCGCTGGGGGCGCGGCTCGACCACGGAGACGATCCCCTGATCGTGTTCGACGTGGTGGACCTTCCGTCGGTTCCCCCGGCGACCCGGACCCGGCTCCAGGAAATCGCGCGATCCGGCAAGTTTCGCGTCTTCGAGCTCGCGAAGGAGCGAAAGCCGGGCGAACCCGATCAGAACGTTCCTTGACGCTCGCGGGAACCCGCTGGTAGGTTCCCGGGCATGGCGTGGTTCAAGAAGGAAAAGACGCCGCGGCTCCCGGCGACCGACAAGAAGATCGCGATCCCGGAAGGTCTCTGGGTCAAGTGCGAGAACTGCAAGGAGATCATCTACAAGAAAGAGGTCGCCCGGAACGCGAACGTGTGCCCGAAGTGCAACTACCACTTCCGGATCAGCGCT
>JBGQLU010000244.1:0-3883 GCA_041500265.1 Acidobacteriota bacterium | reverse complement strand
CTCTCCCCGGTACAGGGCCTCCCAGGCACGGGTCGAGATACCAGGGGTGGGTAAACAATGGCCGACCGAACGGCGGCAAGGCCGATCGGTGGATTGTGGCGGGTCGAGTCGAATTGGGATGACTCTCCACCGGAGAGAGCGAGCAACGTCCGAAGACGCCTTCATTCGATCTCCACTCTTGACAACCGTGCCGAACGCAGCCGGACCATAGCCGGAGACTAGCCCGCGTGTCAAGAACAAAATACAAGATCTCGGGCCCCGGCTCCTCGGGGACCCAAGATCAGGGGGTCACCGAAATCGAGGTCACGGCCTGGGCGGCCGGGGGACGGGGGGTCGCGCGCCTCGACGGCCGGGTCTTCCTGGTGTCCGGCGCGGCTCCGGGAGATCGGGTTCGGGCGCGGATCGTTCGCGATCACGGCCGGTGGGTCGAGGCGCGCTGCGAGGAGATCCTGCGTGCCTCCCCCCACCGGAGGACCCCTCCCTGTTCCCTTCAGGGAGACTGCGGGGGCTGCCCGCTGATGGTCGTGGACGAAAGCCGGCAACGGGAGGCCAAGCGCCTCTTCGTCTCGGATGCGCTTCAGAGGATCGGGGGAGTGCGCGACGTCGCCGTCGGGGAAACCCGGCCCGGGGGCGATCCCCTCCACCACCGCAGCAAGGTGGAGCTGACCTTCGGCCTCGGCCCCGGGGGGAACCCGATCCTCGGGTACCACCGGGCGGGGAGCCCAGGCACGCTGGTCGACGTTCCATCCTGCGCGATCGCGGACCCGCGCCTTGGGCCGCTGCTCGAGCGGACCCGCTCCTACTTCCTGACGGGGGAGGGGCGTCTCGACCCGGCATTCACCGCGGGGCCGGAACCGATCCGGCTCGTCCTCCGCGCTTCCTCCCGAACCGGCGAGACCTTGATCGCCCTCCGCGGCCCCGACCGTCCGTTTCGCAGCGCGGAACCGTTCGCGCGCTTCGCGATGGACGCCGTCCCGGCGCTCGTCGGGGTGGTCCGGATCCTGGCGCCGCCCGGGCGCCGTGGCGGCGCGCGGGTGCTGACGCTGGCCGGACGCCCGTGGCTCGAGGAGGCGCTCCTCGGCTCGACGTTCCACGTTCCGGCAGGGGCGTTCCTCCAGGTGAACGCGGCCGCGGGCGAGGCGCTGGGGCAGCACGTCGTTTCAGGGGCGGGGGCGCCCCCGAGCGTCCTCGAGCTGTACGGAGGGGTGGGCGCGATCGGTCTTGCGCTCGCGAGGGCCGGGTCGCAGGCGACCATCGTGGACGCCGATCCCGAAGCCGTCGCCTGCGGACAGGAGGCCGCCGCGCGAGCCGGCATCGGTGGCGCGGAGTTCGTGAGGTCGGACGTCCTGCGCTTCCTCGAAGGGGAAGGGGCGGACGGCGCGGCTCCTCACCTCGTCGTCGCCGACCCGCCGCGGACCGGACTCGGTCGCGGCGTCGCCCGGAGGATCGCCGCGACCGGTAGCCGGCGCATCGCCATGGTGTCCTGCGATCCGGCGACCCTCGCTCGCGATCTCGCCGCTCTGACGGCGCTCGGCTTTCGCGTGGACGAGGTCACCCCGTTCGATCTGTTCCCCCAGACGGCGCACGTCGAGGCGGTGGCCTGGTTGTCGCGCGACTAGAAGGGCTTGGGGACCGGAGCGCCCGCGACCGCGGCCAGGAGCGATTCGGCCACGAGCGTCTTGTTGAGGTTCAGCCGGAGATCCCGTCGAAGCCCGTCGGCCACCGCGACCAGCTCCGCCGCGCGCTCCGCTCCCAACGAGCGCCCGAGCGCCGCAACCGCGGCTCGCGCGTCGGCGTGGGCGATCGCCCGCGAGCCGGAGGCCGAGCGGGAGGCGTCCCGCAGCAACGCCGCGGCGAGGTCGAGTCCCTCGAGGAACGAGGATTCACCCTCGCCGACGATCTCCGCGGCGATGGCGGTCAAGTCGGCGGCGGCGGCCGGCGAGGCCGCGAGCGCCCCCAGCGCCGCGAGCAAGGCGTCGCGGCGCTTGATCCGGCTCGGCACGTCGAGCTCGATCGCGATGCCGGGACGTCCTTCGGAGAGGGCCGCCCGGGCGCGTGCTTCCGGGCGGGGAATTCCCCGGCCCGCGAGCGCCTCCTCCAGGGCCTCCGGCGCCATCGCGCCGAACCCCAGCTGAAAGCAACGCGAGCGGACGGTCGGCAGCAGCACGTGGGGCCGCGAGGCGATCAGCAAGACGACGGCCTCGCCGGGCGGCTCCTCGAGCGTCTTCAACAGGGCGTTCTGGGCCTCCGGCAGCAGCCGGTCCGCGGGATCGATCAGGAAGACTCTCCGCCGTCCCTCGCGCGGGGCGTAGGAAGCGTGCTCGATCATGGTGCGCACTTGCGAGACGAGGATGAACGACCGCAGCTCCCCCTTCTTGCCGGAGGACCCCGCCGAATCCTCCCCGTCGTCCTCATCCCCGGCTTCCGTGGCCGCTCCCGCTTTCGGGAGCCGCGTCACCGTCAAGAGGTCGAGGTGATTCCCATGCTCGACCTTGAGACAGGCGGGACACGCCCCGCACGCCGCGCCATCGCGGGGGGTTTCGCACAGGAGCGAGGCCGCGAAGAGCCTCGCGACCTTCGCCTTTCCCACCCCCTCCGGCCCGTGGAAGAGGATCGCGTGCGGAACGCGCCCCGAGGAGAGGAGCCGGGCGAGAAGCCCGCGCGCGGTCTCGGCGCCCAGGACCTCGGGGAAGATCACGGCATCTCCTCGGAGTCGAGGCAGGGGAACAGATCGGAGAGCAGATCGGCCACGCGCGCCTCGACCTCGACCGGCGGACCCTCCGCCGCGACGATCCGGAAGCGGAACGGCTCGTCCTCGGCGAGTGCGAGGTAGCCGTCGCGCACCCGGCGGTGGAACTCCAGCGCCTCGCGCTCGAACCGACCTTCCGCCTGATCGAGCCCCAGGTCGTCGTTGCGCCGGCGGGCCCTGTCGAGTCCCAACTCGGGGTCGAGATCGAGAAGGACGGTGCGGTCCGGGCGCCGGTCCAGGGGCGGCCGGCGGTGCAGCTCCCGGATGAAGGCGAGATCGACCCCCCGAGCGAAGCCCTGGTAGGCCAGGGTCGCGTCGAGGTAGCGATCGCAGATCACATGGGTCCCGGCGGCCAGCGCGGGATCGATGATCTCGCGGACGTGCTGCGCACGATCGGCGACGTAGAGCAGCAGCTCCGCCAGCGGATCGATCCGCGCGAGCTCTCCTCCGAGAAGGACGATCCGGAGGCGGCGTCCCAGCGGGGAGCCCCCCGGCTCCCGCGTCAGGAGCACGGGCTCGTCGGCGGCTTGGAGCTTCTCCACCAGGCGGGTGATCTGGGTCGTCTTCCCCGAGCCCTCGATCCCTTCGAACGTGACGAAGAAGCCGCGCCTCCGGCTGGAGGCGAGCAGGCTCCGTTCGACTCTCGTATCCGGGGAGTACGCGGGCTCGACGGCGCCTCCCGAAGCCTGGGGCGCGCCCTCCGAGTCCATGCCGTCGGCGTCGAATTCCATGAGTGCGTTGCGAGCGGAGCCTACGACGCCGGGAGGGGACGGTCAAGGCGTGGGAGGTCCCCGCCGCTCTGGTAGACTCCCGCGCGTTTGCGGAAGAGCGGAGGCCCGCCGATGCGTTTGCGACCCGCGGTGATCGTCATGCTCGCGATCGCTCTCGCGCTCGCCGGCGTTTTCTTCCTGAAGCAGAATCCGGTTCGGGTCCGGGACCTTCATCCCGAGATCGAGGCGATTCTGCCGGAGATGGCCGAAATTCCCGCCGGACGATTCACCATGGGGGATGACGCCAAGGGGCGCCCGATCGAGCGCCCCGCGCACGAGGTCGAGCTCACCGCCTACAGGATCGGCAAGTTCGAGGTGACGAACGCCGAGTGGAAGCGGTTCTGCGACGCGACGGGGCACGCCT
>JBGQLU010000243.1:0-3969 GCA_041500265.1 Acidobacteriota bacterium | reverse complement strand
TGACCGCGGCGGCGTGGGGAATCTCCTCGCGCGTGTGGACCAGGATCCTCTCACGCACCCATTCGGCGACGAGCATCCGCTCGGGCTGGTCGGTGAGGAAGTCGTCGGGGAACATCGCCTCCCCTTCGGGGAGGTGCGCCAGGACGCGCTCGATCAGGAGGTCGCACCCGTCCCCCGTCGCCGCCGACACCGGGACGACCTCGACGCACTTCCATTCCTCGATCGCCCTCTTGAGCCACGGGAGGAGCTTCGATTTCGGCTGGACGAGGTCGACCTTGTTGAGCACGGCGATCGCCGGCGTGCCCGAGGCCGCCACGATGCCCGCGACCTCGGCGTCGCCGCGCCCCGGGCCCCGCTCGGCGTCCACGACCAGGAGCACGAGATCGACGTCCGTGAGCGTCCCCCGCGCGGCGTCCACCATGAGGCGGTTCATCCGCTCGCGGGGGTGATGGAAGCCCGGCGTATCCACGAAGACGATCTGGCCGCGATCCCTTAGCGTGAGCACCCCGGTGATCCTGTGGCGCGTCGTCTGCGGCACGTTGGCGACCGCCGCGATCTTCTCGCCGACCAGCCGGTTCAGGAGCGTCGATTTCCCGACGTTCGTCCACCCCGCGATCGCGACGTGCCCGGACTTGAATCCGCTCATCGGCCCGGCTCGACCGAGGCGCTCCCGTGAGCCGGCCGGACCCGCACGCGGAAGACCCGCCGCGGATCGGCGTCCACGACCTCGACGGACAGGCCGCGCGCCTCGAAGGTCTCCCCTTTCCCCGGGACGCGGCCAAGCTCGGCGGTCACGAATCCCCCCACCGTGTCGTAATCGCGCTCCGCAAGGTCCACTCCGAAGAGGCGCTCGAGCTCCTCGGCATGCGCGAGCCCCGACAGCGACCAGGAGCCGTCGCCCTGGGGGACCACCTCCTGCTCGTCGCGCTCGTGCTCGTCCCGGATGTCCCCGACGATCTCCTCGACGAGATCCTCGAGCGTCACGAGGCCGGCGAAGCCGCCGTACTCGTCCACGACGAGGGCGACGTGCCCGCTCGTCCGGAGCTCCTTCAGGACCTCCGCCACCGAGCGCGTCTCGGGCACGAACACCGCCGGGCGCACGAGCCCCGCGATCGTCGCCTCGCCCCAGCCCTCGTGCCACGCGCGGACGAGATCGCGCACGTGGAGGATGCCGACCACGGCGTCGATCGTCTCGCCGAAGACGGGGAACCTCGAGTGCCCCGCCGCGACCGCGATCCGGCGAGCCTCGGCCACCGACGCGGAGGCGGGGATCACGACGACGTCCACGCGCGGCGTCATCACCTCGCGGACCAGCGTCTCGTTGAGGTCCACGATCCCGCGGACCATGGCCCCCTCGTCTTTCTCCAGGATCCCCTCGCGCTCCCCCACCTCGATGAAGGCGTCCACGTCCTCGGCTTGGCCCTCCTCGCGGTCTTCATCGTCTTCGATCGTGCGCGCCCAGCTCCTGAAGGCGGCGTGCACCGGCGCCAGGAGCGGGTAGGTCACCGCGTGGATGGGCCGGACCAGGATCGCGGTCAGTCGGAGCGCCTCCCGCGGGTCGCGCAGCGCCAGCACCCGCGCCAGGACCGTCTCGACGACGAACGTGCCGAACAGCCCGCCCGCCAGGAGCCCGGCCCAGAAGCCGCCGGGAACGCCGGCGCGGAAGGAGGCCCAACCGGTGAGCCCCGCCCCGCCGAGGAGCGCCATTTCGCGCACCGCGTGGATCGCGGCCCGATGGCTCGAGGGCACCGTCTTGAACTCGTCGAGGAACGGGAGGCGGCCCCCCGATTCCGAGTTCAGCCGCCGGAGCGCCACCCGCGACAGCGCGGAGGCGGAGAGGGTCATCACCGACAGCGCGAGATCGAGCAGGAAGAGGATCGCGGCGCAGCCGAGCACGATCCCCAACGTAGGGGCCGCCTCCGCCGTCATCGGAGGAGCTTCCGGACGAGCCGAGCCTGGAGCCGAACCATCCTGCCCTCGTCCACCTCGTGATCATAGCCGAGGAGGTGCAGGTAGCCGTGGATCGCCAGGATACGGACCTCGCGGTCGAGCGAGCGGCCCCCGGCTGCAGCCTGCCGCGCGGCCTGGGGGACCGAGATGACGACGTCGCCGAGGTGGCGCTCCCCGTCGGGGGTGAGGGCGCTTCCGGCCGGGAACGAAAGCACGTCGGTCGTGCGGTCCTTCCCCCGGAAGGCGCGGTTCAGCGCCCGGACCGCGCGGTCCCCGCAGAGCACGAGCGTGATCCGGGTGGCCTCCGTCCGCGGGGCCGCCTCCGTGAGGCGGCGCAGGAACGATCGGAGCGGAGCCGGCGGAACGCGATGCGCCCGCTGCCGGTCGACGACCTCGATCGTCATCTCAGGCGTTGGTGCGGAACGGCCGGACCTCGCCCGCGGGCTTCTCCCCCTTCGGCTTCGCGAAGTCGTACCCGGGGTAGTCCACGCGGTGGTGGTACATGCTCGCGAGCGTGCGCAGGAACGCCTCCTCGATCTTCTCGAGATCGGCGAAGGTCAGGTCGCACGCGTCGAGCTGGGCGTCGAGCACGATGCGGCTGGCGATCTGGTGGATCATCTCGCGCAGGCGCGAGGGGGTCGGATCCTCGATCGTGCGCGCCGCGGCCTCGACGCCGTCGGCCAGCATGAAGATCGCGGCTTCCTTCGTCTGCGGCTTCGGCCCGGGGTAGCGGAAGTCGTCGTCGTTGACCTCGGTCCCGGAGAGCGCGGCTTGCTTTCTCGCCTTCTCGTAGAAGTAGGTCATCAGGCGGGTCCCGTGGTGCTGCGGGATGATGTCGATGATCTGCTCGGGAAGGCGCGCCTCGCGCGCCATGCGGATGCCGTCCTTGACGTGCGCGGAGACGATCAAAGCCGACATCGAAGGTTGCAGCCGCTCGTGCGGGTTCACGCCGCGCTGGTTTTCGATGTAGTACTCCGGCTTCCGGATCTTTCCGATGTCGTGGTAGAAGGCCGCGACCCGGCAGAACAGCGCGTTCGCCCCGATGGCGGTCGCCGCCTCCTCCGCGAGAGATCCGACGATCAGCGAATGGTTGTACGAGCCGGGCGCCTTGACGGCCAGCTGCGACAGCAGCGGGTTCGAGACGTTCGACAGCTCGAGAAGCCGGATGTCGGTGAGGACGCGGAAGAGCCCTTCCAGGAGGGGAAGCGCGAACGAGACGAGAAGCGAGAGCCCCACCGCCCCCCCGATGAACGCGAGGGCCGCGCCGTACAGGCCGTTCACGAGCGGCTCCTGGACCCGCCCGATCGCCTCGACCGCCAGCGCGACGCCCGCGCCCACGACGCCGACGACCAGCCCCGCGCGGAGCAGCGCCGCGCGCTCGCGGTAGGAGGTGATCGCGTAGATCCCCGCCCACTGAACCAAGAGCGCCCAGAGGGCCACGGGAAGATCCCAGGCGTTGAGCGCGCCGTAGAGGATCGCGGCGAAGGTCGCGTAGACCATCGCGATCCGCCCGTTGGCCAGGAGCGCGACCAGGATCGCCCCCGCCCCGAAGGGAACCAGGTAGACGGAGGCGGACGGGTCGTTGAACGGCGGCTTGAAGCGCGGCGCCAGCTGCTCGGCGGTCCAGAGGATCGCCTGAGCGATCGTCACCATCGTGACGAGCACGAAGACGAGCATCGCGTGGAGATGCCGTACCCGCTTGAAGTGCCGCTGGTGGTAGGCGCAGTACCGGTAGAGGAAGAAGGCGAGCAGGCCCGCGAGGACGACGAGCGCCACGAACCGCACCGGGCCGGTCCGGGGGGTCGAGCGCCCCTCGATCGCCTCGATCCGCGCCTGCACGTCGGGGGTGACCTTGTCCCCGCGGCGGACCAGGATCGTCCCCTTGGGAACGCGGATCTGTACGGGGAGCGCCCCGCGCTCGGCCTGGGCGCGCCGCTCGGCGGTCGCGGCGGCGTCCTCCGCGAGGTTGGCATCCAGGAAGGACGCCGCGAGATCCGCGACCTCGGCGCGGGTCGAGGG
>JBGQLU010000242.1:0-3995 GCA_041500265.1 Acidobacteriota bacterium | reverse complement strand
CTCGGAGCGATCATCCTGACGACCGAGGCCTCGGACTTGGACGGCGGCCTGCGCCTGCTCGACAAGGGGCTCCAGAACAACCCGCGCGAGTGGGTCCTCCCGTACCTGGCCGGATGGGAGTGCGATCGCGTCGAGCAGTACGCCCGGGCCGCCGACTACTTCGACCGGGCCGCGAGGGCTCCCGGCGCGCCGCCGGCGCTCTTCCGGCTGAAGGCGGGGATGACCGCCCGGACCGGCGACCTGCGGGCGGCGATCGCGCTCTGGAAGGAGGTCCTGGACGATCCCCGCAACGACGAGGCCGCCCGCCAGATCGCCAAGCGCCAGATGCGGGGACTCGCCGTCAAGGCCGACGTTCGTGACCTCGACCGCGCCATCGCTCTTTTCCGCGAACGGAGCGGGCATCGTCCGCGCACGCTCGACGATCTCGTCCGTGCGGGGATCATGAAGTCGATCCCGTTCGACCCGGACGGGAATCCCTACGTCTACGAGCCGACGACCGGGACCGTCTCGAGCGCGGTGTCGCGGGTCCTGGGGTCGTAGATGGACGCTCCGGTCGAGCCGCTCGCCTCGATCCTCGTCGCCGTGGTGGGGTCCGTTCTCGGGAGCTTCCTGAACGTCTGCATCTACCGGCTACCCGCGGGAGAGAGCGTCGTCTCCCCGGGGTCGCGGTGCCCGGCCTGCGGCGCCCCGGTTCGGGCGTGGCAGAACGTCCCCGTGCTCTCGTGGCTCTTCCTCCGCGGCCGTTGCGCTTCGTGCGCGTCGCCGATCTCGTGGCGCTATCCGGTGGTGGAGGCGCTCACCGGCCTGACGCTGCTCCTCCTGTGGCGCGAGCTCGGCGCGGGCTGGGCGTTCGGCATCGCGAGCCTCTTCGCGCTCATGATGATCGTGCTCTTCTTCACCGACTACGATCACCACCTCCTGCCGGACGTGGTCACCCTCCCCGGATTCTGCGTCGGCCTGGCGGTGGCCTGGTGGAACCCGTTCCTCGGCGAGCCGGGCTGGGGCCGCATCGTCGCGTCGTTCACCGGGGCTGCGCTCGGCTCCGGGATCCTCTGGGCGATCGGGGCCCTCTACCTCCGCGTCCGCGGGGTCGAGGGGATGGGCTTCGGGGACGTGAAGCTGATGGCGGTCGTCGGAGCGTTCGCCGGGTACTCCGGTGTCGCGGTGACGCTGTTCTTCGCGTCGATCGTGGGGGCCGTCGTCGGGCTCCTCCTGATCCCCCTTCGGGGCAAGAACCTCAAGTACGAGCTCCCGTTCGGGTGCTTCCTGGCCCCCGCCGCGATGATCGCGCTCCTCGGGGGCCACCGGATCCTCGCGTGGTACCTGGGTGCCGTGCGACTGGGGCCGTGACGACGAGCCGCCCGCCGCGCCCCGGACGCTTCGAGACCCAGGTTCGGGTGGTCCTGGTCCTCCTCGTCCTCTTCCTGGCGGCCCTCGACCTGATGAACCTCGTCCTGCTCTCGCGCACCCGCGACGCGGCCGAGCGCGCCGAGCGCGAGCGTGCGAAAGCGCGCGGCCGAGAGGTCGCGCTGGCCTTGGGGACCGACGCGCTCGCCGCTCCGCGAGAGCCGTCGTCGGCGGCGCGGTTCGATCCGGCCGCGCTCGCCCGCATGGCGCTTCGATTCGACCTGCGCAGGATCGCGGTGCTCGACGCGAACGGATCCGTGGTCGGCGCCAGCGGCGACTTTCCCCTTCGAGAGGAACGGTTCGAGGCCCTGGACGGCGACGAGCGCGCCGCGCTCTCCGCGGGGCGCGCCGTCGCCTCGGCGATGGCTCCCGCGTCCGGCGGGGAGGACGCGGTCATCGCGGCCTTCGTGCCGGTGCTCGACGGCTCGGGCCGTCCGGTCGCCGTCGTCGCCGTGGTCCAGGAGGTTCCGGAGATCGGAGCGATCCAAGGCTGGTTCCGTCTCGCCGTAGCCGTTCAGGCCGCCGGCGTCGTGATCATCGGGGCGCTCCTGATCTTCTTCGGCCGCTGGGTCAGCCGCCCCTACCGGCAGATCGCGAAGGCGGCGGGGGAGGCCGGCCTCGAGCCGCGCGGGCCGGGAGATCCGTCCGACCCGGACGATCTCGCGGCGGCGTTCCGCGCGGTCGCGAAGAAGCTCCGCGAGCAGGAGACGGCGGTCGAGGCGCTCGGGCGGGACGGCGGGGGTCTCGCGGAGCTGGTGCGTTTCGCCGGCGGCGCCGCCACGAGCATGGCCACGGGCGTGATGGTCCTCGACCGGCGCGGCCGGGTGGCCGCCCTGAATCCCGCGGCCGAGTCGTTGCTCGGGCTCGCGCCGGGCACCGCGCGCGGGGTCGAGCTCGATGCGCTGGGACGCGGACTCGGCGGCCTGGCGGAGCTCGCGCGCGGTTGTCTCGAGGCGGCGAAGCCCGCCTCGCGCGAGGTGCTCGAAGTCCGCGGGGAGTCCGGCCGCACCGGTCATCTCGGCGTCACCGTCTCCCCGGCCGCGGGGGGTGCAGGCGCGACCCAGGGGGCGCTCGTGCTGATGAGCGACCTGACCGAGATCCGCCAGGTGCAAGAACAGGTGAAGCTCCGGGACAACCTCGCCGCCGTCGGCCAGCTGTCGGCGGGCATCGCGCACGAGTTCAGGAACGCCCTGGGAACGATTCTCGGCTACGCGCGGATGCTCGAGAAATCGACCGACCCCAGGGTCCACGGGCCGGCGGGGGAGATCACGAAGGAGGTCGCGGCGGTCCGGGCCCAGATCGACGAGTTCCTCTTGTATGCCCGTCCCCCGGAGCCTCAGCGCGCCCCGGTCGAGCTGGAGCCGCTCCTTCGCGGGTGCGCGGCGGCCTCCCCTCCGAACGTCGGCGTCGAGATCGCGGGAGAGTTCGGCACCGTGGTAGGGGACGAGACCTTGCTGAAACGGGTCTTCGGCAATCTCATCCAGAACGCCGCGGACATCGGCACGGAGGTCGGGCGGCCGCTGTCGGTTCACATCGTGGGGCGCCGCGCCGGACGATCGATTCAGGTCGAGGTGGACGACGACGGGCCGGGGATCCCGCCGGAGAGCCGCGGGCAGGTGTTCCTGCCGTTTTTCACGACCCGCGCCCGGGGCACGGGACTCGGACTCGCGCTCGTGCAGCGGACGGTCGTCGATCTTGGGGGCTCGGTCGAGGTCGGCGAGGGGGCGCGAGGCGGGGCGGCCTTCCGGGTCCGGCTCCCATGTCACTTTTCGTGACACATGCTCCTGCGGCCGGGAGTCGCAACGGCCGCGTCGCAGGGTGCGCGAACTGTAACTCGTTACCACGGCACGCTTTACTGCACCGCGGCGGCGCCCGCCGGGTGGCATCAGGGCTGCAAGTCAGGAGCTGAGGCTCCGAGGAGGACCCGTGAGGTACGAACGAGAAAGGTCGGCGAGCGGAGGTCGCGAGGCAGGCTTCAGCCTCCCGGAGATGCTGGCCGTCGTGGCGCTCATCGGAATCTCGATCGCGATCGCGATCCCGCTCGTCAACGAGCAGGTCCGGATCGCGGAGATCCGGGGGTGCGCGGACCAGGCGGGGCTCGACATGCGGGCGGCGCGGATGATCGCGGTCTCCAAGCACAAGAGCATCGTGGTGACGGTCAACGCCGACCCGACGAACAGCTATTCGTACGAGCGCACCGACGGCTCGACACGCACGATCACGATGCCCAGCCGCGTCAAGATCACGACCGGCTCGTCGGCCACGGTCACCTTCAAGTCGGACGGCTCCACGGCGGCGGCCGGAACGGTGATCTTCCAGTCGGCGGTCTCGACGAAGACCGAACAGTGGACCATGACCGTCAACACGCTCGGCCTGACCGATCTCGCGCACGCGCGCTTCTAGAAGGGGCGAAGGACATGCGGCGAACCGACGAACGCGGATTCAGCTTGGTCGAGGTGGTGATCGCCCTCGGCCTCCTGGCCGGCGTGCTGATCTCGATCACCGGGCTGTTCATCATGGCGAGCAAGGAAGTCAAGGCCGGCCGGAAATCGAGCGAGGCCTTGGCGGTCGGGAAGGAAATCGTCGAG
>JBGQLU010000241.1:0-4150 GCA_041500265.1 Acidobacteriota bacterium | reverse complement strand
GTCGTCTCGAGGTCGAAGAATGCGAGGGGCCGGGTGAGCGGGAGGTGGCGCACGGAGGTAGATTAACAGGCCTCTCAAGGAGGTTCGATGTCCGTTCCCGAGATCAAGACCCTCCCCGGCGCGGAGGTCGAACTGCCCCGCGAGGTCGCCCGCCTCTACGACCTCGCGTACAACCTCTGGTGGACCTGGTCGCCTCGCGCCAACGTCCTGTTCAGCGGCATCGATCCGGCGCGCTGGATCCGCTCCCACAATCCGGTCGAGCTCCTGTACGGCGTCGAGCCTCACCTCTGGGACCCCCTCGTGGAGAGCGAGAGCTTCATGGGGGCCTACCACGCCGTGATCGGCGAATTCGACCGCTATGTCGCCGGTCAGGAGTCCTCGTGGTTCCGCCGGACGTATCCGACGTTTTCAGGCGGCCCGGTCGCCTACCTCTCCACCGAGTTCGGGTGGCACGAGAGCCTCGGGATCTACTCGGGAGGCTTGGGCATCCTGTCCGGAGACCATTGCAAGTCGGCGAGCGATCTCGGGATCCCGTTCCTCGGCGTCGGCCTCATGTACCGCCGGGGGTACTTCATGCAAACCGTCGACGCCGACGGGCGCCAGCAGCACTTCTATCCCGACTACGATCTGAGGAAGTTGCCGCTGTTGCCGGTCGCCGGGCCCGGCGCGAAGCCCCTGCGCGTCACCATCCCGCTGCCGGGGCGCTCGATCGAGCTTCGCGTCTGGCGGGTGATGGTCGGGCGCGTCCCGGTGCTCCTGCTCGACTCGGACGTGCGTGAGAACGACCCGGCCGACCGGCCGATCACCTCGATCCTCTACGTGCACGGCCGCGAAATGCGGCTGTGCCAGGAAATGGTGCTCGGAATCGGCGGTGCGCGGGCGCTCGAAGCCCTGGGCATCGTCCCGTCGGTCTGGCACTTGAACGAAGGGCATTCGGCGCTCGTGGCCTGGGAGCGGATCGCGCGGGGAGCCGCCGCCGGCGCGCCGATCGCGGAGGCGGCCGCGCAGGCGGCGAGGAACGCGGTGTTCACGACCCACACGCCGGTCCCCGCGGGGAACGAGACCTTCGATCCGGACCTGGTCCGGTCCTACGCCTCGGCGTGGGCGGAGGCCGCGGGCACGTCGCCGGCCCCCTTCCTCGCGCTCGGACGCCAGGAGCCGGCCGACGATGCCACGTTCAACATGACGGTGCTCGCCATTCGCACGTCGGCGATGGTCAACGGCGTGAGCAAGCTCCACGGGCAGGTGGCCGACGCGATGTGGAAGGGTCTCTGGCCGCCGGAGGATCCTCCGCGCGAGCACGTCACCGCGATCACGAATGGCGTGCACGTCCCCACGTGGATCGGTCCGGAGCTGGGCGAGCTGCTGAGGCGGCGCATCGGCGCCGACTACGAAGCGAGCTTTCTGGAGCCGGGATTCGCCGACGCGGTCTTGGCGATTCCCGACGACGAGGTCTGGGACGCCCACCTGGCGCAGAAGGCGCGCCTTCTGACGTTGGTCCGGGAGCGCGTGCGCCAGCAGCTCGCACGGCACGGGCGCTCGCCCGGTGACCTCCGCCGCGTGCAGGAGCTCCTCCGGCCCGAGGTCTTGACGCTGGGCTTCGCGCGCCGCTTCGCCACCTACAAGCGCGCGGATCTGGTCTTTCAGGACGCCGCGCGCCTTCGCGACATCCTGACGTCGGCCGCCCGCCCGGTGCAGATCCTCTACGCCGGAAAGGCCCACCCGGCGGACAAGCCGGGACAGGAGGTCCTGCGGCGCATCTTCGAGGCCGCGATGAGCGAGGAGCTGTGGGGACACGTCGTGCTCGTGGAGAACTACGACATGCGCGTGGCCCGGTTCCTCGTTCAAGGGGTGGACGTCTGGGTGAACACCCCGCGCCGCCCGATGGAGGCGAGCGGCACCTCGGGGATGAAGGCCGCCGCCAACGGCGCCTTGAACCTGAGCGTGCTCGACGGCTGGTGGGCGGAGGGGTACGACCCCGAGCTCGGCTGGGCCGTCGGGAAGCCCGAGACCTACGCCGACCCCGACGCGCAGGACCGGGAGGACGCGGACTCGCTCTACCGCGCGCTCGCCGACGGGATCGCCCCGGCGTTCTACGAGCTCGACGCCGGCGGGCGCCCCGCGGGCTGGATCCTGCGCATGAAGCGGTCGATCGGCCGGCTGGCGCCGCGTTTCTCGACCGAGCGGATGGTCCGCGACTACGCCCTCAAGGCCTACCTGCCCGCGATGCGGGCGGTGGACGCCTCCTTGGACGAGGAGCGGCTGTGGGCCCCGTAGCGGCGTGAAAAGAAACGGCCCCCGAGCTGTTCGCTTCGGGGGCCGCGTCCGCGATCGTTTTTTCCGATCGCCTGCGTTTACGGGATCTTCTTGTCCGCCCGCCGGGCGTTGATCACGTTCGCGGGCGGCGTGACGTCGGTCACCGTCGTCTGGACGGTGACCTTCGCGGAGACGTTGCCGCTCGAATCGAGCGCGAATGCGCTGTACGAGTAGGTCGTGCCGTTGACCAGGCCGGTCTGGAGGTAGCTGTCCGTCGATCCGGCGGCACCCGACTTCGTGACCACCGGCAGGCCGTCGGCGGGGCTCACCGGGAACTGCCCGTCGGTGCGGACGCGGATCACCGTCTGGCTGAAGTCGGCGCTGGTCGAGTTCTTCCAGCTCAGCGTGACCTGGGCGGTCGCCGAGGTCCCGGTGAAGTTGGTGTCGGCCGCCGGGGGCGTCTGATCGCCGACCGGCTGCTCCGTCGGGACGAAGGTCGAGTCGTTGGTCAGGAGGACGCTATCCACGCGGGCGGTGGCTTCGCGGCCGCCGAGCTCGAGCGAGGCGAGTCCGGTTCCGAGGGTGTACGAGCGCCCCGCGACCCAAACCCACGCCCCCGTCGAGGGTGCGGTGATCGCCTGGCGCGACGCGCCGTTGATCGATTCGAACCACGAATCGGCGGTCGTGCTGACACCGTACATCCGCACCCAGAGGTACCAGGTGCCTGCCGACGGGACGTTCACGCCGAACGTCGCCGTCCCGGCGGGCGCGGTCGCGGTCCCCGTGGTGGTGCCGGAGGGGGTGTCGATGTAGCTGCCGCCGAAGGTGGAGGCGGCGCCGTTGACGACCCGGACGGGCGCGACGACGTTGCCGGCCTCGGCCTCGAAACTCACATACGTGAACGCGTTCGCGCCGGTGACGAACGTTTGCGTCGGCGTCGAGGTGGCGGCGTTGCCCGCCGCATCGGCGCTGCGGACGTAGTACTCGTAGGTCGTGGACGGCGCGAGGCCCTGGAGCGGCTCGCTGTGGCTCGTCGCGAGGGTCGCGTCGATCGTCGTTTGCTGGTACGCCGGGTCGCCCTGGCGGCGGTAGAAGACCTGGCTATCCGAGCTCTCGTTGGTCGTCCAGGTGACGGTCGCGGTCGTGGAGCCGACGCCCGAGGAGGCGACCGACGAGATCGTCGGTGGCGTCGTGTCGGCCACCGTCGTGAACCCCGTCGCCTGCGTGTAGGTGCTCGCCATCCCGTGGTTGGCGAGGTCGAGGACGCCGGTACCGCCGCCCACGACCTGGATCTTGTACGTTACGCCCTGGGAGAGATTCGCGGCCGGCGTGATCGTCGCGGTCAGGCCGTCCGACGACAGCGACGGCGAGCCGGCGCCCTGCGCGACCGGCGTGCCGCTCCCGTCGAGGAGCTTGACGTTGGTCGCGGTGATCGAGGACACGAGCATGGCCTCGCTGAAGGTGACGGTCGGCTTGACGGCGGCGCTGATGCCGGTCGCGCCGTTGGCCGGTGTCGTCGACTGGACGGTCGGCGCAACGGCGGCCTGAATGGTAAAGATCCCGACGCCGGTGTTGTAGACGCCGTCCGGGTTGGTGACGTCGATGCTCGACGCCCCCGGAGCGGCGGCGGCGCCGACCGTGACGTTGGCCGTCAGCTGGCCGCACGCGTTCACCGTGACGGAATTCACGGTGACGCCGGTGTTCGAGAACGCCACCGTGGCGCCCGCCTGGAAGTTGGACCCGGTGATCGTGAGGGCCAGGCTACGCCCCTGCTCGGCTGCGGACGGAGCGGACGCCGTCACGACGGGCCGCGACCAGCCCGAGACTTCGTTTGAATAGGAGGTGCTCTGGTTTCCCGCGGTGTCGTAGGCCTTGACGCCGAAGTAGTACATCG
>JBGQLU010000240.1:0-4276 GCA_041500265.1 Acidobacteriota bacterium | reverse complement strand
GAGATCGTGATCTTGCGCGTGACCACGACGTCCGAAACGGAGAACCCTTCCTTGTGGTACGCGATCGCGCGGATCACCCAGGCCTTGCTCTCCTCGCCGAAGTCGTACGTGCACTCGTAGGGAGGCTCGCGGTCGACGAAGACCACCTTGTCCTTGACGAGGAATTCGACGCGATCGACGTCCAGGGGGTCCTCGACCTTCACCTCGGCGGTGATCTTCGTCGGTCCCGCGACGAACTCCTTGTCGCTCGGGCTGACGATGTGGATCGAAAATCCGCGTCGCTGGGTCGCATCCTGCGCGCGCGTGGAGGGAAGGCTCGCGAGCGCGGCCGCGGCGACGATCGCCGCCGCAACGAGGCGCGCCGGGGCGACGCGTCCCGTCATTGCGCGCCGCCTTTCTTGTCGGCGGCCGCGGGGGCGGCCGGAGGTGTTACGGCCGGCGGCGGGGGAGCGGGCGCCCGCGGCTTCAGCTCCGCCAACACCCGGCGCACCTGCTCGGACGAAGCGCCGTCCGGATTCGCGTCCAGGTATTTCTCGTAGAGGGCGGTTGCGTCGGCCCTGCGGCCGAGGCGGAGGAGGACGTTCGCGCTGTAGATCTGGGCCTGCGGCTGGTTCGCGTCGATCGCGAGAGCGCGAGCGAACGCCTCGGCCGCCTTCGCGTCGTCTCCCATCCGCGCCAGCGCCGCGCCGTCGTTCACCTCGACATCCGCGCGCGCTCCCACCTTCGCGATCTCCGCGTAGATGGCGTGGGCGTCGTGAAACCGGCCCGCACGAAAGAAGTAGTAGGCCAGACGCTCGCGATCGGCTCCCTGCGGATCGGCGACGGCGAGAACGTCGGCGGCGCGTCCCCAGTCCTCCCGTGCGGCGAGGAGGCCCGCGAGCGCGACTCGGTCGCCGGGAGTCGCCGATCCTCCGGTGACGGCCGCCTCCAAGGTGGCGCTCCGTTCTCCCTCCGCCGCGATCGCCGCGCGACGCTTCGTCAGGTCGTCCCGCATGCGATGGTCCAACCGCTTGTCCGCCAGGGCGCGATCGATCTCGGCGGTCGCCCCGCCGAAGTCCCCCCGGCGCCGCGCGATCTCCGCGAGACCCGCGTGAGCCTGCGGCTGGCCGGCGTCCTGCGCGATCGCCTCGCGGTACGCCCCTTCCGCTCCCGCGACGACCCCCATGCCGAGGAGCACGTCCCCGAGGGTCGCGCGATGCTCGGCGTTCTTCGGCTCGAGCTCGATCGCCTTGCGGATCGTCGCGACCGCTTCGTTCGAAAACCCCAGCCGCCCGTAGGCGCTGGCCAACCGGTTCAGCGCGGCGGCGAAATCGGGGCGCACCGACACCGCCTCGACCAGGAGCTTCACCGCGTCGTCCAGCTTCCCTCGCCTCAGGTCGAGGTCCCCCAGATGCATGTAGGCAGGGGCGAACGCCTTGTCCATCGCGAGCGCGCGGCCGTAGAACCCGATCGCCTTGTCATCGTCCGCCTGCGCTTCGGCGATCCGGGCGAGCCCGTCCAGCGCCGCGGGGTACTCCGCGCGAAGCTTCAGCGCCTCGTAGTACGAGGGGGACGCTTCCTCGAGGTTTCCCTGCGCGAGCCACGCGTCTCCCAGGGCCACGTTCGCCTGGAGATGGTTGGGATCGAGATCGAGCGCGATCTTCAGCGCCTCGACGGCGTCGGCGTAGCGCCGGTCGCCCGTGTAGGCGAGGCCCAGGAAGTAGTACGCGCGAAAGGAGTTCAGCCCCTCGTTCGCGCATTTCTCCAGCGCGGGGATCGCGGCCTTGAAATCCCCCTTGTTGTAGGCGGCGACCCCTTCGTTGAGGAGCTTGAACTCCTCCATGCGGATGTCGTTCGCCTTTCCGGCCCGCGCGGCCGGGGCCGCGGCCAGAAGCGCTACGAGAACGACGGGGGCGAGGGGGCGGGGGCGCACTCGGGAAGTCTAACCGCGGGCTCCCCCGGTCGCTACGAGGCGCTGTCGCGGACGATGGCGCCGTCGCGGATCTCGACCACCCGTCCCGCACGGCGGGAGAGCGCGGCGTCGTGGGTGATCACGATCAGCGTGCGCCCCTGCTTCCAGAGGTCTTCCATCAGGGACATCACGTCGCCGCCGGACGAGGTGTCGAGGTTACCCGTCGGCTCGTCGGCGAGCAGGATGTCGGGGTTCATCGCCAGGGCCCGCGCCACCGCGACCCGCTGCATCTGGCCGCCGGAGAGCTCCGTCGGCCGGTGCTCCATGCGGTCGGCGAGCCCCACCTTCTCCAGGAGGTCCTTGACCCGGTCCTTCCGCACCTTGCGGGGGAGGCCGGCGAACAGCAACGGCATCTCGACGTTCTCGAACGACGTGATCTGGGGGAGCAGGTTGAAGTTCTGGAACACGAATCCGACGCGCTCGTTCCGGATCCGCGCCAGCTCGTTCCGGTCGAGCCCGGCGACTTCCTTCCCCCTCAAGAGGTAGGTCCCGCTGCTCGGCGTGTCGAGGCAGCCGACGAGGTTCATGAGCGTGGACTTCCCCGAGCCGGACGGGCCGACGACCGCGAGGAATTCGCCGACAGCGACGTGGAGATCGATGCTCTTCAGGGCTTCGACCCGGATCTTGCCGGTGTCGTAGATCTTCTGGATCCCCCTCATGGCGATCACGCCGCCGTCGGCGGCGGGCGCCGGAGCCGTCCTTCGATCGAGAGCTGGAATCGCGTTCATGCGGGCCTCACTCGTAGCGCAGCGTCTCGGCCGGGTCGATCGCGGCGGCGCGGCGGGCTGGGAAATAGGCGGCCAGGAGTCCGATCACGCCGAGGATTCCGGCCGAGACGATCCCCACGGCGGGGGAGAGGGTCGGCTTGCCGAGGAACTGGAGCGCCTCGTTCCCGTCCGTGGGAACGAACCCCAGCCCGATGATGATCAGGGTCGAGACGAGGAGGCCGAGCAGCCCTCCGAACACGGTGTAGGCGAGCCCCTCGAGCAGGAGCGGGCCGGTGATCCAGGACGGTCGCGCCCCGAGCGCCATCTTCACGCCGATCTCCCGCGTCCGCTCTTTCACCGTGGCGTACATGATGTTCGCGACCCCGACCCCGCCGATCATCAGCGTCAGCCCGCCGATCACCCCCAAGAAGACCTGGATGCCGATGAGGATGTTCGCCATGACCTTGGCGCCTTCGACGGTGTCCCACACCCGGAGCGCCCGCTTGTCCTCCGGGTCGAACTGGTATTTCTCCGCGAGCGCCCGGCGCAGCTCCTCGATGTTCTTCTTCATGTTTTGGGGGTTCTTCGGGCGGATCACGATGTTGTCCAGGAACTCCTGGCCGAACTGCGCCCGGAAGGTCGAGATCGGGATGACCGCGTGGCGGTCGTCGGGGCCGCCGTACGTCCCCATCTGCATCCGGTGCTTCAGGATCCCGACCACCGTGTAGGTCATGCCGTTCACGAGGAGCGGCCGCCCCACGGGGTCGTCCTTCCCGTAGAGGTCCCCCGCCAGCTTGTCCCCGAGAAAGACGACGCGGCGGCGAAGCTCAACGTCCTGATCGTCCAGGAACCGGCCTCCGGATTGCGGCTCGTGATTCCGGAGGTCCCCGTAGGCGACCTGGGTCCCGATGACCTGGCCGTTGATCGTCTTCCGGCCGTTGGTGAAGTTCGCGCTCCAGGTCCGGTGCTCGCCGATCACGCTCACGTCCTGCACGTGATCGCGGATCATGTCCAGGTCGTCCATGTGGAACCGGACCGGCCGCCCCGCGGGAAGTCCCTGCCACGTCTTGGTCGTCTCCGCCGCCCAGATCACCGCGATTCCGTCGCCCATGCCGCGGCGGGCGTTCGAGACCTGGTTCTTGAGCCCCTGCCCGAAGGCCAGCAGCAACAGGAGCGACACGGAGCCCCAGGCGATGGCGGCGATCGTGAGCACGGCGCGCTTCTTCTGCAGACGCGAGGCCGACAGGAAGAGCCCGAAGATCACCTTCAGTCCGCGCATCAGGTCCTCTAGAGCTTCATCGCGACGACCGGGTCGAGCCGGGAGGCGTCTCGCGCCGGGAAGTACCCGGCCAGCAGCCCGATGACCCCGAGCAGCGTGGCCGTGAGCCCCGCGACCATCGGGGAGAGAACCGGGTCCCCGACGTAATCGGTGAAATGGAGGAGCGGAAACACCGCGCACAACCCGGCCGTGATCCCCATGCCGATCAGGCCGCCGGTCCCGGTGACGATCAGGGTCTCGAGGAGGAACTGGAGGAGAATCGAGCCCGGACGAGCGCCCAAGGCCATCTTGATCCCGATCTCCCGGGTCCGCTCCTCGACGACGACGTTCATGATGTTC
>JBGQLU010000239.1:0-4320 GCA_041500265.1 Acidobacteriota bacterium | reverse complement strand
TTCCCGGAGCGCGTCGACCCAGCCGAGGCGTCCTTCCTCGATCGCGTCGAGCTGCTCTTCCATCCGCGCCGTGTACCCGACGTCCACGATGTCGCCGAAGCTCGCGACCATCAGGTCGTTGACGAGCGTGCCCAGCTCGGTCGGCGTGAAGCGCCCCTTGTCCTTCATGGCGTAGTCGCGATCCACGATCGTGGCGATGATCGCCGCGTAGGTGGACGGGCGGCCGATGCCGTTTTCTTCCAGCTCCTTGACGAGCGTCGCTTCCGAAAAGCGCGGCGGAGCTTGCGTGAAGTGCTGGCGGGGAACGAGGCCCTTGAGCTCGAGCGCCTGGCCTTCCTTGAGGCGCGGCAGGCGGCGATCCTCCTCGTCGTCGGAGTCGGCGTCGGCGGGCCGTTGGTCGGCCGCCGGCGCGTCCTCGTCCTTCCCCTCGTGGTAGACCGCCAGCCAGCCGGCGAACTTCATCACCGACCCGGTCGCGCGGAACCCGTAGGGGCCCGCTTCGATGTCGGCCCGCGTGGTGTCGAAAACCGCCGATTCCATCTGCGAGGCGACGAACCGGTTCCAGATCAGCTGGTAGAGGCGGAACTCGTCGCGTCCGAGGGCCTCCTGCACGCGCTCGGGAGTGAACTCGAGCGCGGTGGGGCGGATCGCCTCGTGCGCCTCCTGCGCCGACTTCGCGACCTTGAACCGGCGCACCTCCTTCGGGAGCGAGTCCTTGCCGTAGGTGTCCGCGATGTAGCCGCGCACCGCGTCTAAGGCCTCGTCCGAGGTTCGCGTCGAATCGGTGCGCATGTAGGTGATGAGGCCGACCGTGCCCGCCTCGCCGATCTCCCGTCCTTCGTAGAGACCCTGCGCCAGGCGCATCGTCTTCGCGACCGGGAACCCCAGCGCCCGCGCCGCGTCCTGCTGGAGCTTCGAGGTGATGAACGGCGGCGGCGGGTTCTTCTTCTTTTCCTGCGACTGCAGCTTGACGACGCGGAACGGGACGGCGTCCGGACGGGCGGCGCGGACGTCCAGGATCAGCGCGCTCGAGCCCTCCTCGACCGGCTTGATCCCGGAGACCTCCCATCCCAGCTCGCGAAGTGCTGCGGTCATCTCGTCCTGCGAGACGACCTCGATCTTCTTGCCGTCCCGCGCGACGAGCTTGGCGCCGAACTGCGGTGTTTCACCCGCCCAGAGCTGCGCGGTCAGCGACCAGTACTCCTTCGGAACGAACGCGCGGATCTCCCGCTCGCGCTCGACGATGATGCGCAGCGCCACGCTCTGCACGCGTCCCGCGGATAGGCCCCGCCGCACCTTGTCCCACAGGAGCGGCGAGATCTTGTAGCCGACGAAGCGGTCGAGGATCCGTCGCGCCTGCTGGGCGTCCACCTTGTTCGCGTCGATCTCGCGCGGGTGCTCGAAGGCGGCGAGGATCGCCTTCTTCGTGATCTCGTTGAACAGGACGCGGCGGAATGGAGCCTCCGTGTCCTTGGTCAGCTCTTCCTTCAGATGCCAGCAGATCGCCTCGCCCTCGCGGTCCGGGTCGGCCGCGAGGAAGATGGTGTCCGCGTCCTTCGCCGCTTTCCTGAGCTCGGCCAAGGACTTCTTCTTTTCCGGGAGGGCGGTGTAGGTCGGCGTGAAGTCCTTCTCGTCCACCCCGAGGGTGCGCTTGGGAAGATCGCGCACGTGCCCCATCGAGGCCTTCACGACGAAGCCCCGGCCGAGGAACTTGTTGATCGTCTTGGCCTTGGCCGGGGACTCGACGATGACGAGCGATCGTGCCATGCGTGCTTTCCTTTACGACCCGACCGGTCCCTTTCGGGGCCGGGCAACATAGTACCCACCTGGGAGTTGATCAAGAGCGCCACGCAAAACCAAGGCGAAAAGCGCCGACTGGAGCCGGGCGATCCCGAACGGCGCCCGGTCGGCCAGCACGTCCACATGGACCGGCCTGGGGTCGTCCAAAAGACCCAGGGTCGCCGTTTCGTCCGGGGTCGCCCCCTCCCCCGGGTCCGTGGCTCCCGTGCCGGTGTCACCCCGCGGCCCCCCCGCCAGCGCCTCGCGGTACATCGGGGACAACTCTTCGATGACGTCGTCGGCCCCCGCCACGAGCTTGGCCCCCTGCTGGATCAGCCGGTGGCAACCCACGGAGGTATCCGAGTCGAACGGGCCCGGGACGGCCATCACCTCCCGCCCCTGCTCGAGCGCGTGCGCGGCGGTGATCAACGAGCCGGACTTCGCCGTCGCCTCCACGACGATCGTGGCGGCGGATAGGGCGCTGATCAGCCGGTTCCTGCGCGGGAAGTTCTCGGGAAGCGGCGGCATGCCCATCGGGAACTCGCTCAGGAGCGCCCCTCCGCCGCCGGCGATCCTTTCGAAGAGGTCTTCGTTCTCCGGAGGGTAGGTGCGGCCGCAGCCGCAGCCGAGAACGGCGACCGTGCGCCCCTGCGCGGCGAGGGCGCCTTCGTGGGCCGAGGTGTCGATGCCTCGGGCGCCTCCCGACACGATCTCGGCGCCGCGTTCCGCGAGCTCGGAGGAGAGCGCGCGGGCCGCCGACCGCCCGTACGCGCTCGCCCGTCTCGAGCCGACGATGGCCAAGCGGACGGCACCCTCGGGCAACTCTCCCCTCACGTAAAGGACCAGCGGCGCGTCGGGCTGCGCCGCGATCATTGCCGGATATCCGGGATCCTCTCGGGATAGGATGTGCACGCTCCTTCGAACGGCTTCGCGCCATTCCTGCTCCACGCGGCGCGCGAGCGACGCCCTCGCGGCCGCGATGCCCAGGGCGGTCGCCGCGTCGACTCCTGGGACTTCGCGCCAAGCCGCCGCGGGGAGGCGGAACGCGAGGTGAGCCGCATCGCCGTGCATCTCGAGCGCGCGGCGCGCCGACAGGGGGCCGACGCCGGGAAGTAGACGAAGGGCCAACCAGGGAAACAAGCGCTCCGGGGGCAAGGGATACGACCCTCGGAGGAGGCAGGGACGCGGCGACTATGGGATCGGGTGGGGCGTACGTCAAGCGGACCCGTCGGCGGAGCGGTTGTCAGCAGCACACAAAGACTGATCGTATATTCCCCATTCTGATCATGGCCAATTCATATATGACTCTTCTGTTTTACTGCATAGTCATCCTTGGCGTCGTTAGCCTCGTCGCCGACGGGGCCCGGGCGGCCGATACGCCGAATCGTAACGCGGCGGACGAGGACTACACCGCCGGGCGGTATTCCGCCGCGGCCAAAAAGCTCACGTCCTGGCTTCTTGTCCACCCCGAGGACGGTGACGCCCGCAATCGGCTCGGGTGGTGCCGTTATCGCACCGGCGCATTCGGTGCGGCGAAGGCGATCTTCGACGAGCAGCTCCGCCGGCACGCGGCGGACGCCGACGCCCGGGTCGGCCGCGGCTTCTCGCGCTTGCAGACCGAAGACATCGCCGGCGCGCTCGCCGACTTCCGCCAGGTGCTCGCGATTCGTCCCGCCGACCCGGACGCGAGACGCGGGCTGGCGTTCGCGGCCCTGAGGTCCGGCGAGGAGACCAGGCTTCGAAACGATGCCGATGCCTCCCGGCCGGTCTCCATTCCCGCGCGTGCTCTCTCCGACTATCTCGAGGTCCGCGACGAGGCGGGAGCGTATTCACCGCTGTTCGTCAAAGGCGTGAACCTCGGCGCCGCGCTCCCCGGAAAGTACCCGACCGAATTCCCACGCGACGTCGCCACGTACGCCGCCTGGCTCGAGACGATCGCCGGCCTCGGCGCGAACTGCGTGCGCCTGTACACGCTTTTCCCTCCCGAGTTCTACGCGGCGCTCGCGGAGCACAACGCCGCGCCGTCGGGGAGGAAGCTCTGGCTCATCCAGGGGGTGTGGGCCGAGCTCCCCGACGGCGGCGATTTTTCCGAGCCGGCTTACGTGGACGGTCTCGATGCCGAGATCGCGCGCGTGATCGACGCGATCCACGGAGACCTGGCGCTCCCCGAGCGGCCCGGGCACGCCGGCGGGCTGTACGACACGGACGCCTCGGATTCGTTGCTCGCGCTCATCATCGGGCGGGAATGGGAACCCTGGGCCGTCCAGTCGTTCGACGCGCGGTACCCCGACCGGACGTCGTACGCGGGAACGTATTTCCGCGTGGAGGGGGCGCGCGCGATGGAAGCCTGGGTGGCGCGCATGTGCGACTTCGCCGCGTCGTACGAGGCGAGGCGGCACAGGGCGCTCCACCCGCTCACGTTCGCGAACTGGCCGACGCTCGACCCGCTCCGCCATCCGACCGAATCGAACCGGGACGAGGAAGACGGCTGGAGGGCCAAGTACGGACTCCCGTTCCCCGAGGCCTTCCGCGAGGCGCCCT
>JBGQLU010000238.1:0-4356 GCA_041500265.1 Acidobacteriota bacterium | reverse complement strand
TAGCGGGGGCAGGATTTGAACCTGCGACCTTTGGGTTATGAGCCCAACGAGCTACCGGGCTGCTCCACCCCGCGTCAAGGGTTCTTTCGTACCGCCGGAACGATAGCAGATCCGACCTTGCCGTCAAGATTCGTGGGGCGGGCGGTGTCCTCGCCGGGGAGAAGGAGCACGATCTCGCCGGGAGGGGCTTCGCCGAGCTGCTCGCGGGCGATCCGCTCGATGGCGGTGGGGTCGGCGTGGAGGCGGTCCACCTCGCGCTTCAGCGCCTGCACGCGCTCCTGGTGCAGGGCGACTTCGGCCTTGGTGTCCCGGTAGAGGCGCTGCTGGCGCTGGACGTCCAGATACCCCCGGTCGCCGAAGATCGCGGTCGCGGTGCCGGCGAGGAAGATCGCGACGAAGGCGCCGATCGCTTGGGCGCGGCGACGCCGGCGGCGGCGGTCGATCTCCGGGTCGATCGGCGCACCGGCGACGGGCTCCTGCGATGGGCTCGCGTCCGAGGGGAACCACGTGGTCGCGTGCGCGTCGGATCCTTTGGTTCGAGGGAGATCCTCGCCCGGGACGCCGAGCGACCCCGCCGGGAACAACGAGCGCTCCCCGGCGTCCTTCGGACGCTTGCGTCGCGGGAAGCGGATCAGCTTGCCCATCGGGCCGATCTAGCCTCGCTTCGCGCGCGGGAAGGCGGACCAGCCGGCATAGACCGCGTCGTCCCCCAGCTCTTCCTCGATCCGCAGGAGCTGGTTGTACTTCGCCGTCCGCTCGCCGCGGGCCGGAGCCCCCGTCTTGATCTGTCCCAGGTTCTGCGCGACCGCGAGGTCGGCGATCAGCGCGTCCTCGGTTTCTCCGGAGCGATGCGAGACGACGCACGAGTACCCCGAGCGGAGCGCCCGGTCGATGCAATCGAAGGTCTCGGTCAACGTTCCGATCTGGTTGACCTTGATCAGGATGCTGTTCGCGATCCCCTTCGCGATCCCCTCGGAGAGGATCTGCGTGTTGGTCACGAAGATGTCGTCTCCGACCAGCTGGATCTTGTCTCCGAGGCGATCGGTGAGCTTCTTCCACCCCGGCCAGTCGCCTTCCGCCATCCCGTCCTCGATCGACACGATCGGGTACGCCTTGCACCAGCGTTCGTAGATGTCGACCAGCTCGTCCCCCGACTTCTTCGGCTTCGCCTCGGCTTCGAGCGTGTAGACCGGCTTCGAGTAGAGCTCCGACGCCGCGACGTCCAGCGCCAGGGCGACCTCCTTCCCCGGCTTGTACCCCGCCTTCGCGATCGCGGCGACGAGCACTTCGAGGGCCTGCTCGTTGTTCTTGAGGTTCGGCGCGAACCCTCCCTCGTCCCCCACCGCCGTGGACAGGTTCTTCGATTTCAGAACCGCCTTCAGCGCGTGGTAGCACTCCACCCCCGCGCGCAGAGCGCGGCTGAAGGTGTCGAACCCGACCGGCGCGATCATGAACTCCTGGACGTCCACGTTGTTGTCGGCGTGGACCCCTCCGTTCAGCACGTTCAGGAGAGGGACGGGAAGGACCTTCGTGTTGGCGCCGCCGAGGTAGCGGTAGAGCGGGAGTCCCAGGAGATCCGCCGCGGCACGCGCCGCCGCCATCGACACCGCGAGCGTCGCGTTCGCGCCCAGCTTCGCTTTGTTCGGCGTCCCGTCCAGGTCCTTCATCGTCTCGTCGAGGAAGACTTGGTTCACCGCCTCGAAGCCGATGATCGCCGGCGCGATCGTCCGCTCGACGTGCTCGATCGCTTTCAAGACTCCCTTGCCGCCGAAACGCTTCGGCTCGCCGTCTCGAAGCTCGAGCGCCTCGCGCGATCCGGTCGAAGCTCCCGAAGGGACGGCGGCCCGGCCCAGGATCCCGCCCTCGAGGACGACGTCCACCTCGATCGTCGGGTTGCCGCGCGAATCGAGGATCTCGCGGGCGACGACGTCCTTGATCCGTCCCGCGTTCGCGCCGTCCATCCGGGTCTCCTATGTCGAGCGGGAGTGACTGCCTATGCGTCGATGGGAACGCAGCCTCCGTTCGACGAGCGGCGCGACTATACCAAAGGGGGGAGAACGCTCACAAGTCCAAATCCATCATCGTGATAGACTCGGCCGGCCTTGAGCGGTCACGCCGTCGTTCTGACCACCGCAAGCTCCCAGGCCGAGGCCGCCGCGATCGCCTCCGCCCTGGTGGAGCGACGCCTCGCCGCGTGCGTCAGCGTGGTCCCGAAGGTCGTCTCGACTTACCGGTGGGAGGGCGCGGTCCGCGTCGACGAGGAGTGGCTGCTCGTCGTCAAGACGCGGGCCGAACGGTTCGAGGAAGTGCGCCTGGCCATCCGCGAGCTGCATTCCTACGAGCAGCCCGAGGTGATCCTGGTGCCGATCGAAAAGGGCGACCCCGGGTACCTCGCCTGGATCGACGAGAGCGTCTGGTGAGCGGGCGCTAGACCGCCGCGAGCGCTCGTCCGAGGTCCGCGATCAGGTCTTGCGGATCCTCGAGCCCCACGGAGATCCGCACGAGCCCGTCGGTGACGCCGATCGCCTTCCGCTCTTTCTTCGGAACCGCGCCGTGGGTCATCGACGCCGGGTGGGAGATCAGCGTCTCGACGCCGCCCAGGCTCTCGGCCAGGGCGCACAGCTCGACCCGGCCGAGGAACTTCTTCGCCGCCTGATGCGAGCCCAGCTCGAACGAGATCATCCCTCCGAACCCCGACATCTGGCGGCGCGCCAGCGCGTGCTGCGGGTGCGTCTTCAATCCCGGGTAGTGCACCGCCTGGATCTTTCGCTTGCTCTGGAGCCACGCCGCCACCTTGCGCGCGCTCGCGTCGTGGCGGTCCATCCTGAGCGGCAGCGTCTTGATCCCGCGAAGCACCAGGAATGAATCCATCGGCGAGAGGATCGCCCCCACCGAGTTCTGGATCCACTGGATCCGTTCCGCGTCCGCGGCCCGCGTGGTCACGACCGCCCCGCCGATGCTGTCGCTGTGCCCGTTCAGGAACTTCGTCGTCGAATACACGACGATGTCGGCGCCGTGGTCGATCGGCTTCTGGAAGTACGAGGTCATGAAGGTGTTGTCCACGACCAGGCGCAGACGGCGCTTCCGCGCGAGCCGCGCCGCCCCCTTGAGGTCGGTCAGCCCGAGCAACGGGTTGGTCGGCGTCTCCACGTAGATCATGCGGGTCGCCGGGCGGATCGCCCGCTCGATCGTGGCGAGGTCGGTCGTATCCACCCAGGTGAAGTCGAGGCCGAACTGGCGGAGGAGCCCCTCGAACAGGCGGTACGTACCGCCGTAAACGTTTCTGGACACCACCACGTGGTCGCCCGAGCGGAGGAGGTTCATCACCGCGGCGATCGCCGACATCCCCGAGGCGAAGCAGCGCGCCTCGAGCCCGCCGTCGAGCGCCGCGATCGCGCGCTCGAGCGCCGCCCGCGTGGGGTTGATCGTGCGGGCGTAGTCGTACGCCCAGCCGGCGCCGAGGGCGGGCTGGCGATAGGTCGAGGTCTGATAGATCGGCTGCATCACCGCTCCGGTCGCGGGGTCCGGATGCTGACCCGCGTGGATCGCGAGCGTGCCGAAACCGTGCTTGCTGGCCATCCCTAGCCTCCGTCGAAGTGGACCGCGCAGGTTATCATGCGCGCCGGGGGGCGCATGACGATCTACGACGACATCCTGCAGACGATCGGCAACACTCCGCTCGTGCGCCTGCGCCGCTTCTTCCCGGGCCCCGCGATACTCGCCGCGAAGATCGAGTCGTTCAACCCCGGAGCGAGCGTGAAGGACCGCATCGGGCTCGGTCTCATCGAGGCCGGTGAGAAGTCCGGCCTCCTGCGTCCCGGCGGCACGATCGTCGAGCCGACCTCCGGGAACACCGGGCTCGGGCTCGCGATCGTCGCGGCGCTCCGCGGGTACAAGCTCGTGTGCGTCGCCCCCGACAAGATCCCGGCCGAGAAGATCGCCCTGCTTCGTGCGTACGGCGCCGAGGTCGTGACCTGTCCGACCAACGTCGCCGCCGACGATCCGCGCTCGTACTACAAGGTCGCCGAGCGGTTCCGCGACGAGCAGGGGGCCTATCTCCCCTACCAGTACTACAACCCCGCGAATCCCGAGGCTCACTACCGATCCACCGGCCCGGAAATTTGGCGCCAAACCGACGGCAAGGTCACGCACTGGGTCGCGGGGGTCGGGACCGGCGGGACGATCGGCGGCACCGCGAAGTTCTTGAAGGAGATGAACCCCGACATCCGGGTCGTCGGCGTGGACACGGTCGGCAGCGTGTACGCCTACTACAAGGAGCACGGGCGGCTCCCGCCCAAGGAGCAGATCCACCAGTACCTGATCGACGGCATCGGCGAGGACTTCCTGCCGACGACC
>JBGQLU010000237.1:0-4422 GCA_041500265.1 Acidobacteriota bacterium | reverse complement strand
TACAGACCGAACTCGGTCCCGGCGTAGAGCAGCCCTTCGGCCTTCGGGTCGCACGCCACCGTGTAGACGGTCCCCCTCTCGGGGAGGTCGCCCGCGATCGAGACCCACGACTTCCCGCGGTCGGCGCTCTTGAGAAGGTACGGCTTGAAGTCCCCCATCTTGTGGTTGTCGAACGCCGCGTAGACCGTGGCCGCGTCGTGCGGCGAGGCCTCGAGATCCGAAACGTAGGTGTGCTCGGGTATGCCCGGGAAACGATCGAGCTTCCGCCAGGCGCCTCCGCCGTCCTCCGAGACCTGGATGAGCCCGTCGTCGGTGCCCACGTACAGCAGCCCCTCCGTCCGCGGGGATTCGGCGAGGGAGACGATGTTCCCGTAGAACGACGTGGACGTGTTCTTCGCGACCGCATCGACGCTCCAGACGCGGTCCATCACCTTGAGGGCGTTGCGATCGATCCGGGCCGTCAGATCCGGGCTGACCGCGCGCCATGTGTCGCCCCGATCGTCGCTGCGGAAGAGCCTCTGGGCGGCCAGGTACAACCGGGTCGGCGAGTGTGGGCTGATCAGGAGCGGCGAGTCCCAGTTGAAGCGGAGCGGGTCCTCGCCCGGGGCGGGCTGGGGCTGGATGTCGAGCTTCTCCCCCGTCTTCCGGTCGATCCGCGCGAGCCCGGCGTGTTGCGATTCGGCATAGACGATGTCCGGGTTCGTCGGGTCCACCTGCGGCTTGAAGCCGTCGCCTCCCAGCACGATGAACCAGTCCGCGTTCGTGATCCCGTGATCGGTGACCGTGCGCGAGGGGCCGCCGAGGCTGAAGTTGTCCTGGGTTCCCCCGTAGACGTTGTAGAACGGCTTCGCTTCGTCGAGCGCGACGCGATAGAACTGCGTGACCGGCAGGTTGGCCTTGAACCCCCAGCTCTGGCCGCGATCCCAGCTCTCGTAGAGCCCTCCGTCGTTCCCGTTAAGGAGGTGGTCCGTGTTCTGAGGGTCGATCCAGAGCGCGTGGTTGTCGACGTGCTTCTCCCGCTCGCCCACGTTCCGCCACGATTTTCCGCCGTCGTCGGTCACCTTCATGAACACGTCGGTGGAGTAGACGCGGTCGGCGATCCTCGGATCCGGGATCAATTCCTGGTAGTACTGCGGGCCGCCGGGGACGTAGTCGCCGCGTCGTTCCCAGTTGGCGCCCGCGTCGGCCGAGCGGTAGGTTCCGGCGGCCTTCTTGTCCGAAGCTTCGATCAGCGCGTAGACGGTGTCAGGGGCCGCCGGGGACACCGCGAGCCCGATCCGGCCGAGATCCCCTTCCGGAAGCCCGTTCTTGAGCTTCCGCCACGTGGTCCCTCCGTCGCTCGACTTGTGGATCGCGGACTCGGGCCCGCCGTCGATCAACGTCCAGACGTGCCGCCGGCGCTGATAGCTCGTGGCGTAGACGACGTCGGGGTTGCGCGGATCGAGCCAGACGTCGGAGACCCCGGTCTTGGGGCTGATGTCGAGGACTTTCTTCCACGTCTTGCCGCCGTCCGACGTCTTGAAAAGGCCGCGGTCGCCGCCGTCCTTCCAGAGCGGCCCTTGCGCCGCGACCCAGACGATCTTCGAGTCGCGCGGGTCGACCAGAATCTTGCCGATGTGCTCCGATTCCTTGAGCCCGACGTCGTCCCAGCTCTTCCCCCCGTCGATCGACTTGTAGACGCCGTCGCCGTACCCGACGCTCCGCTGCGAATTGTTCTCGCCGCTCCCCACCCACACGGTCAGCGGGTCGTTCGGGTCGACGGTCACGCAGCCGATCGAGTACGAGCCCTGGGATTCGAAGACCGGCGCGAAGGTCGTGCCCCAGGTCGTCGTCTTCCAGACTCCTCCCGACGCCGCCGCGACGAAGTACGTACCCGGCCTCGACGACACCGCGATGTCGATGATCCGCCCCGAGGTCAGCGCGGGGCCGATCGACCGGAGCTCGAGGCCGGCGAACGTGTCGGCCGAAAAGACGTCCTTCTTCTCTTCCTTCTTATCGTCTTTCTTCTGCTCCTGCTTCTTCGGCTGGGCCTGGTTGGCCGGCGCCGCCGGCTTCGCCGCGAAGACGAGGGCGGGGAGGAAGGCAAGGATGAAGGGCAGGGATGGACGGCTCATCGCATTCTCCACGTTTATCCCGCGGAGGATACCGGAAGATGGCCTTGGCGGGCGGCTGGTGCTAAACCATCGAGGAAGGCGACCGAGCCTCCAAGGAGGACACGATGTCGGATGCGAAGCAGAAGCTGGACGAGCTCCTGGCCACCCTCAAGACCCAGCGCGACGAGCTGGCTCTCAAGATGCACCTCGGCCGTGCCGACGCGAAGGCGGAGTGGGAGAGGCTCGAGAAGAAGCTCGCGGAGCTCAAGGTACAGGCCGCTCCGTTCAAGGAAGTCGCCGGCGACACCGCCAAGGGCGTCGGCTCGGCTCTCGAGCTGGCCGGCGAGGAGTTGAAGAAAGGATACTCGCGCATCCGGAAGATGCTGGACTGAGCTGGCCGCGGGGACGGGTCGGCCGGGCAGCCATGCTGCTACCATGCCCTCGTGCCGACCGACTGCGACTACAAGCGGCGCGCCCATACCGCCTTCTGCCCCCCCGATTGCCCCGTCGCCACCGACGGCACGGTGTACCGGCGCGTGCGCGTGGCGAAACCCGACGACGTCCCCGCCGCCACCGACCGCATGATCGACGTCGCGGTTCTCGACATGAATCACGGCTGGCCGAACGCCGGGCACGACTCCGTGCTCGCCGCGATCCAGGAGGCCGCCTGCGATGCCTCGGAGGCGCTCCTCGACGCGGGGCTCACCGTTCGCGCCGTGTCGTACGACGTGCGGCGGACGGGGCTGGTTCCGCCCGCCTCGGACCGGCGGTTCGCGCTGTACGTCGGGACCGGCGGGCCCGGCCACCTCGACCCGCGGCTGAACCACGGCATCGATCCGAACGCTCAGGGGGTCGTCGAGGACCCGAGGTGGGAGGCTCCGCTGTTCGCGCTGTTCGATGCGATCGGCGCGCGCGAAGACGCGGCGCTGCTCGCGGTCTGCCACACCTTCGGACTGATGTGCCGATGGTTGGGCGTCGCCCGCACCGAGCCGCGCGGTCCCGAAAAAGGGGGCAAGAGCGAAGGGGTTTTGGAAAACCTCCTCACGGACGCCGGCCGTTCTCATCCCCTGTTCGCGGCCCTGTCCCGCCAGATCCCCGACGGGAGGCGCCTCCGTATCCTCGACAGCCGCATCTACGACCTGCTGCCGCTCGCAGGGGCGGACCGGCTGGTCACGATCCTCGGAACCGAAACGATGGGCATCGGAGGGCCGCCCGGCGACGCGATGACGATGATGGAGGTCGCCCGCGACGCCGGCGGCTCGATGCCACGGATCTTCGGCGTCAACCATCATCCCGAGATCGTCGACCGGACGCGTCTGATGGCGATGCTCCGCACCAAGCTCGAGCGCGGCGAGGTGGAGCGCGACTGGTACGACCATCGCGTGAAAGAGCTGGAAGGGAAGTTCTCCGACAGGAACAGCGATGCGGCCCTGCGCACGACCTCGGAATTCACCTTCCTCGGCCCGATGCGGTTCCACCTGACCCGCGTGATGCGGCTCCGCGCGGCGGCGCTGGGGCACCCGTTCCCCTCGCACGAAGACGAGGTCCTGCGCTCGTTGACCGCGGCTCCGACCCTCTCCTGATCGCGGTTCGCGCCCCTTACGAAATCGTAGTCCCGCTGCTCCTCCGGCCCCCCCGGGAACTCTCCTCGGGGCCTCCGGTCGAATGAAGGGACGGCAGCCCGATTCAAGGTGAATTCGGCCGCCGCACTCGTTCGCGGAGGTCACGATCATGAACAGGAACCCGCTCCGATTCGCTCTCCCGATCGCCGCCCTTTCGCTCGTCAGCCTGGCCGTCACCCTTGCGCCCGCTCGGGCCTGCCGGGTCGAGCCCGCGTCATTCGCGATGGAGGTGCTGGTCGACGGCCGCCCGATCGCCGCCTACGCCGCCTCGGGCACGACGTACGTCGAAGCGCTGAAAGGACATGACTACGCGATACGCCTTTCCAACCGGACCGGCGAGAGGATCGGCGTCGCCCTGTCGGTCGACGGCCTGAACGTCATCGATGCCAAGCACACGACGGCGCGGGACGGGCGCAAGTGGATCCTCGATCCGTGGCAGAGCATCGTGCTGACCGGATGGCAGACGAGCACCTCCACCGCGCGCCGGTTCGTCTTCACCTCGGAAGCCCGGTCGTACGGGACCTGGCTCGGACGCACCTCGGATCTCGGCACCATCAGCGCGGCGTTCTTCCGCGAGCGTCCGCGCGCCGACGCGCCGGTCCCGCCGGCGCAGATCGCACCGCCTCTGGGACGGCTCAAGGATGACCGGAATGCGCCGCGCGAAGGCGCCGGCGGCGCGCCCAGCGCCGAGCCGCAGAAGAAGGCCG
>JBGQLU010000236.1:0-4469 GCA_041500265.1 Acidobacteriota bacterium | reverse complement strand
CGGCAGAAGTGCTCGACCCGCTCCTCGAGCGTTTCGACGTGGCCGTAGAGGAGGGTCGCGTTCGAGCGGAACCCGTGCTCGTGCGCCTTCCGCGCCACCTCGAGCCAGCGCTCCGCCGAGATCTTCTTCGGGTAGAGCTCGCGGCGGACTCGCTCGACCAGCACCTCGGCCCCGCCGCCGGGAAGCGAGTTCACCCCGGCCGCTTTGAAGTCGTCGAAGACCTCGTCCAGGTCCTTCTTGAAGCGCCTGGCGAAGAAGTCGTACGGATAGTCCGGGTTGTGGCCGCCGACGATGTGCACCTCGGTGATCGCATCGTCGAGGTTCTTCCTGACCTCGCCGAGCGCGTGCTCGAGGTCCCACGTCCACCCCTGCTCCTTCGTGCGATACGGCCGGTAGAAGCCGCAGAACTTGCAGTCCACCGTGCAGACGTTCGTCGGGTTCAGGTGCATGTTGCGGACGAAGTAGGCGGCGTTCCCGTTCTTGCGCTCGCGAACGACGTTGGCCAGGGCGCCCGCCGCCATCAGCGCCCTCGACCGGAACAGGCGAACGCCGTCGTCGAAGGTCAGCCGGCGCCCCTCCATCACCCTGTCGTGGATGTCGGCGAGGCCGGAGGCGTGAGCGAGAGTCTCGAGGACCTGGGACATGGTCGAGGATTATAGAAGCCCCGGCGAAAGGGCGTCAAAGCGAACGATTTACTATACTTTCCCGCCGAAACCGCGAGGAGCTCCGGTGATCCCCGATTCCAAGACGATCGTCCTGACGGATGCGGACGGGCTCGAGTTCACCGGCACGTTCTGGGACGCCGGACGATCGTCGGCTCTGCTCGTCGTTCACGGATTGCTCGGCACCCGCAAGCTGCGCGAGATCGTGTTCGTCGGCGAGGCGCTCGCCTCCCGCTACGACGTGCTCGCGATCGACGTGCGCGGCCACGGCGACAGCCCCGGCCGCTTCACCTGGGGGCGCGAGGAGTGGAAGCAGGTCGATGCCGCCGCACGGTTCCTGGCGGAGCCCGGGCGTGGTGTCGCCGGCCTCGGGTTTTCTTTTGGCGGTTACCACCTGGTGCGCGCGGCCTCCCGCGGCGCGCCGCTCGCGCGCTTGATCCTCGTCGGCGCCCCCGCCGACCTGCGCGTCCTCGACCATTTCCCCTTCGGCCCCAAGCTCTGGCGCCACGTCCCCGCGGTTCTGAGGCGCGGCCGGCGCCGGCTCCGGGCCGAGCGGCCGCCCCGTCGCGAGGAGGGTGCGCTCCGGGATGATGAGCTAGCGAAGGTCGGGATGCCCGTGCTCGTCGTCCACGGCGGCGACGATTGGCTGATCTCCGCCCGCCACGCCGATCGGCTGGTCGTAGCACTCCCCGATGCGAGGCTCTGGGTCGTCCCGCGCGGGTTCCACGGCGAGTACCTTGTCGAATCGCACGGCGAGGCGCTGATCGCCGCGATCGCAGCGTTCGTCGGCCCGCGGGTTTCTCTCGACCGCGTCGGCTGAGCCGTTGTATACACCTCTCCCGATCGTCGAGGGGCCGCGCATGATCCGATTCCGCCGCGCCGTTTCCTGCCTGCTGACCGCGACGTTTGTCCTTCCGGCGGCGGCGCAAACGGTTGGGGACAGCAACCCAATTTTGAACTCTGAAATTAGGTTGCTGTCCCCAACCCCCGCGCGCCCCAAGGTCGTGCTCGTGCTCTCCGGCGGCGGGGCGCGCGGAGCCGCGCACATCGGAGTGCTCAAGGTGCTCGAGGACCTGCACGTCCCCGTGGACGCGATCGTCGGGACCAGCATGGGCTCGATCGTTGGCGGCCTCTACGCCTCCGGCTGGTCGACGCAGGAGATCGAGCAGAAGGTCGAGACGATCGACTGGGGTGCCGTTTTCGTGGACAAGCTCCCACGACGGTACCGGACCTACCGCCGGAAGCAGGACGACGTCTACCTCATCCCGATCAAGATGCGATTCAAGAACTGGAAGCCGTACCTCCCCCCCTCCGTGGTCGGAGGGCAGAGCTTGGAGCTCCTCATGCAGGGGCTCGAGATCCAGGCGACTGGGGAAACGGACTTCAGCAAGTTCCCGATCCCCTACAAGGCCGTGGCGGCCGATCTCTCCAACGGCACGCCGTTCGTCATCGACCACGGCAGCCTCGCCACCGCGATGCGCGCGAGCATGTCGGTTCCCGGCGTCTTCCCCCCGGTCGAGATCGACGGGAAGCCTCTCTGCGACGGCGGGATCGCAGCCAACTTCCCGATTCGCGTCGCTCGGTCTCTCGGCGACGTGACGATCATCGGTGTCGACATCACGAGCCCCTTGAGCCCTTCGAAAGCCCGGGGAAACCTCCTGCAGCGCTTGGACCAGGTGACGAGCCTGATGACCGCCCTCAACAAGATCGACGACGTTGCCGCGTCGTTGCCGCGCGACGTCCTGATGACCCCCGAGCTGGGGGACATCTCGTTCTCGGACTTCAAGCGCGCGAAGGAGGCGGTCATCGCCGGCGAGAAGGCGGCCCGATCCGTCGAGGACCGGCTGAAGGCGCTCGCGGTCTCCGATGCCGATTGGGCGGCGTACACCGCGAAGCACGAGCGCCGTCCCGCGAGCGAGCTCGTCGTGGACAAGGTCCACATCGTCAATACGAGCTTCCTCGACTCGCGAGTGGTCGAGCGCCGTGTCAACGTTCCCACCGGCAAGCCTCTGGACGAAGAGGACCTCTCGAAGCAGGTCCTGAACCTCTACGGACTCGACACCTTCGGCACGATCCACCACGACCTGACGCGGAAGGACGGGAGCAACGTCCTCACGCTCGAGACCCCCAAGAAGCCGTACGGCCGGAACAGCCTCCAGTTCGGGGCCAATTTCGAGGACGACTTCCACGGAGGCGTGACCTTCAATCTCGCGGCGAGTCATCTCCTGAATCCGCTGAACCGCCTCGGCGGCGAATGGCGGAACGTGATCCAGATCGGGGACAACGCCCGGCTCGGCACCGAGTTCTACCAGCCGATCGACACCCGCATGGCCTGGTTCGTGGACTCCACCGTCAGCACCGGACGGGACAAGATCACCCTGTACGACACGGAAGGGGACGCGCTGGCGGAATACACGGTGCGCGTGGACGGGGCGCAGGCGGGAATCGGCCGGAACTTCAAGAACTGGGGGCAGTGGGAGGTCGGTGTCTTCCGGTCTCACACCACGGCGACGCCGCGCATCGCCTCGACCGGGTTTCCGAGAGACGAGTTCGACGACGGCGGCGTCTTGGCGTCTGTGCGCGCCGACACCTTCGATTCGTACACCTGGCCGACGCACGGCCTCAGGGTCGATGCGACCTACGGATACGGGCTCGACGCCTTCGGGGCCGACGTGCAGGCGGGATACGCCAAGCTCGCGGTGGCCGAGGCGAGGTCGATCGGGAAGAACGTCGTCTTCGGCTCGGTCGAGCTGGGCGCCAGCCAAACGGACCAGCTCGACATTCGCACGTCGTTCTTCCTCGGGGGGTTCCTGCGCCTGTCGGGATTGCAGAACCGCGAGCTGATCGGCCAAGACGGAGGCCTCGCGCGCCTCCTCTACTATCGGGAGCTGACGAGCTTCTCGATCGGATCGTTGGCGCAGCGCGTCTTTGCCGGCGCCTCGCTCGAGGCCGGAGGCGTCTACAACGCCGGCGACCCCATCACCTGGCCGTCCCTGCGCGGCTCGGCGAGCGTCTTCGCCGGCGCCGACACGATCCTGGGCCCCGCGTACCTCGGCTTCGGGTACTCCGAGGGGGGGCGGACGGCGGTCTACCTGATCCTCGGGCAGCGCTTCTAGAGTGCTACCATCGCCGGGTCCCGGAGACCTGTCGCATGTGCGGGTTCATCGGCGTGATCGGGGCCAAGGATGCGGTCCGCGAGGTCTACGACGGCCTCGTCGCGATCCAGCACCGCGGGCAGGACTCCGCGGGGATCATCACGTACGACGGCGGGCGCTTCCACGTGAAAAAAGGGGAGGGGCTCGTCCGCGACATCTTCACCGCCGCGAACGTCGAGCGGCTGAAGGGTTCGATCGCCCTCGGTCACGTGCGCTACCCAACGGTCGGCTCCGGCGGCGGCGAGGACGCCCAGCCCTTCACCGTGAACTTCCCCTTCGGCATCGCCATGGCCCACAACGGGAACGTGGCGAACTACGACCAGCTCAAGGGGAAGCTCGAGCACGACGCGCTGCGCATCCTCTATTCGGGGTGCGACGTCGAGGTCATCCTGAACGTCTTCGCCGGGGCGCTGGCCCGGGCGTCCAAGGGAACCTTCTCGCTCCCCGCCTATCACGAGGCGGTCCGGGAGGTCTACCGCACGGTGCGCGGCGCCTATAGCGTCGTCGGGTTCGTCGCGGGCCACGGCCTCTTTGCCTTCCGCGATCCGTTCGGGATCAAGCCGATCGCCCTCGGCCGCCGCGTCGGGCCGGAGGGGACGTCGTACGCGGTCGCCTCGGAGAGCGTCGTCCTTTCGACGATCGACTACGAGCT
>JBGQLU010000235.1:0-4470 GCA_041500265.1 Acidobacteriota bacterium | reverse complement strand
CGTCGCGGTCGCGCGCACGGCTTCGAGGACACCGGGTTCGCCCCCGACCCGTACCGCGGGCGCTGACGGAAATCAGGCAAGGAGCGCCAAGAGGTCGTCGCGCGTGAGCGAAGCCGCGCGCGACGCCTCTCCGAGCGCGGCCTCGGCGATCCCGCGCTTGGCGTCCTGGAGCGCGAGAATCCGCTCCTCGACCGTGTCCTCGGCGACGAGCCGGTAGACCATGACGGGGCGGTCCTGGCCGATCCTGTGGGCGCGGTCCGCGGCTTGGTCCTCGACCGCGGGGTTCCACCAGGGATCCATCAGGAAGACGTGGTCGGCGGCGGTGAGGTTGAGCCCCGTCCCCCCGGCGCGGAGCGAGATGAGGAGCACCGGCGGGCCGCCGTCGTCCTGGAAACGCGCCACGACCGCGGCCCGATCCACGGTCGAGCCGTCGAGCCGAAGGAACGGGATCGACGCGGCGCGCAGGTGCGGCTCGATCAGGTCGAGGAAGGCCGTCCATTGCGAGAACACGAGAGCCTTGTGGCGCTCGGCGACGATCGTCTCGACGCTCTCGCGAAGGCGCTCGACCTTCGCGGAGGTGCCGGCGGTCTGTCCCGGCACGAGCGCCGGATGACAGGAGGCTTGCCGGAGGCGCAGCAGCGCCTCCAGGGCGGCCAGCACGCTCCCCCCTTCGCGGAGCCGGGCCACGACCTCGTCGAGGGTCGCCGCCCGGACCGCGTCGTAGACCCGGCGCTCGTCCTCGGAGAGAGAGCACCAGAGCGTGGCGTCCGTGCGCGGCGGGAGCTCCGGGGCGACGTCCTGCTTCAGGCGCCGCAGCACGAACGGCCGGATCCTCTCGCGGAGTCGCACCGCCGCCCCGGCGACCCCGTCGCCGATCGGCTTCGCATAGCGTTCCTGGAAGTCCCGGCGCCCGCCTAGGAGCCCCCGGTTCAGGAAGTGCATCTGGCTCCAGAGCTCGTCGAGGCGATTTTCGACCGGCGTGCCGGAGAGCGTGACCCGCCAGCGCGCGTCGATCCGGTAGGCGGCCTGGGCGACCTGGCTCTCGGGGTTCTTGATCGTCTGCGCCTCGTCCAGGACGAGCGTGTCCCAGGAAGTCCCAGCGAGGGTCTCCTCGTCCAGCCGGAGCAGCGCGTAGCTCGTGATCGTGACGGCGGCCGCCGCGTCGAGCGCGCGCTTCGGCCCGTGATAGACGCACGTGGAGAGTCCCGGGCGAAATCGGCGGATCTCGTCTTTCCAGTTGTGGACCACGGAGGTCGGCGCCACGACGAGCGTCCGCCCGCGAACGGCACACAGCGCCTGGAGCGTCTTCCCCAACCCCATGTCGTCGGCCAGCAGGGCGCCCAGGCCCGCGTCGCGCAGGAAGGCGAGCCACGAGACGCCGTGCCGTTGGTACGGGCGGAGCGTCGCCGTCAGATCGGCGGGCGGATCGGCGTCCCGAATTCCATCGAACCCGTCGACGACCGCGGCGATCCCCGACAGGGCTTCGGGACGTGGCAGGTCGAGGTCGTCGCACAGGCGCGCGACGTCCGGGAGGAGGGCCCTCGGCATGATCCCGGCCTCCTCGCGCGCCGCGAGAAGATCGGCGATCCGCGCTCCGAAGCGTGAGAGCCAATCGAGCGGGAGGGGCGCGTATCCACCTCCGTCGAGGGCGACGAGCGATGCGCCCGACCGCCAGGCCGAGATCACCTCGCGCGCTTCCGCGCGACGCCCCGTCCGGGCGGCGCCGGCCTCGCTCTCGAAGACGACGTCGACGTCTCCGTCCGCAGAGACCGCCACCCGGGGAACGATCGGGGCCCGGAGCGCGAAATGCTCCCTCCCGGCGCCCCGCACCTCGCCCCCCCATGACGAAAGCCGGGCCGCGAACGCCACCGCTTCGGCTCCCGTGAACGACGCGGGCACGCCCGGAGCGAGGTCGAGCTTCGCCGCGAGCGCGCGCAGCTCGCGCTGTTCCGCGCGCTCGTCCCGGAGCGGCACCGTGCCGGCGAGTGGAACGAGCTTCCCGCCGTCCACGCGGGCGATCGGGGGATCGCCGTAGACGAGGGTCGCCATCGCGTGAAGGGCCGCTCCGTCCCGGCGCGTCTCGATCGCGATCCGCGGCGCGACCCTCAGAACCCCGGGGAGCCGCGAGGTCCGCACCTCGACGGGTATGCGACCGTGAAGAGAGGGAAGGACTTCGGTGATCAGCTCGGCGAAGGCGTCCGGGCCGAAGTGCCGGCCTCCGGGGAGCTCGTGCAGCTCGCGGCCCGTGAGCTTCGTCTCGGCCACCGGCCGTAGCAGGCCGCGGCCATGGGCGATCGCGTTCGGGAAGACCTCGGCGATCTCCGGGTCGTCCTCGAGCGAAAGCCGGAACCCATCCCCCTGATCGTCGACCGCGACGTGCGGCCCGGCCGGCTCCGGCGACGTTCGCACCGGGATGCCGTCGAGCGTCACGTCCTCGCACGCACCGAGCGCCCGCAGGAGTCTCGAGACGATCGATCGGGGGAGCGCCCCGCGCCGGTGGGCGCCGAGCGCCAGCTCGGCCGCGAGGTCCTCCTGGCGCGCCGTGAATTCGGGTGCCACGACCCTCTTGGCCGCGAGCGCCGCCAGCGTCGACTCGAACGGGTGAAAGGTCTCCCCGACGCGGACGCCGCGTTCCAACGCCAGCCCCGCGGGTGTGCGCGCGAACCGGTAGGCGATCGTTCCCGTCGGGCGGCGAGGGGCCGGGAGCGCGCGCCCTTCCTCGCGCGCGCGCCGGAGAGCGATCACCGCCGCGGCGGCGTGCTCGCACGCCGGGGCGCCGCACGTGCATTCCCAGCCGCCATCGTCGAGAAACAGGGTCACGGTGCGGGCGATCATCCCGCCCTTGGTCGCGATGCGGACGACCGCCTCGGCGTCACCCGCGCGCTCTCCGATGACGGCGTCCGCGCGGACGAGCTCGATCCCCCGCGACCAGAGCGCCGGGGTGCACGCCTTGCGGACCGCTTCGAAGACGTCGGCCACCCGCCAAGGATACGGCGGTGCCGGGGGTGAGCTACGCCGTCGCCGCGCGGGAGCCGGTTTCGGATTTGAGCGAGCGGCGGGCGCAGAGGCTGCCGCCGGTGCCGCGAACCGAGGCCAGGGCCCCCTCCGCGATCCGGAATAGCTCGGTGAGATCGACCCCGTCGGCCGGGTTTTCGATCGTGACCGCTCCGACGCCGACCCTCACGGGGACCGCGCCCTCCGCCGAGTTCGAGGCCTGCAACGCGAGAAAGAGGCGGTTGACGGCCGGACGCGGATCCTCGCACTCGTTCAAGACCACGCCGAACTCGTCCCCCCCGAGCCTCCCGACGAAATCGGTCCCCCGCGTGGCGCCCTGGATCAGGGCCGCGAGTTGCTTGAGGAGCACGTCGCCGCCCAGACGGCCGCGCTCGGCATTGATCGCCTTGAACCCCTCGATGTCGATCAGCAGGAACGCGAGCGGCTTCAACATACGGGCGTCACGCTGGATCGCCTCGTCGAGCCGCCGGAGAAAGCCCGACCGATTGAGGACGCCGGTCACCTCGTCGAGGGCGCGGGCGTCGCGGAGCTCTCGCGCTTGGGTCTGGACCTTGTCCTCGAGCGAGGTCACGTCGTTGCGCAGCGCGGCGTCCCGGAGCTTGAGGCCGTACGCATCGGCGACGAGGCGGTGGGTCCAGGCGACGAATCCGATCGCCATCGCGGCCGTCCCGGCGGCGGCGAGCGCCGCGCCCCGGCCCGGGGCGATGACGAGAGCGCCGATCGACGGCCCCAGGCCCGTCGCGAGGAGCGCGACGATCCGGAGCATCGCCTTCGGTCCGTCCTGCATCTTCCTACCTCCGCCCCGGCGTTCCGGTCCGATCCCCTGTTCAGAAGATGGTTCCGGAGCGGAGCGCGTCAAGCCGCCCGGGTCAGCGCCCCCGCCGGGGACTCTTAGGCCGCGGGGTGTAGCGGCAGCGATCGAGATCGACGGATCCGTCCTTGCGAAAGGGGACCCCTTCGGCCTCGAGCAGCGCTTTTTGGAGGCCCGGCGGCATGTCCGGGAGCCGATCGGTGGACATGCCCCCGGAGGCGTTGACCACGCGCTGCCACGGCACTCCGGCCGGGCAGCCGTGCATCGCCCACCCGACGGCGCGGGGAGACATCCGGCTCTCGAGAAGGGTCGCGATCTGGCCGTAGGTCATCACGCGCCCCCGCGGGATTCGCCCGACCACCGCATACACGCGCGCGAACGCGCCGGCTCGCTCCCCCTGGATCTCGCCGTGAACCCGGGCCATGTCGCGAGACTAGCAGAGCGGGCCGCTTCCTTGACACGCTCACCGGGGGCAGGGATATTCGGCCCATGGCGTGCGTGGTCGGCATCATGGCTCACGACGAGGGGGCCAACATCGCCGCCGCGCTGCAATCGGTTCTCGCTCAAACGGGCCCCCACGTGGGAAGTCCGCGCGTCGTGGTCGTGGCGAGCGGGTGCACCGACGACACGGTCCGGATCGCGCG
>JBGQLU010000234.1:0-4545 GCA_041500265.1 Acidobacteriota bacterium | reverse complement strand
TCGCCGAGGTACACGCGCCGTACGTCCGCGTCGTCCGCCAGTTCCGAGGGCATTCCGTGCCGGAAGATTCGGCCCTGGCTGATAATATAGGCCCGATCGACGATCTGTAAAGTTTCGCGCACGTTGTGGTCGGTGATCAGGACTCCGAGCCCGCGCGCGCGGAGGCCGATCACGATCCGCTGGAGCTCGCCGACCGCGATCGGGTCGATGCCGGCGAACGGCTCGTCGAGGAGCATGTAGCGCGGCTCGAGCGCCAGGGCGCGGGCGATCTCGCAGCGCCTGCGCTCGCCCCCCGAGAGCGCGAACCCCGGCGTGCGGGCGACGTGGGTGAGCCCGAACTCCTCGAGGAGGGTCTTGGCGCGCTGGTGCGAGGTCTCGCGATCGAGCCCCTTCAGCTCCAGCACCGCCAGCAGGTTGTCCTCGACCGACAGACGCCTGAAGACCGAGGCCTCTTGCGGCAGGTAGCCGATGCCCTCGCGCGCCCGCTCGTACATGGGGAAGGCCGTGATGTCCCGCCCGTCCAGGAAGACCCGCCCCGCGTCCGCCGGCACGAGCCCGAGGATCAGATAGAACGACGTGGTCTTCCCCGCGCCGTTCGGGCCGAGCAGGCCGACGATCTCGCCGGGCGCGATCCGCACCGAGACGTCGTGGACGACTTGCCGACCGCCGTAGGATTTCCCCAGGGCTTCGCCGACCAGACCGCCGCCGTTCCCTGCGCCCACCGCCTCGATCCCGCTCGCCACGTCGTCTCTTTCAGCTCTTCGGCGTCTTGATCGTCGCGCGATCCCTCTCGCCCGACTCCACCTCGAGCCCGCCGGTGTCGAGCTGGTAGCGTAACACCCGGCCCACCGTCGTTCCCGGGTTCGGGCCGCTGCCGCGCACGGTGGCGGGCCTCACGTCGCCGAAGAGCCGCACGACCCGCGCGGCCGTGTCGTAGGTCGCCCGGTCCCCCTCCCCCGTCGCCGTGGTCGGGATCCCCTGCGCGCCGGGGGCGCGATACTCGAACCGCACGCCGCCGTCGGCGGTGACCTCCCGCACGCCGCCCCCCGTCTCGCCGAGCAGGGCGGTCAGGTGGGGGGCTTCGAGCCAGCCCTCCGCCTGGCGGACGCGCACCCCGCCTTCGTAGTCGGCGGTGTGGGCCGCGCCCTTGTAGGTCAGCCGGTCGGCGACCACCTCGATGTAGTCGGCGTCGCTGGCGGCCTTTCCGGCCTCGCGGGGCATGCGGGTCGTCACGTGCCCTCGTGCGACGAGCTTCTGGCCTTCCTGGATCATCTCGACTTCCTCCCCGGAGAGCATCCGGTCCCCCTGCCAGCCCCGCACGTCCCCTTTGAAGAGGAGATGCTGCCCGCCGTCGAAGCTCTCGAGCGAGGCGGAGACGAAGTGGACCGCATCCCCGGAGGAGAACATGGGCGGGGTCACCCCCGACGCCTTCGCCGACGGGTCCGAGAGGAGGGTCGACTCCACCCGCCCCTGGGCGACGAGGTGGTTCCCCTTGAGATCGCTCACGATCGTGTCCGCCGCGATGCGCGTCCTGCCGTTCGCCAGGCGGGCGCGGGCCTGGTCGCCGGCGAACAACGTGGCCGTTCCCGACGCCGCGAGCGAGCTGAAGTTCATCCGCGCCGCCTCCCCCGCGGCGCCGTCCCCGTCGAAGCGGACGTGCCCGGTGGCGACGCCGTCCCGCACCTCGCCGTGTTCGCCGATCGTCCCGGAGAGCGAGTCGCAGGCGAAGCGGCCGGGACCCTCGCGAAGCGCGCCGGTGACGATGACGGCGCCGGTGGCGAGAATGGCGGCCCCGGGGCCGGGGGCCACCGCCGTCGCCTCGATCCGATCGGCCGCGAGGATGCCCCGCGCGTGCTCGACGCGCGCGTCCCCGACGAGAACCAAGCTCTTCAGGCGGCCGGAGGGGTCCCAGGCGGCGTGCAGCTCGTGCGAGGCGAAGCTCCCGGCGCCGCCCGCGAGCGAGGGGGCGTGGCCGGTGACCGACGGCGATCCGTCCGCGCGCTCCAGCTTTCCGCTCTCGCCGCGCGCGAGGACGAACCGCTCCGCCGCGACCTCCGTCGCTCCCTGGCGCGCGTGGACGTCGCCTTCGAGCGTGACCGTGCGCGTGCCCGAGGCGATCAGCGCGCGGCGCGCGTCCACGTGCTCCCCGTCGGTGCCGTCGAGCGCGAGGCGGAAGACCTGCGTCGGCTCGCCGTGGAGGCTGTACACGACCGCCGAGGCCGACCCCTTGACGCGCTCGCCTTCGATGCGCACGTCCCCGACCGAGCGGACGACGCCCGCGATCTGGTCGATCTCGACGGTCGGGATCGCGATCTTCGCGCCGAGGTCGGGATCCTCGAACGTCACCCCGCCCTCGAGGCGCACCATCCGCTTTCCCTGCGCCCCCGAACCCGCGCCCCGGGTCGCCGCCATCGCGAGCGGCTTGCCGCCCTCCCGCTCGACCTCGACCCGCTCGACGTCCTCCACCGTGAACGCCCCCTGGTCGTCCATGTGGCCGACGCGGGCGTTCACGAGGAGGCGCCTCCGGTCGCCGACGATGTCGCTGAAGCGGAACCCCTCGGCGCGAGCCCCCGTCTCGGTGCTCTCCGCGCGGCCTTCGACCCCCCGGACGGGGCGGCTGCGGATGGCGACGACGATCGCGACGACGAGCCCCACGAGGAGCAGAGCCAGCACGATCCGCAGCAGGCGGAGGCGCCTCACGGCTCTACCGGCCGGCGAACTTGGGCTTCCGCTTCTCCAGGAAGGCGCGGGTTCCCTCGCGCATGTCCTCGGTGGCGAAGCACAGTCCGAACAGCGACGCCTCGAGGGCCAGCGCCTCGGGGAGGGCGATCTCGCCCCCGGCGAGAACCGCCTCGAGCGCGCGGGAAAGGGCGAGCGGGCCCTTCTCCCTCAGGTTGGCGGCGTACGCGGCGGCGGCGGCGCGGAGCTCCCCTGCCGGCACGACCTTCTCGACCAGTCCGATGCGGTGCGCTTCCGCCGCGTCGATCGTTTCGGCCGACAGGATCAGGTCGAGCGCCCGGCCCCGGCCCACCAGGCGCTGGAGACGCTGGGTTCCCCCGGCTCCGGGAATCAACCCCAGGTTGACTTCGGGCTGGCCGAACTTCGCGGTGTCCGAGGCGATGCGCACGTGGCAGGCCAGCGCCAGCTCACAGCCGCCCCCGAGAGCGAAGCCGTTGACCGCGGCGATGACGGGCTTGGGGGAGGATTCCAACCGGTCGAAGCTTGCGGTCAGGACCTTCGAGAAGGACTGGGCCTCTCTCGCGTCGAGGCCGGCCATCTCGGCGATGTCGGCGCCGGCCACGAACGCCTTCTCCCCCGCCCCCGTGACGATCAGGACGGCGACGTCGGGGTCGGCGATCGCGCGCCCCGCCGCGTCCGCGATCTCCTCCACCGTCCTCCGGTTCAGCGCGTTCCGCTTGTCCGGACGGTTCACGATGATCCACGCGGCGTGATCGGCGATCTCGAGCAGCACGTGAGCGAAGGCGGGTGAGCTCATGACGCGACGTGTCCTCTCTAGTAGCGGTGGCGCGCGTGCAGCACGCGGCGCCTGAAGTCCTCGGAGACCACCGGGATCACCCGGCACATCTCGTAGAGGCGCGACATGAGCGCGTCCCCGAGCCGGTCCTTGAGGGACGGCGCGCCGTCCGCGGCGGCCCCGTCGTCCTCTTCGTCCCCGGTTGCCCGGTTCGTGGTCATCAGCGTCGGGAGCTTCCGGTTGTACCGGTGCGCGAGGACGTCGTGCATGACGTCCTGGGCCCACGCGCTCGTGCGGCCGGCGCCAAGGTCGTCCAGGAGGAGCACCTCCGCTTCCAGGACCGGGGCCAGGACGTCCGATTCGGAGCGGCCGGCGGCGCCGTCGAAGGTCGCCTGGAGCTCCTTCAGGAGCTCCCGTTGCTCGGCGAAGAGGACGCGCGCCCCCTTGCGCAGCGTGAGCTCGCGCAGGAGCCCGACGGCCAGATGCGTCTTGCCGGTGCCGGGAGGGCCGGCCAGGAGGAGTCCCACGTCGGCGTCGTGAGGCCACCGCTCGAACCATTCGTTCGCCCACACGCGCGCGGGCTCGAGCGAGGGCTGCCAGAGCTCGAAGTTGTCGAGGGTGCAGTGCTCGTAGCGGCGCGGGATGCGCGCCGCCTTGAGCAGCCTGTCGCCGCGGTCCCGCAGGCTGCAGGCGCAACGGACCGAGATCGCGATCCCGTCGGCGCCGGAGCGGACCTCGAAGCCGGTTCCACCGCACACCGCGCAGGGCTCGCTCACGAGGAAGCCTCCGCCTGGTCGTCGCCCCTCAGTTGAGGTAGCCCCGGAGCTGCTGGCACTTTTGCGAGCGGTTCAGCTTTTCCAGCGCCTGGGCCTCGATCTGCCGGATCCGCTCCCGCGAGAGGTTCATCATCTCGCCGATCTCCTTGAGCGTCTTCGGGTCCTGGCCGTCGAGGCCGAACCGGAGCCGCAGCACCCGCTCTTCCTTCTGATCCAGCTCGCCCAGGGCCTGCTGGACGTGGCGCCGGAGCGACTGGCGCAGGAAGACGAAATCGGCGGCCGGAATGGTGTTCT
>JBGQLU010000233.1:0-4587 GCA_041500265.1 Acidobacteriota bacterium | reverse complement strand
CCCTCCTCGGTCGGGATTCCCAGCTCGCGGGCCAGCTCGAGAACGGCTCCGCGCGTGATGCCGCCGAGCGCCCCCTGCATGAGGTCGGGGGTCTCGAGCTTCCCGTTCGAGAAGAAGAAGATGTTGTCCGCCGTGCACTCGGCGACGCGCCCCTGGTGGTTCAGCATGACCGCCTCGACCGCTCCGGCCTGCCGGGCGTCGAGCTTGGCCATGATGTTGTTCAGGTAGTTCAACGACTTGACCCGCGGGTCGAGGCACTGGATCGGAATGCGGCGGACCGAGGAGGTCACGATCGGCACGCCGTTGTTGTAGAACTCCTGGGCGTAGAGCTTGATCTGCGCGCAGATGATCACGACGGTCGCCTCGGAGCAGTTCGCCGGGTCGATGCCGAGATCGCCCGGGCCGCGCGAGACGACGAGGCGGATATAGGCGTTCCGCTTCTCGTTCGCGGCGACCGTCTCCAAGACCGCCTGCGTCATCTCCTCGGGGGAGAGCGGGACCTCGAGGGCGATCGTCGTCGCGGACCGGTAGAGGCGGGCGATGTGCTCCTTCAGGCGAAAGACGTTCCCGTCGTACACCCGAATGCCTTCGAACACGCCGTCGCCGTACAAAAAGCCGTGGTCGAAGACCGAGATCTTGGCGTCGTCCTTCGCGTAGAGCGTACCGTCCACGTAGATCTTCACAGGGACCTCCCCGCCGCGGAGGCCGTGCCGGCCGCGGCCATCGCGTGTTCGTTCGTCGTCATCGAAAGGAAGAGCGCGTGGACCTTCGTATCCGGGGTCAGCTCCGGATGGAATGTCAGCAGGAGCACGCGACCTTCCCGCACCAAGACCGGCTCGCCCGAGGACGCGGCGAGCACCTCCACCTTCGGGCCCACCCGCGTGAAGCGCGGAGCCCGTATGAACACCGCCCGGAGCGGCCCGCCGCACGCGGGCGCGTCGAGCACCGTCTCGAACGAATCGACCTGGCGCCCGTAGGCGTTGCGGGCGATCGTCGCGTCCAGGAGCGAAAGCGACGGCTGGGCGGGGCCGGTGACCTCGCGGGACAGCAGGATCGCCCCCGCGCACGTCCCCATCAGCGTGCCGCCTTCGTCGTGGAAGCGCCGAAGCGCCTCGAACCACGGCTCGTCCTCCATGAGGTTCAAGAGCGCGGTGCTCTCGCCTCCCGGGATGACGAGGCCGTCGAGCCCGTCGAGCTCGGCGACCCGCCGCACCTCGACGACGCGCGCGCCCAAGTCCCGCAGCACTTTCGCGTGGGCCTCGAAATCGCCCTGGAGCGCCAACACGCCGATCGTCGTCATCGTCCGGCCCTTCCCCTCACCAGCCGCGCGTCTGCAAGAGCTCCGACTCGGGGAGCTTCGAGGTCTCGATGCCGTGCATCGCGTCACCGAGCCCGCGGGACACCTCGGCCACGATCTTCGCGTCCTTGAAGTGCGTCGTCGCCCGGACGATCGCCTTGGCGCGCCGTGCGGGGTCCTCCGACTTGAAGATCCCCGACCCGACGAACACCGCCTCGGCGCCGAGCTGCATCATGAGCGCCGCGTCGGCCGGAGTGGCGATGCCGCCCGCGGCGAAGTTCGGGACCGGGAGCTTCCCGTCGGCGGCGACCAGCCGGACCAGCTCGTAGGGAGCGCCGAGGTTCTTGGCCTCGGTCATCATCTCTTCGGGACCGAGCGTCGTCAGCCGCCGCAACCCCGCAACGACGGAGCGCATGTGACGGACCGCCTCGACGATGTTCCCCGTTCCGGCTTCCCCCTTGGTGCGGATCATCGCAGCCCCTTCGCCGATCCGCCGCAGCGCCTCGCCGAGATTGCGGCAGCCGCAGACGAACGGGACCTGGAACGCGAACTTGTCGACGTGGAATTCCTCGTCGGCGGGGGTTAGGACCTCGCTCTCGTCGACGTAGTCCACGCCGAGGCTCTCCAGAATTTGCGCCTCCACGAAGTGGCCGATCCGGCATTTCGCCATCACGGGGATCGATACCGCTTCCATGATCTTCTGGATCATCGACGGATCGGACATCCGCGCGACGCCTCCCTGCTTCCTGATGTCGGACGGCACGCGCTCGAGCGCCATCACCGCTACCGCGCCGGCGTCCTCCGCGAGCCGCGCTTGCGCGTCGTCGGTGACGTCCATCACGACCCCGCCCTTCAGCATCTCGGCGAGGCCGGTCTTCAACCTCAGGCTTCCCTTTTCGACGTTCGACATGGCGAACCCTCCGAAGCTTCTAGAGAATCGGCACGGCCTCGAGATCCCTCGCACGGGCCTCCGCGCGGGCCCTCGGCCATCGCTCCCGCAGCAGATCGCCGAGAACGGCGATTCCCGTTTCGATCTGGTCTTCGGTTGCGGAGGAAAAGGTCAGGCGCAGCGTGTTGCGGCCGCCACCGTTGACGTGGAAGAGGCTCCCTCGTCCGATCAGGACGCCCCGCTCGCGCGCCGCGACGAACAGCTCGTCGCCGTCCACGCTGTCCGCGAGCGTGACCCAGGTGAACAGCCCGCCGGACGGCCGGGTCCACACGGCGCCTTCGGGGAAGTGCTTCCTCATCGCGGCGTCCATCGCCTCCGCGCGCACCCGGTAGGCCGCGCGGACCCGCGCGAGGTGTCCGGTCTGGCCGCCGTCCTCGATGAAAGCGTGGAGCGCGGCCTGCACGAGCGGGCTGGTGCCGCAGTCCTCGATCTGCTTGAGCGCCAGGAGGCGCTCGAAGACCGGCTCCGGCGCCGCGACCCATCCGACCCGCAGCCCCGGCAACAACTTCTTCGAGAAGGTGCTCAGGTCGAGAACGTGGCGGCCGCCGTCGATCGCGTAGAGGGTCGGGAGCCGCTCCCCCTCGAACCGAAGGTCCCCCGCCCAGTCGTCCTCGACGACAAGGCACCGGTTGCGGGCGGCGATCTCGAGCACGTCGCGGCGGCGCCCTTCGCTCATCACGCGGGTCGTCGGGTTGTGAAACGTCGGCTGGAGGTACAGGACCCTCGGGCGGTGGCGCTCCATCGCCAGCGCCAGCAAGTCGGGGCGGATGCCCTCGGCGTCCAGCGGCACGCCGACCACACGCGCATCGAGGGCGGCAAGCACGCTGATCGCGCCGGTGTAGGTGGGCTCCTCCACGAGCACGGTATCCCCGGGATCCACGAGCGTCCGGAAGGCCAGCTCCAGCGCCTGCTGTGACCCGTTGGTCACGAGGATCGACGACGCGTCGCAGGCGGCCCCGTTCTGGCGCATCTCCGCCGCGATCGTCTCGCGGAGCGGGCCGTAGCCGGCCGTCGGACCGTAAGAGAGAACCTCGGTCCCCCTCTCGGCGAGCACCCGCTCCATCGCCCGCGCGAACGCCTCCACCGGCATCAGCTCACCCGCGGGGTAGCCTCCGGCGAGGGAGATCCCTTCGTGCGAGGTCGCGACCCGGTAGATCGTCAGCAGGCTTCCGACACCCGGGCCCTCGACGGCGCGGGCGAACGCCCCGAACCACGGGTCGCCGGTGCGAGAGGGGCCACGCGACGGGGCAGGGGTTTGCGGACGCACGAGGAAGGTCCCCCGGCCGGTCTGCCCGGTCGCCACCCCCGTTTCCACCAGAAGGTCGTAGGCCGCGATCACGGTATTGCGGTTGACGCCGAGCTGCTTGGCCAGGTCGCGCGTCGGAGGGAGCTGCTGACCCGGAGCGAGCCGGCCAGCCTCCAGGGCCTCGCGGATGCCGTCCGCGATCTGCCGGTAGACCGGCGTCGCCGAGGACGAATCGATATTGAGACCTGGAATCGTCATGGTCCGCATGACCCTCTTGGCCTAGCTAGGCTGAGGATTATACGGCGATATTGGAGGGAAGCAACTGGTCCAAACTAGGCCAAGCGCGACTTTTCCGGTGTAGCCGAGCGGGACTCGAGAGCGCGATCGATCGCCGAAAGCAGGACGCCGAGCCCCGCCTTCTTCGCCGCCGCGATCGCCAGAGCTCCCTCGCGCCCGCCGAGGATCTCGTCGCGCTGCTCAGGCTCGACAAGATCGGCCTTGTTGAAGACGAGCAGCCGGGGAATGTCGGCATCGCCGAGATCCCGGAGGATCGACTCCACGGCGGCGATCTGCGCCTCGTGGCGCGGATGCGACATGTCCACGAGGTGAACCAAAAGATCGGAGTCCTCGATCTCCTCGAGGGTTGCGCGAAAGGCCGCGAGGAGATCCTTCGGAAGGTCGCGGATGAACCCGACCGTGTCGTTGACCACGACCTCGCGCTCCCGGGGGAGCCGCAGCCTCCGCGAGGACGGGTCGAGCGTCGCGAACATGCGGCTCTCGACGAAGACGTCGCTCTTCGTGAGCACGTTCAAGAGGGTCGACTTTCCCGCGTTCGTGTAGCCCACGAGGGAGACGACCGGGACGTCGCGCTCGCGCCGGCGCGCGCGCCGCTGCTGGCGCCGCGTCCTCTCCGATTGGAGCATCCGCTCGAGCGACTTGATCCTGTCGCGCACGCGCCGGCGATCGACCTCCAGCTTCTGCTCGCCGGGGCCTCGCCCGCCGATCCCTCCTTCGAGCCGGGACAACCCGGAGTCGCCGCGGCTCATCAAGCGCGGCAGGAGGTACTTGAGCTGGGCGAGCTCGACCTGGATCTTT
>JBGQLU010000232.1:0-4596 GCA_041500265.1 Acidobacteriota bacterium | reverse complement strand
GCCGCGCGGATCCGATCGATCCCCTCGCGAACGCTGCTGTTGGGGAGGCCGACGGCGGCGATGGCGGGAAGCCCGCCTCCGAGGTGGACCTCGACGTCCACCAGACGAGCGTCGACACCGACCAGCACCGCGCCGGCGGTTCGTCCGAGCATGGCGAAAGGCCCCTTCGAGGAGGCGAGGGACCGGTCAGTTCGTGCGGATCTTCAGGCGGGTTCCGGGGTACAGCACGCCGTCGGCGGGGATGTTGTTCAGCGAGCAGATCTGGTCGACGGTGACCCGGTAGGCTCCGGCGATCCGGACGAGGGTCTCACCGCGGCGAACGGTGTGGACGACCGAGCCGAGCGAGGCGCCGGACTTCTTCCCGGTGCTCGTCCCGCCCGAAGAAGCCGAGGAGGCGCTCCCCGCACGGCTCGCGGCCGCGCCCCGGCTCGCGGGGATCCGAAGGCGCTGCCCGACGTGAAGGGTCGAGTGGACGCCGATGCCGCTGACGTCGGCGATCGCCGCTGGGCTCGTCCGGTACTGGCGGGCAATCGAGCTGAGCGTGTCTCCCGAGCGGACGCGGTAGGACACGGCTTCCGATCGGAAGGCGTCGCTCCCACCGGGGGCGGGGGCCGCGGTCGCGGGAATGACCAGCTGCTGTCCCGCCTTGAGCGACGCCGTCTTCGCCAATCCGTTGGCGCGAAGGATCGCCGCGGTCGCGACGCCGTAGTGGGCCGCCACCGCGGACACCGTCTCCCCCTTCGCGACCTGGTGCCGCGCGAGGATCATGCGATCCGCGTCGGGAAGAGCCGCGTACGCCTGCTTGGTCGTTTCACCGAGGCCGGCCGGAACGCGAACGTCGGTGACCGTCGACGGCGGGGTCGCGCCGCGCCTGAGCTGCGGGTTCAGCTGACGGAGCGTGTCGACGTCGGTCCCCGCGAGGCGCGCCAGGATGCGGAGATCGGTCTGTCCATCGATCGGGACGACGTCCGTCGGCACCTCGGTTTCGGGCGTCACGGAGAAGCCGAACTTCGCGGGGTCCTTCGCGATCAGGGTCGCGGCCAGGATCGCCGGAACGTAATCCTTCGTCTCGTGCCGGAGCGAGCGGGTCGAGGCGAGCGACCAGAAATCGGTCTTCCCGGTCTTCTCGAGCGAGCGCTGGATCTTCCCCTCGCCGGCGTTGTACGCCGCCAGCGCGAGGTACCAATCGCCGAACATTCCGTAGAGGTCCTTGAGGTACGCGGCGGCGGCGCGAGCCGACTTCCTGGGATCGGAGCGCTCGTCGATCCACCCGTCGATCCGTAGGCCGTAGCGGCGGCCGGTCCACGAGATGAACTGGAAGATCCCCTTCGCCTGGGCGCGGGAGTAGGCGTTGGTCTTGAACGCGCTCTCCACGTGCGCCATGTAGACGAGGTCCTTCGGGATCCCGGCCTCTTCGAAGATCTTGACGAACGTCTCGACGTAACGGCCGGAGCGCGCGAGGCTCGCTTCGAAGAACGACCGGTGCGCGTTGGTGAAGTAATCGACGTACGCCGCGACCTTGTCGTTCAAGACCATCGGGATGTCGAAGCTCGCGGCTTGGCCTTGGGCGACCAGGTTCTTGTCCCTCTCGAGATCGCCGGGCGCCACCTGGGGTCCGTTCTCGGGGAGCTCATCGAGCGGCGAGGGCTCGGTCCCTTCGGTCGACTCGAGGTCCTCGTCCCCGGGTTCCGTGATGAGGGTTTCCGGCTCGGGGGCGACCTGGACGGTCTCGCTCGGCGGCGCCGGAGGCGGGCTCGGCTCCTTCGCCTTGGCGGCCAGCTCGGCTTCGGTCGCCTTCGCCGCGGAGGCGTCGGCGGTGGTCGCGGGTCGCGCCTTGGACACGGGCGCGCAGCCGGAGAAGCCGAGGGAGAGGATCGCGATCGCGACGGCGGCGGCTCCGAGCGTCGAGAGGTCCTTCAAGGAGCTGCGCGGGGCGATCTTCATCGTGTCTTCCCTCGTGCGAGGAGGCTCGAAAGGCCGCGGCGGGCCCCGACAACGCGGCGGAAAGCATAAGTTTCGATGGCTTGGCTGTCAACCGACCCGGGCCGAGACTCCATCATTTTGCTGGACTTTTCGACGCTTTCCGTTCGGCCGTCTTGACAATTCGGTTCGCTTTCGCCTATTCTCCGGCCCGTCCCGAACCGCCGGGCGGAGCCGGCGAGCCTCCCACGGAGATCCCCATGGCGCTCGAATCGAAAGAACGCGCGAAGGCGATGGAACTCGCCGTCTCGCAGATCGAAAGGCAATTCGGCAAGGGATCGATCATGAAGCTCGGCGACCGCCAGCAACAGGACATCCCGGTGATCTCGACGACCTCGCTGTCGATCGACTTCGCCCTCGGGGTCGGCGGGATCCCGAGAGGCCGGGTCATCGAGATCTTCGGCCCCGAGTCCTCGGGGAAGACGACCTTCGCGCTCCACGTCGTGGCGGAGGCCCAGCGCATGGGAGGGATCGCCGCGTTCATCGACGCCGAGCACGCCCTCGATCCCGAGTACGCCCGGAAGCTCGGATGCGACGTCGACAACCTCATGGTCTCCCAACCCGACTCCGGCGAGCAGGCGCTCGAGATCACCGAGATCCTCATCCGCTCGGGCGCGGTCGACGTCGTGGTCGTCGATTCCGTCGCCGCCCTCGTTCCCAAGGCCGAGCTCGACGGCGAAATGGGCGACGCCCACGTTGGGCTGCAGGCGCGGCTGATGTCGCAGGCGCTCCGCAAGCTCACGGGGATCGTCTCGAAGAGCAAGACCTCCCTCGTGTTCATCAACCAGATCCGCGACAAGATCGGCGTGATGTTCGGGAGCCCCGAAACCACGACCGGCGGCCGGGCGCTGAAGTTCTACGCCTCCATGCGCCTGGACATCCGCCGCATCGGCGCCATCAAGGAAGGCGAGGAAACGACCGGATCGCGGACGAGGCTGCGGGTGGTGAAGAACAAGGTCGCCCCGCCGTTCCGATCGGCGGAATTCGACATCCTCTACGGCGAAGGCATCTCGAAGGAAGGCGATCTTCTCGACCTCGGGATCGCGCACAAGATCGTGGACAAGTCCGGCTCGTGGTTCTCGTACGGCGAGATGCGGCTCGGGCAAGGGCGGGAAAACGCCCGCGTCTTCCTGAAGGACAATCCCGACCTCACCCAGGAGATCGACCGCAAGGTCCGCGCCGCCCTTGGGCTCGTGAAGGGGACGAATTCGACCGAGGCCGCCCCCGTCGCGGACGAGGCGGCGGCCCGCCCTGCCCTGCCGGTCGATGCCACCCCGCGCCCTCGGCCCCGCCCCGAGGCGGTACGGCCGTCCTGAGCCTCCGGCCGCCGTGCCTTGAAAATCGCGGGGGCGAGTGCGAGAATCCGCGCTCGTTTCCGCACATCACGGCTCGGTAGCTCAGCTGGTAGAGCGAGGGACTGAAAATCCCTGCGTCGGCGGTTCAATCCCGTCCCGAGCCACCACCCGGACGTCTCTAGAGAATGGGGCCGCTCTCCCGAATCGGGTCGGGCGGAGCCTCGCCGCGCGACCGCCAGAGCCCGTGGACGAGCACGGCGGCCGACCATGCCGCGAGGACGATCGAGACCACCTTCGCATCGAGGAACCACGCGCGCGCTTCCTGCATCGTCTACCCCCGTGACTCCGTGTCGTGAACGACGTCGCGCGCCGGCGCTTCGTCATGGGCGAGCGCGTCGGCCAGACGCCGGGTCACGGGGCCGGGCCGCCCGCCGCGAACGTCGGAGCCGTCGAGGCGCACGACAGCGCGCACTCCCAAGAGGGACGAGGTCAGGAAGATCTCGTCCGCGCTCCTGAGCTTCAGAACCCGGACCCGGCTCTCCGCGACGCGAACCCCTTGGACGCGAAGCGCCGCGATCGCCCGTTCCCGCGTCACACCCGGACGCGCGCCGTCCGAGACCGCGGGAGTCGTCACCGCGCGCCCCTTGACGACGAACACGTTGGCCGCGGAGGCCCCGATGAGGTGCCCGCGATCGTTGAGCCAGAATCCTTCGTCGGCCCCCTTCCGGCGCGCCTCCTCGAGCCCCAGGATCGAAGCCGCGTACGCGAGCGTCTTCGTTCCCGTCAAGGGATCGAGACGGTGACGGCGGCCTCGAAGAACGACGGCGGCGCACGGCGCGCCCTCGCCGGAGCGATCGGTCGCGTTGCCGAACACCGCCCACCGCCCGCTCCGGGACACGAGGACCTTCGTCCAGCCGTGCCCTTCGGGAATCGCCGCGGCGACATCCTGGAGCGAGCGGAGGATCTCGGCGTCGTCCGGAAGCGGCACGGTGCATTCCTCGGCGGCGGCGTGCAGCCGGAGGAGATGGGCCGCTGGGTGCTTCGGCAGACCCTCGTGCACCGCGATCGTCTCGAAGACCCCGAGCCCCCACTGCGCCGCCGGGTCGTCCCAGGGCAGGACCAAGGCTTCGCCCTCGACCGGCCGTCCGTCGAGGATCGCCAATCCCGACGCCCGCCGCGAGATCACGCCGCTTCCTCCGGTTCGAACCCCAAGGCCCGGGTCAGAGCGCGCGCCTTCGCGTTCGACTCCATCCACTCGTCCTCGGGATCGGAATCCGCGACGATGCCACCCCCGGCCCCGATGCGGACTTCCCCATGGGTC
>JBGQLU010000231.1:0-4613 GCA_041500265.1 Acidobacteriota bacterium | reverse complement strand
GTCCTGCTGCCCCTCACCGAGGCGCAGCAGGAGATGTGGACCGCCTGCGCGATGGGGGCGGAGGCGTCGTGCTCGTACAACCAGTGCTTCCCCCTCCGGCTGGCGGGGCCGCTGGACGTCGCCGCGCTCGACGCCGCGCTCGGCCGCCTGGTCGCTCGCCACGCGGCCCTGCGGGTCACGATCTCGGCCGACGGCGAGAGCCAGACCGTGCGAGCAGAGGTCCCGGTGGCGCTCCCGCTCGTGGATCTGTCCTCCTCGGCGGCCGCGGAGCGTGACGCGGAAGTCCTGCGCCTTGTGGACCTCGAGACCCACACGCCGTTCGACCTCGTGAACGGTCCGCTCCTTCGGGCGACCCTGGTCCGCGAGGAGCCGTCCCGGCACCTGCTGATCGTGACCGCGCACCACATCGTGTGCGACGGCTGGTCGTCGTCGATCCTCGTGCGGGATCTCGGCGCCCTCTACGGCGCGGTACGCCACGGGCTCGAGCCGCGCCTGGCCGCGACCGCGTCGTACGAGGAGTACGTGCGGGCTCACGCCGCCGGCGCCCCCGGGGACGAGGCGCGCGCGGCGGAGGACTGGTGGGCCGCCCGGTTCGTCGCACCACCTCCCGCGCTCGATCTCCCGCTCGACCGGCCGCGCCCCGCGGCCAAGAGCTTCGCCGGGGCGCAGATCGCCTCTCACCTCGACGCCCTGCTGTGCCGGGAGCTGCGCAAGGTCGGCGCGAAGAACGGCGCCACCCTCTACGCGACCGCCCTGGCCGCGTTCGAGGTCCTCCTCCACAGGCTCACCGGCCAGACCGACTTCGTCGTCGGCATCCCGGTCGCGGGGCAGGCCTCGCAGGAGGGAGGGGACCTCGTGGGGCACTGCGTGAACACCTTGCCGCTCCGCGTCGCGATCGACCGTGACGCGACGTTCGCGGAGCACCTGCGCGCCGCGCGCGCCGCCATCGTGGACGCGCAGGGGCACGCCGAGCTGACCTTCGGCAGCCTGGTCCGCCGCCTGAACCTCCCGCGCGATCCCCGGCGGACGCCTCTCGTCGATCTCACGTTCAACGTCGACCGGGTTGGCGCGCCCCCGGAGTTCGCCGATCTCTCGCTCGAGCCTCTCCCGTCGCCGAAGAGCTTCGTAAATTTCGAGATCGCCTTCAATCTCGTGGACGACGGCGCCGCCGTCGCCGTCGAGTGCGCGTGGAATTCGGACCTCCTCGACGAGGCGACCATCCGGCGCTGGCTGGGCCACTACGACACGCTCCTCAGAGCCTTCACGGCCGACCCGGAGGTTCCGATCGCAACGGCGCCGATTCTCACGGAGGCGGAGCGACACCGGATCGTCGTCTCCTGGAACGCGACCGGAACCGCCGGCGCCCGCGAGACGACCTTGCACGATCTCGTCGCCGCCCAGGCCCGCCGCACGCCCGGCGCCGTGGCCCTCGTCGCCGGAACGGAGCGGCTGACCTACGCCGAGCTGGACGGCCGGGCCAATCGGGTGGCCAACCACCTCCGGACGCTCGGCGTCTCTCGCGAGACTCCCGTCGCCGTGCGCCTCGACCGGACGGCGCCGATGATCGTCGGCATCCTGGGGGTCCTCAAGGCGGGAGGAGCCTACGTCCCGATCGACCCGGCTTACCCGGCCGCCCGGTCGGCTTTCATCGTCGAGGACTCGGAGGCCAAGCTCCTCCTCACGCGGCGGGGGCTCGCGGCGGCCCTTCCGGATCGGGGAACGACCACGGTCGCCATCGACGACGAGGCGGTGTCCCGCGCTTCGGACGCCGATCCGAAGGCGGGATCGCGCCCCGGGGATCTCGCGTACGTCATCTACACGTCGGGGTCCACCGGTCGCCCGAAGGGGGTCGCCATCGAGCATCGGAGCGCCACGGCGCTCTGCGCCTGGGCGCGCACCGTGTTCACCGACGACGAGCTCTCGGGGACGCTGGCGGCGACGTCGATCTGCTTCGACCTGTCGGTCTTCGAGATCTTCGTGACGCTCGCGGCGGGGGGGAAGGTGATCCTCGCCGACAACGCGCTGGCCCTCCCGGCGCTCCCGGCCAAGGACGAGGTCCGGCTCGTCAACACGGTGCCCTCGGCGATCGCCGAGCTCCTCCGTTCCGGAGGGGTCCCCGCATCGGTCGTGACGGTCAACCTCGCGGGCGAGCCGCTTTCGACGCGGCTCGCCGACGCGATCTACGCCGCGGGGGTGCGCAAGGTCTACGATCTGTACGGCCCCAGCGAGGACACCACCTACTCGACCGTCGCCCTGAGACGCCGCGGCGAGCCCCCGACGATCGGACGCCCGATCGCGGGGACGCGCCTCTACATCCTCGACGCCGCGCAGGAGCCGGTGCCGATCGGCGTCCGTGGGGAGATCTGCCTCGCGGGAGAGGGGCTGGCGCGGGGCTACCTCCGCCGCCCCGAGCTGACCGCCGAGAAGTTCGTCTCCGATCCGTTCGCTCCCGGAGCCACGATGTACCGCACCGGCGACCTCGGCCGCTTCCGCCCGGACGGCAACGTCGAATTCCTGGGGCGCGGCGACCACCAGGTCAAGGTCCGCGGATTCCGGATCGAGCTGGGCGAGATCGAAAGCGTGCTCGCCTCGCACCCGGACGTCTCGGAGGTCGTCGTGATCGTGCGGGACGACGTCGAGGGCGACCGGCGCATCGTCGCCTACGTGGCGTCGCCGCGTGGCGCGGAAGGCCTCGCCGGAGTCCTTCGCGACCACGCGCGGACGAAGCTCCCGGATCCGATGGTGCCGAACTTCTTCGTGGTGCAGGAAGAGCTCCCGCACACGCCGAGCGGGAAGATCGACCGCGCGGCTCTCCCGGCTCCCACCCCGGCGGAGCTCCCGGAAAGCCCCGCTCCCCGCACGCCGACCGAGTCGAGCGTCGCCGCCATCTGGGCCGAGGTACTGCGCCTCCCCTCGATCGGCGTCCGCGACGATTTCTTCGCCCTCGGCGGGCATTCGGTGCAGGCGGCGCAGATCATGACGCGCCTTCGGGCGGCCTTCCCGCTCGACCTTCCGCTGCGCCTGTTGTTCCAGGCTCCGACGGTGGAGGGGCTCGCCGGCGCGATCGACGCGCTCTTGTTCGCCGCGGCCGGAGGGACGAAGGCGGCGGGCGGAGCGAAGCGGGAGGAGTTCGAGCTTTGAGCGTGCGCGATTTCATGTGGCGCCTTCAGAGCCTGGACGTGAAGGTCTGGGTGGAAGGGGACCGCCTGAAGATCAGCGCGCCCGAGGGGGCGATCACCCCCGGCATCAAGGAGGAGATGCAGAGGCGCAAGCCCGAGATCCTCTCGTTCCTCGAGGTCGCCGGCACCGTGGCGGCTCTGCCCCCTTCGATCGTTCCGCTCCAGCCCAAGGGCGCCGGCCTCCCGGTGTTCGGTATTCCCGGCCACAACGGCGACGTCTTCTGCTACGTACGGCTCGCGGCAGAGCTCGGTCCCGGCCAGCCGTTCTACGCGCTTCAACCGCCCGGCCTCGACGGCCGCCGTCCGGCGCTGCGCACGGTCGAGGAGATGGCGAAGGTTTTCGCCGACGATCTCCAGGCCTTCCAGCCGAGCGGGCCGCTCGCGATCGCCGGATACTGCCTCGGTGGAGCCGCGGCCTTCGAGACGGCGCGGCTGCTCGCGGCCCGCGGGCGCACGATCGCGCTCCTCGCCTTGTTCGGGAGCCCCTGTCCGACGGCGCTCAAGCCGGTTCCCCTGGCCGTCACGAACGCGCGGCGCCTCTGGGAGAGAATCACCCATCACATGCGGACGGCCCTCTCGCTTCCGCGAGGGCGGCGCCTCGCCTATCTTCTCGGGCGGGCTTCGGCGGTGAGCGCGTCCGCGGCTTCGGGGCCCCCCGCTCCGGCGGACGAGGCCGAGCGCAGCCGCATCGTCCTCGAGGACACGACGATCGCCGCGGTGAAGGCGTACCATCCCGGAACGTTCGGCGGCCGCATCACGCTCTACTTCCCCTCCGAAGGGTGGCGCGGCACGGAAGACCGGCCGGAAGACTGGAAGCGCTTCGCGACGGGCGGCGTGGACGAGCGGATCGGGCCTGACGGCTGCAACGGCGACCTGATGCTGCGCGAATACGTCCGCGACATTGCACGATTGTTCGCCGCCGACCTCGAGCGTCTACGGCACGAGGAGTGAGGCCATGTTCGAAGTCGCACCCCCCCGGGATTCCATCGACCGCGTCTCCGGCCTCGCCCACGGCGAGCTCGTCCGCCGCTACATCGACCGGCTGCGTCCGGTCGTCGTGACCGACGCCATCGGACATTGGAAGGCGCTCTCCCGGTGGGCGCCGGAGTTCTTCAGGGACCGGTACGGCGACGTTCCGGTCGTCATCGACAAGGCGACCTGGAAGCTCCGGGATTACGTCCAGGCCATCCTCGCGGCCGATCCGACGACTCCTCCGCCCTATCTCCGGAACACGCTGCTCGAGAAGTGGATTCCGGAGCTGATGGCGGACATCACGCCCCTCCCGCACTGCGTGGCGCCGAACTGGCTCGAGAGCCGCATCTGGCCCTCGCGGGAATCCCTGCGCTACCTCGAGATCTATATCGGGGGGACCGGCGCGCAGTTCCCCGTGCTCCACTACGACGGGCTGCACACGCACGCCTGGCTCATGCAGGT
>JBGQLU010000230.1:0-4624 GCA_041500265.1 Acidobacteriota bacterium | reverse complement strand
CGTGCGGAGCATGAGGGCGTCGGTGTCGCGCTCGTACCAGCTGTTGAGGATGTTCGCCGACGCCACCAGCAGCGCGGTCCCGAAGAGCAGCAGGGCGGTCCTCGCGAGCCCGATCGATCCCGGCGCCAGCCACGCCCCCATCGCCGTCGTGAAGACCACCATCGTCGTGACGCGAGGCTTTCCGAGCTGGGCGGCGTCGCGAACCGAGGCGACCGCGCGGTCCCACGAGGGGAGCACGGCGGCGCGCAGCGGAACTACGGACGATTCGACGGGGTTCACGGGGCCGGAGTCTAGCAGGCCGGGGCCGGTCCTCACTCCCCGAAATTTTCGCTCCGGAAGACCGAGAGGGCGGCCTGGCGCCACCCGGCGCGGACGAGGCCGGCCTTCATCGCGAGATTCTCGAGGAGCTCCACGGTCGACCAGCCTTGCTCGGTGGCGACCTGGGGGAGGAAGACCGCACGCCTGACGCCCGAGACGAGGTGGACCCCGTGGATTCCGGGGACGATCGCCTCCGGGGATGCCGCCGGCTCCAAGGGGGTCAACACGGCGATCGAGACGCGCAGGCTCTCGAACTCCCCGGGTGCCACCGGCGGGAACCGCGGGTCGTCGAAGGCGGCCCCGTGGGCGGCCTCCACGACCGCCTCGTGAACGGGCGGCCCCGGTTGGATCGAGCCGATGCAGCCGCGCAGCCGCAAGCCGCGCACGTCGTCGACCTTCAGGGTCACGAACACGCCGCGCGGCTCCGCGAGCGCCGCGGTAATCGTGAGGCCGAGCCGCATGCGCTCGAGCGTCCCGTCGCGCCGGAGGCGGTCTTCGATCGCTCCTCGCGCGAGGGCCAACAGCGCCGCCCCCTCGGCGGGGCTGAGGGCGGCGCTCACTCGGCGCCTGCGGCCGCCACGGCCGCCGGAAACGCCAGCGACGCGTACGAGACCGAGTGCCCGAAGTCCCCGGTCATGCGCCCGGAGGTGTCGTATTCGAGCAACGTTCCCCCGCGGGCGCCCGCCGGCAAGGCCAGGAGGACGTCGATTGCCCGCCTCCCGCAGATCGTCGCGCCGGTCCGGTCGGCGTAGCGGGCGAATCCCGCGGCGTCTCCGGCGGCGATCGCGTCCGCGGCGCCGAGATCGAGCTCGCGCAGGCGCTCCGGGACGCGCTCCGCGAACGGGACGTACCCGAATCTCGGGCCGTAGTGGGTGAAGTCGGACGAGACGACGACCAGCGTGTTCGAGGAGACCAGAGGCGCGAGATCGGCCGCGAGCCGCACGGCGTCGTCGCGGGTCGCGCCGCCGCCAAGCAGGATCGGGACGATCGGGACGTCGCTCCCGAGGACCCGCTGCAAGAAGGGGATTTCCGACTCGAGGGCGTGCTCCGGAGCGAAGACGCGATCGTCCGCCCTCACGACCGCCGACCTCCGGAGCGATTCGAGCGCCGCCTCGTCGAAGGGAACGTCGCCGAGCGGCGTCCGTTGCGCCACGGCGGCCGCCGGGACGGCGGCGCCGCGGAAGCCGAAGTGATGGCTAGGCCCCACGAGAACTACGCGGTCGAATCGCATTCCGGCGATGCGATGGAACGCCGAGGCCGCGACCGCGCCCGAGTAGGCGTACCCCGCGTGAGGTGCCACGAGCGCAAGGACGCCTGCGCCAGGGGCCGGGGCGCGGGCGCCCGCCTCGTCGAGCAGCCGATCGACCAGCCCGGCGAGCTCGTCCTTCCCGGCCGGATACCAGGCGCCGGCGACCGCGGGGAGAAGGACGCTCGTGATGGACATGCGCGCCTTATTCCGCGCGGCGATCGGGCGCCGCGAGCTCGGCCGCGATCGCCGCGGCGACGTTTTCGGGGGAGCGGCGCGACGTATCGACGACGACGTGGGCCTGCGCGTACCGCCCCTCGCGCGCCGCGAGCATCGCGCGGAGCTCCGCCATCGCGTCGGGGTTGTCCCCCATCGGCCGACGGTCCCCCTGCGCGACCACGCGTCCCCAGTGATCTTCCGGACGCGCCCGCAGCCAGACGACGGTCGTCTTCTCGAGCAGCGTCCTCCAGGTCGCGGGCTCGTTGACGACCCCGCCGGCGGCGGCGACGACCGCGGCCCTGGACGGCGAGAGGATCGACTGGACGGTCTCCCGCTCGAGCCGCCGGTAGTAGCGCTCGCCGTGAAGCTCGAAGATCTGGTCGAGGGGCAATCCGGCGGCTTCCTGGATCAAGCCGTCCATCTCGACGAACGGAAGGGCCAGCTTCTCGGCGAGAAGAGGGCCGACCGTGCTCTTCCCCGCGCCGCGCATCCCGACCAGCGCGACCACCGGGCCCCGGGGACGGGGAGCGCGAAGGAGCGCGTCCGGAGGGGTGCCGAGAGCCCCGGCCAGGTGAGCGAGGCGAACGAGGGAGACGTTGCCGTCCCCCCCCTCGATCCGGGCCAGAAAGCGAACGGAGAGCCCCGAGCGCTCTGCGAGCTCGCCGCGGGACCATCCGTGGGCTTCGCGAAGCCGCCGCACGCGCGCGGCGAGGCGGGTCAACACCGGGTCGTCGAGGATCTCGCCCGTCCGAGGCATGAATGCACTATAGTGCATTGAATTAAGGACAGCAATGGGGCGGAATGTGCAGTATAGTGCGCGCTTCGACAACGGAGGCGTGCCATGGAGACATCGATCAAGCCGGAGCCGGTCACTTTTCAGCGCTCCCCCGAAGGCTACCGCCACTGGAAGCTGTCGATCGAGGGACCGATCGCACGGCTGGTGATGGCAGTCCAGGAAGACGCCCCGCTGCGCGCGGGTTACCAGCTGAAGCTCAATTCCTACGACCTGGGGGTCGACCTCGAGCTCTACGACGCGGTGCAGCGCCTTCGCTTCGAGCACCCCGCGGTCCGATGCGTCGTCATCAGCAGCGGGCTCGAGCGAGTCTTCTGCGCGGGTGCCAACATTCGGATGCTCGCGGGGTCGTCGCACGGGTTCAAAGTCAACTTTTGCAAGTTCACCAACGAGACGCGCCTCGCGATCGAGGACGCCTCGGCCCACTCGGGGCAAAAGTACATGGCCGCTTTGAACGGTACGTGCGCCGGCGGCGGGTACGAGCTGGCGCTGGCGTGCGACGAGATCTTGCTCGTGGACGACGGGAACTCCGCGGTCAGCCTCCCGGAGGTGCCGCTCCTCGGGGTTCTTCCCGGAACGGGCGGACTGACCCGCCTGGTGGACAAGCGCAAGATCCGGCGGGACTTGGCCGACGTGTTCTGCACCGTGGCCGAGGGGATCAAGGGAAAGCGGGCGGTGGAGTGGGGGCTGGTGGACGAGGTGGCCACGCGGAGCAAGTTCGCGGACGCGGTCGACCGGCGGGCGGGCGCTCTCGCGGCGTCGTCTCCCGCCCGCGAGACGACAGGAATCGCTCTCGAGGCCGTCGTCGGCAACCGCGAGGGGGACACCATCCGCTGGGCCCACGTGACGCTCGCGATCGATCGCGCGAAGCGGACCGCGACGCTGACGCTCCTGGGGCCGCCGGCCGGCCTTCCGGCGGAGCCGGAGGCGATCCGCGCGGCGGGCTCGTCGTGGTGGCCGCTCCAGGCGTTCCGCGAGCTGGACGAGGCCCTTCTCGAGCTCCGGCACAACGAAGACGAGATCGGGCTCGTGCTCCTGAAGACCGAGGGGGACGTCGACCGCTGCATCGAGCTGGATCGTGTGCTGGAGGCGCATGCCTCCGACTGGTTCGTCGGCGAGGTGCGCCTCTTCATGGCGCGGACGCTCCGCCGCCTCGATCTGACGGCGCGGTCGTTCTACGCGCTGATCGAGCCGGGCTCGTGTTTCGTGGGGACGCTCTTCGAGTTGGCGCTCGCGGCCGACCGCTCCTACATGCTCTACGACGTCCTACGCCCGGTGGCGATCGCCGTGACCCCGATGAACGGCGGAGCGTACCCGATGTCCCACGGGATGACCCGCCTCGCGGCGCGCTTCCTCGGCGAGCCGGGGAAGACCGAAGGAATCCTCGCCGACCCGAAGGTGTACGACGCCACCGACGCCGAGGAGGCGGGGCTCGTCACCGTCGTCGCCGACGAGATCGACTACCTGGACGAGGTGCGCGTCGCGATCGAGGAGCGGGTGAGCCTCTCGCCCGACGCCCTGACGGGGATGGAGGCGTCCTTACGCTTCCCAGGAGCCGAGACCGGGGACAGCAAGATCTTCGCGCGGCTGTCGGCCTGGCAGAACTGGATCTTCCAGCGCCCGAACGCCGTCGGCGAGAAGGGCGCTCTGACCATGTACGGGAAGCCCGAGCGCCCCGCCTTCGACTTCAGGAGAACCTGATGCAGCTGCACGAGAAGATTCCGAACAACGTCAACCTCTCCCAGGACAAGAGGCTGCTGCGGGCGCTCGAGAAGTGGCAGCCCGACTACCTCAAGTGGTGGCACGAGGCGGGCCCGGCGGGGTTCCAGGTCGACGACATCTACCTTCGCACCGCGATCTCGGTCGACGCGAAGGGCTGGGCGCACTTCGACTACGTGAAGATGCCCGACTACAAGTGGGGGATCTTTCTCGCCGAGCCGGAGCACGACCGGAAGATCGGCCACGGCGACTTCATGGGGAATCCCGCGTGGCAAGAGGTCCCGGGGGAATTCCGGAACGCGCTCCGCCGGATCATCGTCACGCAGGGG
>JBGQLU010000229.1:0-4691 GCA_041500265.1 Acidobacteriota bacterium | reverse complement strand
ACCACGAGCTTGTTGCGCGGGATGGTGACGTCGATCCGCTTGAGGTTGTGCTCCGCGGCGCCGCGGATCACGATCTCGGTTTGCATGCGGGGTCCCCGTGAGACGGGGCGCATTGTAGGAGGCGGAGGCCCGAACGGCCAGAGGCTACGTGCGCCGCCCCGGAATCACGAGCAGCGCGACGCCCGCGACAACCGCGGCCACCCCCGCCCAGGTGGGGACGGTCACCTGCTTTTTTTCCTTCACGCTGAAATCGAACGGGCCCAAGCTCCCCGTGTGGCTTTCCTTGGTGTAGCTGAAGCCGCGGTAGACCAGGAGGAGCACGCCCGCCGTGACGAGCACCAGACCGGCGATCTTCTTGATGTTCATGCGCCAGTGATATCACGGACCCGCGCTTGTTAGAATCCCCCCGTGCGCCCGCTCCTCCGCTCCGCGATCCCGGCCGTCGCCATGGCGCTGCTCGCCGCGGCGACGCTCGCGGGCGCCCCGCCGGAGCTCCCCGTCTACGATCCCGATCCGACCCAGCCCGAGGCCGGAACCCTCCAGGGGGAGACCTGGAGCAAGGAAGGGCCCACGGCCGCGCTCGCGCTCACGCGGATCGACGACGCCACCCGCACCGGGTTCGTGCGCCGGCGGAGCGGCCTGGAATTCGATCCGTTCGCCTCGGTCCCGGGGCACGGGGGCCATTACGTCACCTTCCACGTGCTGATCGAGAACCGGGGCGAGGCGCGCCTGGTCTTCCAGCCGCAGGCCTGCCGCATGGAGACGAGTTACCGGGACTCCGAAGGGCCGGTCGATTACCCGACGATCGTCACCGCCTTCGCGATGAGCGACCGCCCGGCGCCCGAGGGGATCGACCGGATCCGCGCCGCGATCCTGGACGGCCAGATCATCCTCTACCCCGGCGAGAAGCGGGACGGGCTTCTGGTCTACCGCACGCTCGATCCGCGGGCGAAGCGCTACCACGTCGAGATGACGGCCACGCTGGCGAACGGCGAGGCGTTCAAGTTCAGCGCTCATTTCAAGAAGAGAAAGACGTGACCGGGGCCGCGGCCCGGACGCTGGACGGGACGGCGACCGCCACCGCGATCCGCGGCGAGGTCGCGCGCGGCGTCATCGCTCTCCGCGAGGCGGCGGCGATCGTCCCCGGCCTGACCGTCGTCCTCGTCGGCGACGATCCCGCCTCCCAGGTCTACGTGCGCGGGAAGGAGAAGGCCGCGAAGGAGGTCGGGATCGCCTCTCGCGTCTTACGGCTGCCGGGCTCGACCGGCGAGGAGGAGATCCTCGCCGCCGTTCGCCGCCTGAACGCCGACCGCTCGGTTCACGGCATCCTGGTCCAGATGCCGCTCCCGAAGGGGGTGAACGCGCACCGGGTGATCGAGGCGATCGACCCTTCGAAGGACGTGGACGGATTCCACCCGATCAACGCCGGGCGCCTGCTGACCGGCGCGCCGGGATTCGTCCCGTGCACGCCCGCGGGGATCATCGAGCTCCTGAAGCGCCACGGCGTCGCGCTGGCGGGTCGTCGCGCCGTCGTGCTGGGCCGTAGCAACATCGTCGGAAAGCCGATGGCGATCCTCCTCCTCCGCGAGGACTGCACGGTGACGATCGCCCACTCGAAAACCCCCGACGTCGCCGCGCTGGCCGCCGGCGCGGACATCCTGGTCGCCGCGGTGGGCAAGCCGGGATTCGTGCGGGGGTCGTTCGTCAAGCCCGGGGCGGCCGTCGTGGACGTCGGCATCCACACTCTGACGACCGAAGCGGACGTCCGCGAGATCTTCGGCGAGGACGCGAAGAAGCTGGCGGCGCTCCGCGACCGGGGCTCGGTCCTGTGCGGCGACGTCCGCCCGGGGGAGGCGGCGGCGAAGGCGGCCTGGCTGTCGCCGGTCCCCGGAGGCGTCGGGCCGTTGACGATCGCGATGCTCCTCGCCAATACGCTGGAGGCCGCGCGCCGATGCTCCGCGTCGGCTTGACCGGCGGGCTCGCCTCGGGGAAGAGCACGGTCGCGGCGCTCTTCCGCGACCTCGGGGCGTATCACGTCGACGCGGACGAGATTGCGCACGACCTCCTCGCGGCGGGCGGCCGCGCGCGCGACGAAGTCGCGGCGCGATTCGGGACGGAGGTCGTCGCCGCCGACGGATCGATCGACCGCAAGCGGCTCGCCGCCGTGGTCTTCTCGGATCCGCGCGCCCTGGCCGACCTCAACGCCATCGTCCACCCGAAGGTGCGCGAGGAGATCGCGCGGCGGGTCGCTCGTCACGACGCGGGCCTGGACCCGGCCCCGATCGCGATCGTCGACGCGGCCCTGCTCGTCGAGGCGGGGTCCCGCCGCGACCTCGACGCCCTGGTCGTCGTGACCTGCCGGCCGGAAACGCAGGTCTCGCGCGCGGTGGCGCGCGGCGGGTTGACGGAGGAGGAGGCCCGCGCGCGCATCGCGGCGCAGGCCCCTGCGGCGGCCAAGCTCGAAGCGGCCGACTACGTGATCGACAACGACGGCCCGATCGAGGAAACGGCCCGGCGTACCCGGGAGGTCTGGACGGCGCTCCTGGAAGGAACCGGCTGAAGTCAGCTCGGCTCCGTCTCCCGCTCGGCGGCCTCGGTCTCGGCGTCGGGGACGGTCTCTTCGAGCAGCGCGGTCGCGCGCTCGAGATCGGTGCCTTCGACGACGAGTTGGACGAGGTTGGCCATCGAGAGCGCGGGATCGTTGGCCGCGCAGTCGTCGGAAACGACGGACGCCACGATCCCTTCCGATTCGAGCATCCCTCGCGCGAGGTCGGCCTCGGTCCTATCGACGAATGTCCGGACGATCGTCGGGTCCTGCATGGAGCCCTCCCGTCAGACGGGGACCTTGACCCCCGCGCCTTCGTGATTCTTGAGCACCGTCAGGCGGTTCTTCGCGTCCACGAGGGCGATCTTCGGAACGTGGGTAGCGATCTCCGCTTCCTCGACGGCGCAATACGAGGCCACGATCACCCGGTGGCCGCGCTCGACCAACCGCGCGGCGGCGCCGTTCACGCAGCAGGCGCCGCTTCCCCGGGGGCCGTCGATCAGATAGGTCGAGAAACGGGCGGCGTTGTCGACGTCATACACGTCGATCCGCTCGAACGGGACCATGCCGCAGGCATCCATGAGGTCGCGGTCGAGCGTGAGGCTCCCCTCGTAGTCGACGTCGCACTCCGTCACCGTGATCCTGTGGACCTTGGCGCGAAGCATGTCGCGGGTCATGCGAGCCTCCTTTCCCGGGTCGCCCGCCGCAAGGCTGGACGCCCGGGTTGGGAGCCCGACCGGACGATTCCGGACGGGCAGCACAAGAGATGTAACACGCGTTCCACCCCGGGGCAAGGCTCACACCCGGAGGGGAAGGTTGTCGATCAGGCGGGTGGACCCGGCAAAAACGGCGATCGTGAGCAACATTTCGCCGCCGGCCCGCTCGATCGGCTCGAGCCGCAGGGTGTCCACGAGGGCGACGTAATCGATCCGGAGCAGGGGCTCCGCCTCGATCGGGGCTCGCGCCGCCCGGACGATCTCCGCCCCCTCGCGCTCCCCCGCCTCCACGGCGGCGCGGGCCGCTTCGAGGGCCCGCGGGATCGCGCGTGCCGCCCGGCGCTCTTCCGGGGAGAGATAGACGTTGCGGCTCGACAGCGCGACGCCGTCCTCGTCGCGCGCGGTCGGGACGACCAGGATCTCGACGTCGAGCAGGAGGTCGCGCACGAGCCGCTGAACCACGAGCGTCTGCTGCGCGTCCTTTTGGCCGAATGCGGCGACGTGCGGCGACACGGCCGCGAAGAGCTTCGTGACCACGGTGGCGACCCCGCGGAAGTGGCCCGGACGGCTGGCCCCCTCGAGCGGCTCCGACAACCCCGCGACCTCGACGAACGTCCCCGCCCCGGCGGGGTAGACCTCCTCCACGTCCGGGGCGAACAGGACGTCGACCCCCTCGGGGGAGAGCAGATCGGCGTCGCGCGCGAGGTCGCGCGGATACCGCGCGAAATCCTCGCCCGGACCGAACTGCGTGGGGTTGACGAAGATCGACACGACGGTGAGATCGGTCAGGGCACGGACGCGCCGCACCAGCCTCAGGTGTCCTTCGTGAAGGAACCCCATCGTCGGTACGAAGCCGATGCGGCGCCCCGACCCCCGCGCCGCGGACGCGAGCTCCTTCATCGCCGAGACGCGGCGGACGACGTCCATCAGCCGTAGGTCTCCTCGGTCGACGGAAACGAGCCGGAGCGAACGTCGGCGGCGAAGCGCCGGATGGCGTCGGTCGACACGGCGTGGAGGTCGGCGTACTTGCGGACGAACTTCGGCACGGGGCCGGGGAGCATCCCCAGCATGTCGTGGATGACGAGCACCTGGCCGTCGCACTTCGGGCCGGCGCCGATGCCGATCGTGGGGACGTCGACCGCGCCGGTGACGCGCTCGGCGAGGGCCGAGGGAATCCCCTCGAGCACGATCGAGAAGACGCCCGCCTTCGCGAGCGCCGCGGCGTCGTCCACCAGGGCGTCCGCCTCGTCGCGCGCTCGCCCCTGCACCTTGTAGCCGCCCATCTTGAGCACCGACTGGGGGGTGAGTCCCAGGTGGCCCATCACCGGGATCTCGGCGTCGAGGAGGGCGTGGATCACCTCGACGCGCTTGGCCCCTCCCTCGATCTTGACCGCATCCGCCCCCGCCTCGCGAACGAAGCGCGCGGCGTT
>JBGQLU010000228.1:0-4726 GCA_041500265.1 Acidobacteriota bacterium | reverse complement strand
GTGGATTGGCTTCGCAACCGTCCTTCTATCACGGGAGGAGTTTGTCCAGGCCACGTCGGCACTCACTTTTTCGCCATCGTCACGCGTCCGCGTTTTTCAACTCGCGCGAGCTTTCGTCATGACCCATGAGAAATCCGGGTTTATACAACGGATCCCTGCAGCCTAGCTCTCCAAAAGGCTACCGAGGCGGTCCATGGGGCTCAGGACGCCGAGCCCGCCGCGGTTCAGCACGTGCGTGTAGATCATCGTCGTCGTCACGTCGCGGTGCCCGAGAAGCTCCTGGACGGTGCGGATGTCCTGGCCGTCCTCGATCAGGTGCGTGGCGAACGAATGGCGCAGCGTGTGGGGGCTGGCGGGCTTGGGGATGCCGGAGCCGAGCATCGCCTCCCTGAACGCGCGTTGGAGAACCGACTCGTGAAGGTGGTGGCGGCGGGACTCCCCGGATTCGGCGTCGACGTAATGGCGGGTTGCGGGGAAGACCCAATGCCAGGCCCACTCACGACCGGCGTTCGGGTACTTGCGGTGGAGGGCGTAGGGAAGCTCCACCCACCCGGATCCGCTCGCCACGTCCCGGTCGTGCTGGGCTCGCGTTTCGACGAGGTGGCGGCGGAGCGCCGGATCGAGCAGCGCGGGAAGCATCGTTCGCCGGTCGTGGCCGCCTTTCGGCTCGCGGACGACGATTTCGTGGCGGCCGAAGTCGACGTCCTTCACGCGGAGGCGGCAGCACTCCAGAAGGCGCAACCCCGAGCCGTAGAGGAGACGAGCCATCAGCCCCGGCGTGCCGCGGATGCGGCCGAGCACGCGCCGCACCTCGTCGCGCGTCAAGACGACGGGGAGGCGTTGAGGGCGCTTCGCGCGGACGACGTCCGCGAGCCAGGCCACCTCCTGCTGGAGGACGTCCCGATAGAGGAAGAGCACGGCGGACAGCGCCTGGTTCTGGGTCGAGGCGGCGACGCGTCCGTCGATCGCGAGCGAGGTCAGGAACGCCGTGAGCGCGACGGGATCGGGCGATGAGGGATCCCTCGGCCTGAGGAATCGCAGATACCGGCGGACCCAGGAGGCGTACGCCTCTTCGGTGTTGCGACTGTAATGGCGCAGGCGCACTGCGTGCCGGAGCCGGCGCAAGAGCTCGTCCTCGTGGGCCGGTCGTTTGGGTCCTCGTTCTGCGATGACGTCCACGCGGCGCCTCCTTTGGGGCTGCTCGCGGGACGAGGTCCGATCGCGCCCCTACATCAGCGCCCAGATCCCCATCGCGGCGAGGCCGCCCGCCACCGTATTGGCGAAGTTCACGACCTCGTTGTCCACGGCCTTCATGCGTTCGAGGGTTGCGCCTACGTAACTCTCGAGCGTCGTGCCGGCGAACGCGGCGGCGACGACGATGCAGGCGCCCTTCCAGCCGACGAGGCCGGAGACGGCGGCGAACGCGGCGAGGACGGCGGAGGCGGCGATGCCGGCGAGGGTTCCCTCGAGCGAGACGGCGCCGTCGGTTCCGGGAGGGACGCGCTTGAAGCTCGTGACGAGATAGGTCGTCCGGCCGAACGCCTGGCCGATCTCGCTCGAGACGGTGTCGGCGGCGGCGGTGGCGAAGGCGGCGATCAGGGCAAGGACGAAGAGGTCGTGTCGAGGCGTGGCGACGGCCAGGAACGCGAAGGCGACGCCGGCGAGGGTGTTGGCGAAGGCGTTCTTCGCGCCGCGCCGCCCGCCCTTCTCCTGGGCGATGCCCAGGGCGGCCTTCTTCGCGTAGCCGATCTTCGTGCAGGCGGTGCCGAGGACGAAGAACAGGAGGAGGAGCGAGAATCCCGTGCCTCCGCCGAACGCGTAGAGAGCGGTGCCGAGGCACCACCCGGCGATCGCGCCTGACAGGTCCACCCCCTTGGCGGCGTAGGCGGCGACGGCGAGAGCGGCGTTGATGGCGCCCCCGAGCAGCGCGCCCCGCGCGAGCATGGGGGCGGCCTCGGCGAGGCGGCCGGGCTCGACGAGGGTGGCGGCATAGAGCACGGCCGAGCCGATCAGCGGGACGGTGATGTTGTCGTCGATGCCGGTCGGGAGCGACTCCGCGAAGGCGGCGGCGAGGGCGGCGGCGAAGCAAGAGACGATCAGGAACGACGCCTCGGAGCCGGGTCCGCCGATCGCCCCAGAAAGGAACGAGGGCCCGATCCAGTCCTTCGGGGACGTCAGGGCCCCCGCCTGGACCCAGCGGATCAGGAACGACGACATCAGCGTCCCCCAGGCGACGAAGGCGAGGAACCCGGCCCAGCTCTTCCCGGAGTTCCAGGGGAGCTTGGGGCCGCCCAAGGTGACGCCGGCGACCGAGGCCATGCCGTCGCCGAAGGCGATCAGAGCCCACCCGGCGGCGGCCAGCTCGAGCCGGTTCCGGAAGACGACGATGAGCGCGAGCACGGCGGCCGGGTACAAGACGATGCCGAGCGAGTAGCCGTGGTCTCGCTCGTGCTCGCGAAGCAGCGCCCGTTTCGTGAGCCGGTGGAGGGCGAAGAGGTTGAACGCGAGCGCGACGACGGCGCAGAGCATCGCCTGCCAGGGGGCAAGCCACCGAAGGAGGAGCGCGAACCCTCCCATCGAGACGTGGACGGCCTTGCGCTTCAGCTCGGATGCGAGCGGGGTCATGCGGGAAGCTCGCCCTGCGCGCGCAGCCAGGCGACCGTCTTCGCGACCCCTTCCTCGAGCGGGGTCGTGTGGTAGGAGAGCTCGCGGATCGCGCGGTCGGAGGAGTAGCTCCACTCGCGAGCGTAGATCCGGACCACCTCGTCGGTCAGCTCGGGCTCGACGCCGAAGATCTCAGCGCGCCAGCGCTGGAACCGCCCCACCATCCGCGCGACGGCGTACGGGATCTTGATCCGGGGAGGAGCGATGCCGGTCTCCTTCTGGAACGCCGCGAACAGGTCGACGAGCGTGCGGTTGTCCCCACCGAGGATGTAGGCGCTCCCGTCCCGGGCGCGCTCCAGGGCGGTGGCGAACCCCGCGGTGACGTCGTCCACGTAGGCGAAGCACATCCGCCGGTCCCCGGCGCCGAGAATTCCCGGGAGCTTGCCACGCGCGTGGAGCAGGAGGTTCTGCACGACGTGGTTGCCGGCGGTCAGCGAGCCGGGGCCGTAGACGATCCCGGGGTAGAGGCGCACGATCGAGGCGCCGGCGCGTGCGGCCTCGCGCGCGATCCGGTCGGCGGCGAGCTTGCTGCGCTCGTAGTCGTTGTGCGTGGTCTCGCTGGCGCGGGGAGTGTCCTCGTCGAAGACGCGCCCGTCGGTGGGGCCGAGCGCGATGAACGACGAGGTGTAGATCAGGCGCGCCTTCGCCTCCTTCGCCGCCTCGAGCACGAGGCGGAGGCCGTCGACGGTCACGCGGTCGTATTCCGACTTGTCCTTGGCCCAGGTCTTGACGAAGGCGGCGGCGTGGACGATCGCATCGCACCCCCTGGCTGCGGCGCGGATCGAGGCGGGATCGGTCATCGTGCCGGTGACCGCCTCGGCGGAGGGGGGTCTTCCGGCCCATCGCGCGGGGTCGCGCACGAACCCGCGCACCGCGTGCCCCCGCGCGGCGAGGGCAAGGGCGACCCTCCCCCCGAGAAACCCCGTGACCCCCGTGACCAAAACCTTCATTCCCCTCCCCCCACTTGGAGCCGCTCAATGTACGTCGTCAGCGCATCGCGCCACGTCGGCATCCGCCGTCCGAGGATCGCCTGCAGCTTGCCGGTATCGAGAACCGAATAGGCCGGTCGCAGGAGCGCGCCGGGGGTCTCGGGGCGCGGGGTCACGATCACCCGGTCGGACAGATTGCAGGCGGCCACGGTGGCGCGCGCCAGCTCGAGCCGGCTGCACGCGCCGTGGTTCGCGAGGTGCACGATCCCGGTCACGGAGCGCTCGAGGAGGTCCGCGAGCGCGACCGCCGCGTCGGGAGCGTAGGTCGGCGACGACACGGGTCCGGCGACGACCTGAATCGTGCCGCGGCTCCGCTCGAACGGCAAAGCTTGACGCAGGATCATGTCCACGTAAGCCGGCCGGTCGGGGCGATCGGGTCCGAAGAGGGTCGAAACACGGAGCACGAGGGAGGCCGGGTAGGCCGCGAGCGCCGCCCGCTCTCCGTCGAGCTTCGTGCGGCCGTAGACCTGGAGCGGGTGGACGGGATCGTCCTCGAGGTAGGGGACCGTCGTCGTGCCGTCGAAGACGTAGTCCGTCGAGACGTGCACGAAGGGGATCGACGCGCGGGCGGCGATGCTCGCCAGCAGGCCCGGGACCTCGCCGTTCAACAGGCCGGCGGCGGCGTGATTTTCGGGGCGCTCGGCGGCGTTCACGTCCGTGAACCCGGAGAGGTTGACGATTGCCGAGGGGCGGAACGCCTCGATGCGCGCCGCGAGCGCCGCCGTATCGGACAGATCGAGCGCGGACCGCGGAGGGGCGACGACCTCGCGCCCCCGGTGCAGGAGCTCCAGAACGGTCGCGCGCCCGAGACGCCCGGTGCCTCCGAGCACGAGGACGGGACCGCTCACGGGAGCCCCTGATTGAAGTCGAACAGCTTCCCGATGCCGCGCAGGTCGATCGCGAAGCGGAATTCTTTCCGCTGGAACGCCGAATAGTCGTTGATCAGGTATTCGGTGAGGAAGCCGCAGCACTGCGTGTAGTACTCGAGCCGCCAGCGTTGGTAGGGAATGCGCTTGGTGTTGGGGGGCGGATTGACGTTCATCGTCGCGTCCATGCCGAGGCGCAGCCGGCCG
>JBGQLU010000227.1:0-4805 GCA_041500265.1 Acidobacteriota bacterium | reverse complement strand
TTACCGCAATCTGCTCGAGAAGTCTCGCCGCATGCAGGAACATCTGCGGCGTCTTTCCCACGAGATCCTGTCCACGCAGGAGGAGGAACGACGGGCGATCAGCCGCGAGCTTCACGACGAGATCGGCCAGACCCTGACCGCAATCAAAGTCAAGCTCGTGACTCTGAACAAGGAGGCCACGATCAACGCCGCGGACCTCAAGAGGAAGATCGCCAGCACGCAGCGGCTGGTACAACGGTCGATGAACACGGTGCATCGCTTCGCAAGGAATTTGCGCCCGCCGCTGCTCGACGACCTGGGGCTCATCCCCGCGCTTCATTCCTTCATGAAGGGATTCACGAAACGGACGGGCGTCCGCATTCACTTCGCGACGTTCGCCGCGGTCGAGAAGCTGGAAGGCGACAAGCGAACGGTGCTCTATCGCGTCGCCCAGGAGGCCCTCACCAACGTCGCCAAGCACGCCCAGGCCAGTTTGGTCAACGTGAGCATCCAACGACAGCAGGGCGTGGTTCTCATGGAGATCCACGACGACGGCAAGTCGTTCGAGGTGGAGCGAGTGCTCCTCGCCAAGAAGATCACGCGATTGGGTCTTCTCGGCATGCGGGAGCGGGTCGAAATGGTCGGCGGCCGCTTCGAGGTCGAATCCGCACCGCGCCGCGGCACCACGATCCGCGCGCGGATTCCGCTCGGTAGCGGCCGCGTCCTGTCGCCGGACGCTCCCGGCGAGGTCATGAGATGAAACCGATCACCGTGTTGCTCGCCGAAGATCACATGATCGTCCGGGAAGGGCTTCGGGCCTTGCTCGAAGCCGAAGGCGACATCGAGGTGATCGGCGAGGCGGAAACCGGACGGCAAGCGGTGCAGCTCGCCAGGGAGCTGCAACCGGAGGTCGTCGTCATGGACATCGCGATGCCGCTTCTCAACGGTTTGGAGGCCACCCGGCAGATTCTCGAGGCGCGGCCCACGACCAAGATCCTGATCCTCTCCGCGCACAGCGACGACGAGTACGTCGAGCAGACTGCGGCCATGGGAGTCGTGGGCTATCTGGTCAAACAGTCCTCCGCTCACCTCCTCGCCCAAGCCATCCGGGAGATCCGCGCGGGGAAGACCGTGTTCAGTCCGAACATCTCCGAGCGAGCCCACGCCCGGCTTCTGCGTCGACCCGTTCGCCGCGGAGCGTCCAAGAAGGGTCTTCCGCGCCTGAGCTCGCGCGAGGTCGAGGTGTTGCAGCTCATCGCCGAGGGGAAGGCCAACAAGCAGGCGGCCTCGGAGCTCGGCATCAGCGTCAAGACCGTCGAGAAACATCGTCAGAATCTCATGAACAAGCTGGACATCCACGACACCGCGGGTCTCACCCGCCACGCCATCGCCGCGGGAATCATCGAATCGTCGGTCAAGCTCACGATCGAGTAGGTTCGCCGAGCCCGCCGGGTTAAGCTTCTCCGATCTCGAAACCGGCTTCGCCTGGGAACGTATCCAGGTGCCGCCGCTTCGGCGATCGGGGAGGGTCCCATGAATCTGGCCAAGATCGGGATCGGCGCGGCTCTGGCCGCGATGTCCGTGAACGCGTTCGCGTGGACCGCCGACGAGCTGGTCGCGAAGAACCTCGAGGCTCGGGGCGGGGCGGCGAAGCTCAAGGCGATCACCTCGGTGCACACCGTCGGCAAGGTGCGCACCGGAGGGGGCCTCGACGCCAAGACCGAGTCCTGGGCCGTGTCCCCGGGCCGCTTCCGGAGCGAGTTCAGCATGCAAGGGATGACCGCGATCCAGGCCTGGGACGGCCAGCAGGCCTGGGCGGTCCGCCCGTTCGGAGGCCGGCGCGATCCGCAGAAGATCGCCCCGGACGACGCCAAGGACCTGATCGAGCGCGCCGACGCCGCCGGCCCGCTCGTGGATTACGCCGCGAAGGGGAGCAAGGTCGAATACCTCGGCACCGAGGACATCGACGGCACCGACGCCCACAAGCTGCGCGTCACGCTGAAGAACGGCGACGTCCAGTACATCTACCTCGATCCCGATTGCTTCCTCGAGATTCGTGTCGTCAGCCATCGCATGATCCGGGGGCAGGAAGACGTCTCGACCGTGGATCTCGGCGAATACGAGAAGGTCGACGGCGTCTATTTCCCGTTCGAGATCGGCCGGAATCACCTCGACAGCGTCGAGCTCGGCGTCGCGGCCGATCCGCGGATGTTCGCCTTCCCCGATTCGGGCCGGCGCTGAAACGGAGACGACGATGAGCACCGACCTTCGCCGCGTCTCTGGCACCTTGGCCCTCGGCCTCGCGGTCCTCCTTCCGGGCGCCGCCGCGGCCGACAACCCGTCGCGGTTCGATGCCGGGACACTCTCGGGGCTCGGCATCCGCAACATCGGATCGGCGACGATGAGCGGGCGGGTTTCGGCTATCGCCGCCGCGCACCGGAAGAACGGCGACCTCGTCCTCTACGTCGGCGCCGCGAGCGGGGGCGTCTGGAAATCGACCGACGGCGGCACGACCTTCACGCCGAAGTTCGACCGCGAGCCGGTCCAGTCGATCGGCGCGATCGCGATCGACCCGAGCGATCCCGACGTCGTCTGGGTAGGAACGGGCGAGGCGTGGACGAGGAACTCCGTCTCGATCGGCGACGGCGTCCACCGCTCGGGGGACGGCGGCGAGACCTGGACGGCCATGGGCCTCCCGGAATCGGAGCGCATCGTCAAGCTGATCGTCAGTCCGGACAAAGGAAGCCGCGTGTACGCGTGCGTGACCGGCAAGCTATGGAGCGACTCGACGGAACGCGGCGTCTACCGCACCGACGACGCCGGTAAGAGCTGGACCCAGGTGCTGAAGGGCGGGAATCCCTCGACCGGATGCGGGTCGATGTCGATCGACGCGAAGCACCCGGACACGCTGTACGCCTCGATGTGGGACTTCCGTCGCAAAGGATGGACGTTCCGCTCGGGAGGGGACAACGCGACCGCCCCGTCCGCCAGCGGCCTCTTCCGCTCGGACGACGGCGGGACCCACTGGACCGAGATCACCGACGCGGCGAACTCCGGATTTCCGAAGAAGCCGTACGGACGGATCGCGGTCGCCGTCGCCCCCTCCGATTCGAGCGTCGTCTACGCCTTCGTCGAATCGGTCGAGAGCGCGTTGTACCGGTCGGCGGACGGCGGCAAGACGTGGGAGCGGCGCGACGACAGCCAGGAGATGGTCTGGCGTCCCTTCTACTTCGCGAACCTCATCGTGGATCCCGTCAACCCCGATCGCCTGTTCAAGCCCGACGGCGAGCTCATCCAGAGCCTCGACGGCGGGAAGACGTTCGCCTCGGCCGGCGGCGGTGCGCACGGCGACTTCCACGACGTCTGGATCGACCCGGCGGCGCCGACGCAGGTGATCACCGGGGACGACGGCGGGCTGTGGTTCTCGAAGGACGGAGGGAACCGCTGGTGGAAGGCGAACAACCTGCCGATCTCGCAGTTCTACCACGTCAGCGTGGACGACGACGATCCGTACCACGTCTACGGCGGCCTGCAGGACAACAGCTCGTGGGTCGGAGATTCGTCCCATCCCGGAGGCATCACGAATTCGCGGTGGGAGAACATGTTCGGCGGCGACGGATTCTGGATGTTCGCCGATCCGACCGATCCCGACTATCTCTACGCGGAAGCGCAAGGCGGCGAGCTCGGGCGGGTCAACCGGCGTACCCACCAGATCCGGAGCATCCAGCCGCAGCCGGGGTATCGCGAGAAGCTCCGATGGAACTGGAACACGCCGATCCAGCTCTCCCCGAACGAGAAGGGCACGATCTACATCGGCGCGCAGTTCCTCTTCCGGAGCCGCGACCACGGCCAGACGTGGGACCGCATCTCGCCGGACCTGACGACGAACGATGCCCAAAAGCAGCGGCAGGAGGAATCGGGCGGCATCACGGTGGACAACTCCGCCGCGGAGATGCACACGACGATCTACGCGATCAGCGAGTCGCCCAAGGACGGCAAGGTGATCTGGGTCGGCACCGACGACGGCAACGTCCAGGTGACGCGCGACGGCGGCAAGACGTGGACGAACGTGACGAGCCGCGCCGGAGTTCCGCCGAATTCGTGGGTGTCGTACGTGTCGGCGAGCCCGTCCGACGCCGGCGTCGCCTACGTCGCCTTCGACCGCCACGCGATGGGAGAGATGGGGCCGATGATCTACCGCGCCGTGGACTACGGCGCGAAATTCGAGCCGCTCGTCACGCCGGACCAGCCGAAGGGGCTTCGGGGGTATGCCCACGTCGTGAAGGAGGACCCGGTCACCCGCGGCATCCTCTACGCCGGAACCGAGTTCGGCCTCTGGATCTCGATCGACGGCGGCGTCACCTGGGCGCAGTTCAAGGGGGGCGATTTTCCAGCCGTGGCGGTGCGGGACCTTGCCGTGCAGCCTCGCGACAACGATCTCGTGGTGGCCACGCACGGCCGCGGGATCTGGATCATCGACGACCTCACCCCGCTTCGCGCGCTCACCCCCGCGGTGCTGCAGCAAGAGGCGGCGTTCCTGCCGTCGCGCCCGCAGCAGCAGCGCATCCCCGGGCGGGGTGGCTGGTCCGAGGGGGACGCGAGCTGGGCCGGCCCCAGCGCGCCGAACGCCGTCGTGATCACGTACTACCAGAAGACGCGCCACGTGTTCGGGAAGCTCAAGCTCGAGGTGCTCGACGACAAGGGGAGCGTCGTGGACACCCTTCCCGCCAGCAAGCGGCGCGGCATCAACCGCGTGCTCTGGACGATGAACGTCAAGCCGCCGCGCGTCCCTCCCGCGGCGCAGGTCGCTTCCAGCGCGACCCGCG
>JBGQLU010000226.1:0-4820 GCA_041500265.1 Acidobacteriota bacterium | reverse complement strand
GATCACGCCGCTTCCTCCGGTTCGAACCCCAAGGCCCGGGTCAGAGCGCGCGCCTTCGCGTTCGACTCCATCCACTCGTCCTCGGGATCGGAATCCGCGACGATGCCACCCCCGGCCCCGATGCGGACTTCCCCATGGGTCACCACCGCCGATCGTATCAGGATGGACGATGCGGTGCTGCCATCATCGTCCAGCCAAAAGAGGGATCCTGTATAGAGACCGCGCGGGACCGGCTCGAGCTCCGACAGGATCTGCATCGCGCGGATCTTCGGGGCGCCGGTGATCGAGCCTCCCGGGAAAGCGGCGTCCAGCAGGGCGGCGATGCCGACGCCCTCCCGGAGGCGGGCCTCGACCCGCGCCACGAGGTGGTGCACCGCGGCATACGAACGGAGCGAAGCCAGCTCGAGGACCCGAACGCTTCCCGGGGTCGCGATGCGACCGAGATCGTTGCGCTCGAGGTCCACGATCATCGTCAGCTCCGCGCGGTCTTTGTCCGACCCCAGGAGCTCTCGCGCGGCGGCCTCGTCGATTTCGGGGTTTTCGTGCCGGGGGCGCGTCCCCTTGATCGGAAGGGTCGTGGCGCGTCCGTCCCGATCGACGTCGACGAAGATCTCGGGCGACACCGAGGCGAGCGCCATCCCGCCGGCCTCGACGAACGCCGAGCGCGGGGCCGGGGTGGAGGCGGCGAGCCTGCGGTACAGCGCCCACGGATCGCCGGCGAACGGGACCGCGAACCTCTGGGTGAGGTTGGCCTGGTAGATGTCGCCGCGCGCGATGTGGCGGTGGATGCGCGCGACCGCTCGAAGGTAGGGCTCGCGGCCAAGGCTCGTCGCCGGCCGGCCGGAGCGCGTCGGGAGGTCGGCAAGCACCGGTCCTCCCCGCGCCGCGCCCTCGAGGCGCGGTCGGACCGCATCCAGGACCGACTGGGCTCCGACGAAGACCGGCGCAGCACCTCTCCACCGGATCGCCGCATCGACCTCGAGCGCGATCACGTCCCACGGAGCGTCGCGCTGCGGGCGCGAATCGAGAGCCTCGTAGGCGACCACGAGAGCGATCCCCGTGCCCCCAGGCCCTCCCCGGAGCCGGCGCCGCGCGACCCGCGCGTCCACCTCGCGCAGCGCGGCGGGAACGCCCTCGGCGCGCTCCGCCTTCGCCACCATCACGGGCTCGATCGCCACCGTGGCCGGCCACGCATCCGCGTGGGCGCCGCCCCCGTCCAGGAGCAGGCCGGGGCCCCGTACGGATCGGAGCGCGGCGAACGCCGCGTGCGGATCGAGCGCCGGTCCGAGCGGATGCAACGGACCCGGACTCAGTACTTGCGGATCAGGCCGACCACGACCCCCTGGACCTGAACGCGATCCGCGGGCAGGACGATCGGTTGCATGGTCGGATGCGCGGGCTGAAGGCGAACGGTCGCCCCGTCCCGGTAGAAGCGCTTCAACGTCGCCTCGCTCCCGTCCACGAGCGCGACGATCGTCTCCCCGTCTCTGGCGGTCTGTCGCTCTTCGATGATGACGTAGTCGCCCTCGCGGATGTGCTCCCCGGTCATCGAGTCCCCTTGGATCTTGAGGACGAACGTGCGTCCTCGCCCCGCGACCATGTCGGCGGGCACCGTGATCGTCTCCGTGGTCGGCACCGCCTCCAGAGGCACGCCCGCGGCGATGGTGCCGACGAGCGGAAGGTCGAGCGCGCGTCCCCCTGCACCGTCGGCGAGCTCGATCGAGCGGTTCTGGTTCCACACGCGCCGCACGAGCCCCTTGTCCACGAGATGCGTGACATGCTTGTGGACGGTCGCGACCGAGGAGAGACCGAGGGTCGAGCCGATCTCCTCGAGACTGGGCGAATATCCATTCGTGCCGATGAAGTCGCGGATCACGTCCAGGACTTCGCGCTGCCGCCGTGTCAATGCCATGGCCACCTCCGCTCCACCCGAAGACTAGGCGAAGACCGGACGAAACTCAACCGGAAGCGATCCGGCCCCGATCTTGGGGACTTTTTGCCCGCCGGATGGGCTGGTCGTATAGTTCGGTGTTCGTCTCCCCGGAATCGGACCATGAGGATCCCCCGATGACCCGACGTCTCATCGCCCTCCTCTCGCTCTCGCTCGCTCTGCTCGTCGCACCTTCGCGGGCCTTCGGAGGGGACGAAGCTCCACCGACCCCCGAGCAGCTCGCGGCGCGCGAGCGCATCCGGCCGAAATTCGAGGCGATCCTCAAGGACATCCACACGCCGGTGAAGCCGGGGGAAAAGCATCCCGACTACTTCGTCGAGACCACCGACGCGCTGATCGATCTCGGGCCGGACGCGGTGCCCTTCCTCGCGGCCGAGCTCGATCTGATGGACGCATCCACGTATCATTTCTGCGCGTACGCCCTGGGGCGGCTCGGAGGCCAAGAGGCCGAGGACGCGTTGAGGAAGGCCCTTCGCCGCTCCGAGGAGCGCGGGGGCCGCTTCGGCTCCGCGGCCAAGCGTCTCGCCCTCCTCGGACTGGGGCTCATGGGGCGCGCCGACGTCGTCGATCTGGTCCAGTCCGGCATCGCCATTCCCGGAGCCGAGCAGTACGTCGAGCTCCCGTTCATCGCGCAGCTGGCGATGCTGACGGCTCCCGACTCGGTGCCGCATCTCGTCAAGCAGCTCGAGACGGCCTCCCCCGACCCCGCGGCCGCGGAATCGCTGAAGTGGACGCTGGTGGCGTTGGCGCACGTCGGCGACGCCTCGCTCGTGCCGAAGGTCCTGCCCCTGCTGGAGCGGACCTCCGCCGACGTTCGCGGCGAGGCCGCCCACGTCCTGGGGCAGTTCGGGACGCCCGCGGTGTGCGACAAGCTCACCGCGAAGCTCGGCGATCGCACCGTCCGGGCGGATTACGCGATCGCCGCCGCGCTCGAGCGGCTGAATCCCCGCCCCTGCACGAAGGAGCTGCTCACGCACCTCGAGGTCGAGAAAAACCTCGACGTGCGCGCGTACCTGTATCGAACGCTCGCCTCGCTCCAAGGGGAGGCGGCGCTCGAGCTCCTCCGCACGGGGTACGCGAGGGGCGGCAACGCGGAAAAAGTGGTCGTGCTCGGCGTCGTGGCACGCATGGGCAGCACCAAAGGGCTGAACCTGGCGCGGACCGCCCTCCCGGAGAAGGACGTCAGCGTGGTCTTGGCCGGGCTCGACGCGCTCGCCAGGATCGGCGGCGAAGGCGCGATCGACACGCTGCTCGCGGTCGTCTCCGACCCCCGTCGATCGATCGCGCTCGAAGCGGTCCGCCATCTGTCCGACCTCGGCGAGAAGCGCGCCGGGCCACGCGTCGCCCAGCGTCTGCTCGAGATCGTCCGGGAGCCCGTCGGGGACTTGGCGACCCGGCCCGCGGTCGCGAAGCTGAGCGAGGCCCTGGTGACGTTCGCGTTCACCGATGCCGCCGACGACGTGAAGGCCGCCGCGGCGATCCAGACAGACCCCGAGATCAGGGACGACCTGGCCTCCTGCGCCAAGCGCCTCGAGCGGCTCAAGAGCAACGGCCAGGACGTGCCGCTCTGGGCCGCGAACCTGACCGACGGGGACCCGGGGATCCGCCGCCTCGCCGCGCGGCGGCTCGCCGAGATCGGCTCGCCCGCCGCGATCGCCGCGCTCGAGACCCGGCTCGGGCCGAGCGATCTCGCCGTCCTGGACCGCGCGGCCATCCTCCGCGCCGTCGCCGACGCGCGAGCGCAAGGGGCCGCATCGATGGTGGAGCGCCACCTCTCCGACGGCGCGTTCGATTCGTGGGCGCAGCGCCCCGTGCGGCGCGAGGCGGCCTGGGCGGCCCGGCGCCTGGGCGGCCCCAACATGATCGCCGCCCTCCGCGCGTCGGCAGCGCGGCGCGACGGACGGGACTGGGGGACGCTCGTCGGCCTGGCGCTCCTCGATCCCGCTCACGCCGCGGAGACCCTCGCCCCGCTCCGGTTCAAGCGGCTCCGCTACGTCGACTCGAATCTCGGGATCGAAGACGGCCAGATGGACGAAATCCTGTGGAGCCTGGCGGGCCATCGCGCGATCGCGCGGTTCGACCTCCCGCCGGAAACGCTGTTCGAAGACTGAGCGGTCAGACCGCGGCCGGCTCGGGGTGCCGGCGCGCGGAAGCCGGCCGGCCGTCCTTCTGGAATTCCCCCGCGCGGTAGGCGCGGTTGAACGATTCGACGATGTGCTCGTCGAACGCCGTTTCCTTCAGGTCGTTCAGCCGGGCCAGCGCCTGCTCGAACGTCATCCCCTTCTGGTACGGCCGGTCGGTCGTCATCGCGTCGAAGCTGTCGGCGACCGCGATGATCCTGGCCATGAGCGGGATCGCGTCCCCCGAAAGCGCGTCGGGGTACCCTCCCCCCGACCAGCGCTCGTGGTGGCTCCGCAAGCCCGGGAGCAGCCGCTGCATCTTGCGGATCGGCGCCATGATGTTGGCTCCGATCACCGTGTGCTGCTTCATGACCTCGAACTCCTCGGGCGTCAGCTGGCCGGGCTTCTTGAGGATGGCGTCGTCCACGCCGATCTTTCCGACGTCGTGCAACAACGAGGCGACGTGGATGTCGCGGATATCCGCCTCCGGAAGGCCGTGGTAGCGCGCGAGGATCACCGAATACCGGTTCACGCGGACGGAGTGCCCCCGGGTGTACGGGTCCTTGGCGTCGATCGCGGACGCCAGGGCGCGCGCGGTGCCGAGGAACAGCTCGTTGTTCTCCTCGGCGGCCTGACGGAGGCGGCGGATGAAGTCCTCGAGGTCCGCCGCCATCTTGTTGAAGGTGTCGGCGAGCTCGCCGACCTCGGTCAGGGAGCGGGCGTCGACGCGCGCGGAGAAGTCCCCGCGT
>JBGQLU010000225.1:0-4854 GCA_041500265.1 Acidobacteriota bacterium | reverse complement strand
TCCACGACGAGCATCACGGTCAGCTCGCGCTCCTCGGTGAACGTCTTGACGAACGCGTGCCCCATCTTGGCCGACACGTTCCAGTCGATCGTGCGGACGTCGTCTCCCGGCTGGTATTCCCGCACCTCGGCGAACTCGACCCCGCGCCCCCTGAACACGGAGTGGTACGAGCCCGCCAGGCTCTCGTCGACCAGACGCCGCGTGCGGATCTCGAGCCTGCGGACCTTGCGGAGGATCTCGCGCGGTGTCACGGCACCTCGACCGCGTCGAAGACGCGCTGCACGACCTGGTCGGGCGTCACCGACTCGGCCTCCGCCTCGAACGAGAGGATCAGGCGGTGCCGGAGCACGTCGTGTCCGACCGCCTTGACGTCCTCCGGCGAGACGAACCCCCGGCCGCGCAGGAACGCGTGGGCGCGGGCGCCCGCGACCAAGGCGAGGGTCGCGCGGGGGGACGCCCCGTACTGCACGAGCCCTTCGAGGTCGAGCTTGAAGTCGCGCGGCCGGCGGGTCGCCTGAACGAGCCGGACCGCGTAGTCCTTGATCCGGTCGTCCACGTAGATCGCGTGCATGGCGTCGCGCGCGCGATCGAGCGCGCCCAGGTTCACGACCGGCTTCGTCTCCGGGATCTCGGCGGACGACATGCGGTCCAGGATCTGCCGCTCCTCCTCGGCGGACGGGTAATCGACCCGGAGCTTCAAGAGGAAGCGGTCGACCTGGGCCTCGGGGAGCGGGTAGGTCCCCTCCTGCTCGATCGGGTTCTGCGTGGCGAGCACGAGAAAGGGTGACGGGAGCGGATAGGAGGTGTCGCCGATCGTCACCTGCCGCTCCTGCATCGCCTCGAGGAGCGCGCTCTGCACCTTGGCGGGGGCCCGGTTGATCTCATCGGCCAGGATGAAATTGGCGAACAGCGGGCCCTTTCTCGGGGTGAAGGTGCCTTCTTTCTGATTGTAGATGAGGGTGCCGGTCAAGTCGGCCGGAAGGAGGTCCGGCGTGAACTGGACCCGGGAGAAGCTCCCGTTCACGGCGCCGGCGAACGAGCGCACCGCCAGCGTCTTGGCCAGCCCGGGGACCCCCTCGAGGAGGAGGTGGCCGCGCGTGAGCAGCCCGATAACCATGCGCTCGAGCAGGTATTTCTGCCCGACGATGACCCTCCGGACCTCGACCAGAAGCTGCTCGACGACCGCCGACTCGCGCTGAACGCGCTCTTGAACCGCCTGAACCGATTCGCTCATCGACCCTCCAGCGTGGAATCAAGAACCGGTACGTTCGCCGACCGATCTTGGACGACCTTTGATTCTAGAAACGGGCCCCGGGGGTGTCAAAACGACGGGGACCACGGGGGCCCGGGTGGACCGAATCGAGGACGGAACCCATATTCGCCGCGGCCCGAGGACGGGTTTCGGGGCAGAAAGCCGTCCGGACCGGGGGGCAAGCTCGTGCAGAAAAAACTCGCCGCGTGGTTCCTCCTCGTGACCGCTCTGTGCACCGCGGTCGCGGTCCTCGTGCCGAAAGTCCAACCCGATCCATTCTGGCAGACAACCCTCGTCGTGTCGCTCGACCTGGCCGTGGGGCTCGGCGGGGCGTGGGTGGTCTCGCGGCTGGTGGTCCGCCGCCTGAAGGAGCTCGCCGCGGCGGCGGCGGTGATCAGCCAGGGGGATCTGACCCGCGCCGTCCTGGTCGAAGGGACCGACGAAACCGCGGAGCTGGCCCGCTCGTTCGATGCGATGGTCCGGAGCCTCCTCGGGGTGCTCGGGCAAGTCCGCGCGACGGCGCAGCAGGTGTACGAGTCGGCGATCTCGCTCTCGCGGACGTCCGAGGACGTCAACGCGGCGACCGAGGGGATCGCCGAAGCCAGCCGCGCGATCGCCCGCGGGGCCGACGCCCAGGCGGACGACGTGGCGCGGACTTCGTCCTTGACCCGCGACCTCACCGGCTCGGTGGACCGGATCGCCGCCTCCGCGAGCTCCGTTCAGGACGCCGCCGAGGAAGCCGCCACCCGCGCCAGCGCCGGCGCCGCGATCTCCCGGCGCGCCGCCGACGGGATCATCGAGCTGTCGAACGCGGTGGACGCGTCGGCCGACGCCGTGGACGGCTTCCAGGGGCGGGCGGACGAGATCGGGAAGATCGTGGCCTTCATCGCCTCGGTCGCCGACCAGACCCACCTCCTCGCGATCAACGCGACGATCGAGGCGGCGCGGGCCGGCGAAGAGGCGCGAGGATTCGCGGTCGTGGCCGAGGAGGTCCGGCGCCTGGCGGACCACGTCCGCGGCTTCGCGGACCAGATCTCCTCTCTCTCGGACGAAATCCGCGAGGGGGCCCATGCCGTCGCGCGGAGCATCCGCGACAGCCTCCGTGCGGCCCAGGAGGCGCGGGGTCTCGTCGAGCGCGCCACCGCCTCGTTCGACGACATCCTCGAGGCGACACGCGGCACGAGCGACAAGGCCCGCGCGATCGCGCGCGGCGCCGAGGAGGAGCGCGTCCTCTCCCGCCAGGTCGACGAGGCGCTGGAGCGCATCGTCCGGATCGCCCGCGAGAACGCGCGGGGCACCGAGGAGACCTCGACCGCGACGACGGGACAGATCGCCTCGCTGTTGGCGCTCGCGACGGCGGCGCACGAGCTGGCCGGCACGTCGGACACGCTCAACGGGCTGCTGGCCACCTTCAAGCTCCGGGAATGAAGCTCCTCACCTTCCGGCTCGCGCGGGAGCGCTACGCGCTGGCGGTCGATGCCGTCGCCGAGGTCGCGCCCGCCGGCACGGTCCGCCCGGTTCCCCGCGCCCCGGCCACGATCCTGGGACTGGCGGAGCGCCGCGGCCGGGTGCTCGCGGTGCTCGACCTCCCCCGGCTGTTCGACGACGGTCCGTCGGAGGACGGTCCTGCGCACGTCGTCAGCCTGGCCTCCCCCCACGACGGGACGGCGCTGTGGGTCCCCGCGCGCCTCACCACCGGCGAAGGGGCCCCGGTGCCCGAGCCGGACCGGCCCAAGGGAACGAAGGGGCGCGTCTTCGTCGAAGGGGAGCCCCACCTCCTCCTCGACCTGGACGCCCTGGTCGGCCGCGGCGAGGTCGCCTGAGATGGATCTCTCCGCCTACATCGAGCTGTTCGTCGCCGAAACGAGGGAGCACCTCGGCACCGCCTACGATCTGGCGACCGCGCTCGACGAACGGGCGCCGAGCTCGGAGGCGGTCCGCGAGCTGTTCCGGCACGTGCATTCGGTCAAGGGGATGGCGGCCTCGATGGGTTACCGCGCGATGAGCGGCCTCGCCCACGACATCGAGTCGCTGATGGACCGGCTGCGTCGAGGCGCCGCGGTTCCGACCCCTCACGCGCGAAAGCTCCTCTGCGCGACCCTCGCCTGCCTGGAGCGCATGGTGGACGCCGCCGAGCGCAAGCAGGCGGTCGACGACGCCGAGCGCGCGCGCCTCCAGAACGATCTGCGAAGCTTGCTGCGCGAGACGGCGATCGCGGCGCCGCCGGCCCCGTCCGCCGATCCCGGCGGCAGCGCGTCGCCCCGGCCCCGGCCGAGCGGCGCCGCACCGGACGCGGCGGCGGGATGCCTCAAGCTCGCGTTGATCCTCAGGCGCGATCGTCCCTACCCGGCGGTCCGCGCCGCCGTCGTGATCGGGCGCCTCGCCGGCCTCGGCCGCATCGTCGCCACCGAGCCTCCCATGGCCGCGCTGCGCGCCGGCCGGTTCGACGGGCGGCTCCTGGTGACCCTCGTGACCGAGCGGCCGCTGCGCGCGGTCGGAGCGGCCGTGGCGGCGATCGACGAGGTCGCCTCGTTCACGAGCATGCCCGCGGAGCCGCCACCCGCGCGTCCGGCGCCGAAGGGGCCGACGGCGACGCTGCGCGTGCGCGCCGATCGCATCGACGCGCTCTTCGAGGACGCGCTGGACCTCATGACCCACCTCGGACGCCTCGAGGCGGGGCTGCGCGGCGGGGCCGCGCCCGGAACGGCGTCGCTCGAGGCCGGGGCCGCGCGCGCCCTCGCGCGCCGCATGTACGAGGAGATCGCCGAGGTCCGCCTCGTGCCCTTCGAGGTCGCGACCCAGCGTCTCGCGCGAGGCGCGGCGGAGCTGGCGCGCACGCTGGGGAAGACGATCGCCTTCGAGGTTTCGGGACAAGACGTTCGGATCGACCGGAGCCTGCTCGAGGCTCTGATGGACCCGCTCCTCCACATGCTGCGAAACGCCGTCGATCACGGCCTCGAATCGCGCGACGCGCGCCTCGCCGCGGGAAAGCCCCCGGACGGCCAGGTGCGCATCCGCCTGGAGCGTCGGACCTCGCGGCTCTGGCTGTGCGTCGAGGACGACGGGCGGGGCCTCGACCCGCGCGCGCTCAAGACCGCCGCGATCGAGCGGGGGCTCGTGACCCCCGGCGAGGCCGCCCGCCTCGACGACGACGAGGCCTTCCAGCTCGTCACCCTCCCGGGGTTCACGACCGCCTCCGCCGCGAGCGAAGTCTCCGGCCGCGGCGTGGGCATGGACGTCGTGCGGAGCGCCGTCGAGGCGGTCGGCGGCCGCCTCCGCATCCACGCGACGCCGGGGCGCGGGACGCGCTTCGAGCTCCTCCTCCCCTCGGGGGTCGCGCTGGTGCAGGCCTGCCTCGTCCGCGACGAGGCGGAGGTGTTCGCCGTGCCGCTCGCCTCGATCGTCCGGATCGAGGGGTCGAGCGAGCGCCTCGCCCTCGTCTACGAGCGGCCGTCGGGACCGCAGGGACGATTCATCGTCGACGAGGTGCTCGGACGCCGCGAGATCGTCGTCCGCCCGCTGCCTGGAGCGCTCGCGGGTCTTCCGGGGTATACGGGGTGCGCGCTGATCGAGGATGGCACGATCGCGCTCGTGCTCGACCT
>JBGQLU010000224.1:0-4892 GCA_041500265.1 Acidobacteriota bacterium | reverse complement strand
GCCCCTTGGCTCGACCCGGTCGCGCTCCGCGAGGCCTGCGCGCAAGCTGGAGACGAGGAGGGGTTGGACGGGGCCCTGTTCCGCGCGGCGTCGTTCCGCCCGATGTTCCAGAAGCACGCCGGTCGCAGCTGCGGAGGGGTCCAGGTGCACGTCACCGACCGCGACAGGTTCCGCCCGCTCGCGACCTATCTCGTGCTCGTTCGCGAGGCGCGCCGTCTCGCGCCGGACCTGTTCGACTGGCGGCGCGAACGCTACGAGTTCGTCTCCGACCGGCTGGCGATCGATCTCCTCCTGGGACGGGCGGACCTCCGTTCGATGCTGGAGGAGGCGGCCCCGCTCGCCGCGATGGAGGCGGCCTGGGCGGACGACCTCGCCGCCTTCTCCGCGCTCCGGCGGAAGGTCCTCCTCTACCCCGAGTAGGGAGCTCCGGGGTCCGGATCTTCGGGCGTCTTCGGCACGCGCCTCACGAACTCCGGATCGGCGGAGCGCGTACGATCCCACAGCTTCGCGCTCTTCAGGAAGACGTAGTGGGCCTGGTCCACCGCTGCGATCAACCCGCGCACGCCGTCGAAGGCGCCTCCCTTGAGGACGTACATCTTGAAGAACGCGGCCCACGGCGAGACGAGCATGGCGGACGGCGCGAATCGCTTCCCCTCTTCCTGCGCGGAGCGTGCAGCGAGATCGCTGTAGCGATTGAGCCGGTCGACCTGCTCGCGCACGCTCCGCTGGGTCAGGTGGAGGAGCGGCGCCTCGAGCCGCCCCACGCGACCCGGCGGATCGACCTGCACCGATTCGTGGACGTGACCGCCGGCGAACCGGGCGGCGTCCCTGCGGTACAGGCGGACCTGGAGGTCGGGGCTCCACGTCCGCGGAAGGAAGGCTCCTGCGAACGCGGAGATCCGGCGGAAGGCGTAGGCGGCGCAGGTGGCGCCGGCGAGAACGCGGCGAATCTCGGCCTCCGCTCCCGGCTCGAGCCACTCATCCGCGTCGAGGCTCAGGATCCACGGGTGCTGCGCTTCGCTCGCGGCCCGGTTCTTCTGCGCCGCATACCCCGGCCAGGGGTTCGACACCACCCGCGCGCCGTGGCGGCTCGCGATCTCCCGCGTGCGATCGGTCGAGCCGGAATCGACGACGATCCGCTCGTCGGCCCAGGCCGCGCTCGCGAGGCAGCGCCCGAGGTTGCGCTCCTCGTTCTGAGCGATGACGGTGACGGTGAGCGCCTGCGGCTCGGACATCGCGCTGATGGTAACTCGGGGATGCCGTCATCGGGGACGAGGGGGGATCGATCCCTGGTGACGGCACCGCCCGCCGCTTCCCGGGGCCCCGGAGGGAGACCGGAGCCGCCGGCGGCCTTGGTATCGAGACCATACGGCGACGGACGTCCGCAGGCCGGGCTCCGCGTCAACGAGCGCGGACGGCGGCTCCGCAGAGCCTCACGGCTTCCCCCGGACGGGGGGCATCGACAGGACCCCGGGAGCGTCTTCCGTCAGGCCGAGATCGCGCAGGAGCCTGATCGCGGGCTTCAGATCGCGGGTCAGCGAAACCGCGGCCCGGACCCAGGCCTCCTGATCGCTGCTCTCGGGCTTCTCCTGGGTGATCGTCTCCCAGAAGGTCCTCTTCCGCGGGTAGAGGACGAGGTCGACGTCGTCCTTGTCCGGAATCTTCGCCGCCTCCTTCGCGAGCTTCAAGGCGACGTCGAACCCGCCGAGCGCATCGACGAGGCCGAGCCCCTTCGCGTCCTCTCCCGACCAGATCCTTCCCTTGGCGATCTCCAGCACCTTCTCCTTCGGGAGCTTGCGGCCCTCGGCCACCTTCGCCGTGAAATCGGTGTAGACACGGTCGAGCCATTGCTCGAACTTCGCCCATTCCTGCGGCGTGTAGTCCGAGGACCCCGTGAACATCGTGCCGTTGGCGCTCGTGTGAACCTCGTCGTAGGTGATGCCGAGCTTGTCCCAGAATCCCTTCGTGTAGAGCTTCCCTCCGAGGACGCCGATGGAGGCCGTGATCGTTCCGGGCTCGGCGACGATCTTGTCGGCGCCCATGGCGACGAAGTAGCCCCCCGAGCCGGCGAGGTTTCCCATGCTGACCACGACCGGCTTTCCGGCCTTGCGCGCGAGCTGGGTCTCCCGCCAGATCGTGTCGGACGCGACGTAGGAGCCACCGGGGCTGTCCACCCGGAACAGGATCGCCTTGACGTCCTCGTCCCGGCGGGCCGCGCGGAACGCCGCGGCCACGGTATCGGAGCCCATCGCCGTGCCGGAAAGCGGACTGAAGCCGCCCTCACCGCGTTGAACCGCGCCGACGCCGTAGATCAGGGCGATCTTCTCTCCCTTTTGGTGCGGACGACCGGCGCGATCCAAGTACTTGTCCATGTCGAGGAGCCGGACCGATTCTCCCGCCTTCGCCCGGACCTTCGCGTAGACCTCGTCACGGTAGAGAAGGCCGTCGACCAGCTTGGCGTCGACCGCCTGCTGCCCCAGGAACGGCCCCTGGTCGAACGCCTTCCGCGCCGCGTCCTCGGACAGGCCGCGTCCCTTCGCGACGCCTCGCAGCATCTGGTCGAACTGCGAGTCCATCAGCTTCTGCATCGCCTCGCGGTGCGCGGCGGTGTACTTCGTCTCCGTGTACATGTTCATCGCGTTCTTGTACTCGTAGCGATGGTCCATGCGCGGCACGACGTCGAGCTTGTCGAACAGATTCTTCAGGAACGGCGACTCGTACATCAGCCCCGTGAGCCCGACGTCGCCGGAGGGCTGCAGGTAGATCGTGTCGAACGCCGTCGCCAGGTAGTACGCGCCGTTCCCTGCGCCGAACTCGCCGAACGTTTCCGCCCACGCCACCGTGGGTTTCCCGGAGGCCCGGAATCGGATGACCGCGTCCCGGAATTCCTGCAGCTGGGCCATGCCCATCGGGACCGCGCCCACCCTGGCGACGAGTCCCTGCACGCGATCGTCCTTCGCCGCGCGGTCGAGCGCGTCCACGACGTCTCTGGTCGTGGGCGCTTCGCCTCCGAACGCGCGCGTGAGCGGCTGGTCGGGCATGTACTCCTCGAAGGAACGCTCGAAGTCGGCCTCGAGGAGAATCTTCGACGGGAGCGTGTGCTTGCCGGGCCCGCCGAGGAAGCCGATCGCGACGGAGGTGCACAGCGCCAGTACGCCGAGCGTGGCGACGATCACGAGGAGCACCACAAGCTTTTTGCTCATCCCGAACCTCCGTGAGCCCGTGTACGTTGCGGGTGGGGCGAAGTTTGCGCGTCTTGCGACCGAAGACGCGGGCGCTTTCGCGGCACGACGCTAGGCGAGGATGGTGGAGCTGAGGGGGATCGAACCCCTGACCTCATGACTGCCAGTCATGCGCTCTCCCAGCTGAGCTACAGCCCCGGCACAACCCGCGCATTGTGTCATCCGGCCCGGTGAGCGTCAAGAATCGCCGCCCTGGGCGCCTCCGCCTTGACGTTCTCGTCGCACGATCGTTACGCTCTACGACCGTTCTCGCGGAAGCGAATGGGGCCCGGTGGCCCTCCCGGTCTTCAAAACCGCGTGTCGGGCGCCTGAGGCGTCCGGGGTGGGTTCGACTCCCACACGCTTCCGCCATCGAGGTCCCGATGCCGTTCGGCCTGGCCGTCCACGGCGGAGCGTGGAACATCCCCGACAGCACGGTCGAGGGACACCGCCGCGGCCTGCTCGGGCCGCTGGCGGAAGGCCGCGACGCGTTGAAGAAGGGCGCCTCCGCGCTGCACGTCGTCGAGCTCGTGGTGCGCGGCCTCGAAGACGATCCGGTCTTCAACGCGGGACGGGGCGCCCACCTGAACAGCGCCGGCGAGCTGGAGCTCGACGCGTCGATCATGGAGGGGACCCGGCTTCGCGCAGGAGGCGTCGCGGCGGTCGGGGGCGTTCGCCACCCGGTTTCGCTCGCCCGCCTGGTGATGGAACGCTCGCCGCACGTGCTCCTGGTCGGCGCGGGCGCGCGCCGGTTCGCGAAGGCCGCCGGGGCCGAGCTGTGCTCCACCCGATCGCTCCTGGTCGGACGGGAGCTGGCGCGGTGGAAGGCGATCCGCGCGGGGGACCGCGAGCTCGTCCTGCGGAAGTTCTCGCCTGGGGCCGCACCCCACGGGACCGTGGGTGCCGTCGCGCGCGACCGCCGCGGGCGCGTCGCGGCCGCGACCTCGACCGGAGGAACGCAGGACAAGGCCCCCGGGCGCGTCGGGGACAGCCCGATCGTCGGCGCGGGTACCTACGCCGACGACCGTTTGGGAGCGGCCTCCTGCACGGGGTGGGGTGAGCCGATCCTGCGCGTCGTGATGGGCAAGACCGCCGTCGACGCCCTGTCCCGGGGGGTCGCGCCCGCAGCGGCGGGTGGGGTGGCCTTGAGGGCGCTCCGGCGCGTCGGCGGGTGGGGGGGGTTGATCCTGATCGACCGCCGCGGGAGGCTCGCGGCCCGATTCAACACCCCCCGGATGGCCCGCGGGTTCGCCGACGAGGCGGGGATCGTCGCCCTCGTGGAGCGATCGGGCCGCCGATCTTGAGGATCCCGCGCTGGCTGGCCTGGCTGCTCCTCGCCATGGGATTCTTCACGGCGGGGCTCCTCCGCCAGTTCCACGACCTGACCCCGCGCGCGCCGTTCCTGACCCCCGCGGTCGGGAGCCTGTTGGCGGCGTGCGTGATCTTCCTCGCGCTGGTCGCGGCGCGCGAGCGGCAGGTCGGTGCGGCGCCCGGACCGGGAGTGCGGCTCGGCAGCATCACGCCGATCCTCATGATGTTGCTGTTCGAGAAGTGGTTCTCCTCGAGCGTCTACCAGCCGCTGTTCGCGTGGCTCGCCCGGGGAACATGGTCCGCGGCCGATGCCGATGCCTGGTTTCGCGCGCTCTGCGGCGTCGGCCTCCTCGTCGTCGT
>JBGQLU010000223.1:0-4925 GCA_041500265.1 Acidobacteriota bacterium | reverse complement strand
GAGCGAACCGGCCGCTCGTGGCTCGTTTCGGTGTTCCACGACAACGCCGGCGTCGTCGCCTTCGACGACCAGCATCACCTCGTCTACAAGGTCGAGACTCACAATTCCCCGTCGGCGCTCGACCCGTACGGAGGGGCGATCACCGGCATCGTCGGTGTGAACCGGGACCCGTTCGGCACCGGGTTGGGCGCCGATCTCCTCGCCAACGTCTGGGGGTACTGCTTCGCCTCCCCGTTCCGTCGCGCCGAGCTTCCTCGAGGGCTGCTGCACCCGCGCCGGATTCGCGACGGCGTCCACGCCGGGGTCATCGACGGCGGGAACCAGAGCGGGGTGCCCTACGGTCGCGGATGGGAGATCTTCGACGACCGTTTCCTCGGCAAGCCGCTCGTCTTCTGCGGGACCGTGGGCCGCCTCCCGGTCACGATCGCTGGGCGTCCGGGGCACGAGAAGGAAGCCCGCGCCGGCGACCTCGTCGTGATGGCGGGAGGAAGAATCGGGGCGGACGGCATCCACGGCGCGACGTTCTCGTCGGCGGCCCTCGACGAATCGGCGCCGATCCAGGCCGTCCAGATCGGCGACCCGATCACGCAGAAGCGGATGTTCGACTTCCTCACCGAGGCGCGCGACCAGGGGCTCTACTCGTCCATCACGGACAACGGCGCGGGAGGGCTGTCGTCGTCCGTGGGGGAAATGGCCCGGGGGCCGGGTGGGGCGGAGATCGACCTCGCGAAGGCGCCGCTCAAGTACGCCGGGCTCGCCCCGTGGGAGATCCTCCTGTCCGAGGCCCAGGAGCGCATGACGCTCGCCGTCCCGCCGGAGCGGATCGACGCGTTCCTGGCTCTGGCTCGACGGCGCGAGGTCGAGGCGAGCGTGCTCGGGACGTTCACCGGCTCGGGGTTCCTCCATGTGACGTATGCAGGCGAGACGGTCGGGCGGATCGCGATGGACTTCCTGCACGAGGGAGACCCCGATCTCGATCTCCCCGCCGTCTGGGAGCCGAAGCGGTTCGACGAGCCGGCGGGCCCGGCCCCGGAAGACCTCGGCGCGGCGCTTCTGGGGATGCTGGCCCGTCTGAACCTCTGCTCCGGCGAGGTCAAGGCGAGGCACTACGACCACGAGGTGAAGGGCCTCACCGTCGTGAAGCCCTGGGTCGGCGCGGCTTCCGACGTCCCGGCCGAGGCGACCGTCTTCCTCGCGCGCCACGGCTCGCGGCGCGGCTACGTGCTGTCCGAAGGGGTGAATCCGTTCTACTCGGACATCGACACCTACGCCATGGCGCAGTCGGTCTTGGACGAGGCGGTGCGCCGCCAGCTTTGTGCCGGCGCTTCGCTCGACCGGATCGCCGCCCTCGACAACTTCTGCTGGCCCGACCCGGTCCAGTCGGACGGGACGCCCGACGGGGCGTACAAGATGGCGCAGCTCGTGCGCGCCTGCCGGGGGCTGTACGACCTCACGCGCGAATACGGCACGCCTCTGGTATCGGGCAAGGATTCGATGAAGAACGATTCGATCATGGGCGGCGTCAAGATCAGCGTGCCGCCGACCCTTCTCGTCTCGGCGCTCGGGCAGATCGACGACGTGATGAAGGCGGTCACGCTCGATCTCAAGTCACCGGGTGACCTCGTCTACCTCGTCGGAACGACTCGGGACGAGACGGGCGGAAGCGAATACTTCCGCTGGCTCGGCGAGAGGGACGGATTGGCAGCATCGGGCGGCGGCCCCGCTCCGTACGTCGGCAACAGGGTCCCTCGCGTGGACGCCGCGGTGACGATGGCGTGCTACCGCGCCTTTGCCGCCGCGACCGCCCGGGGCCTCGTTCGCTCGGCGGCAACCCCGGCGAAGGGAGGGCTCGCGGTAGCGCTGGCGCGGGCCGCGATGTCCGGCCGGCTCGGGATCGAGGTCGACCTCGATCGCGCGCCGGATCTCGAAGCGCTCCCGCCGGAGATCGCGCTCTTCTCGGAGTCGAACGGGCGCATCGTGGCGACCGTGGCTCCGCGAGACGCGGCGGCCTTCGAGTCGCTCCTTGTGGGCTCGGCCTGCCGCCGCATCGGGGTGGTCACCGCCGACCCGCGGCTCCGCGCGACGCTTCGCGGCCGGATCCGGGTGGACGTCGTGGTTGCCGACATGACCTCGGCCTTCAAGGAAACCCTTGCCCATGTCTGAGCCGCGCGTCCTGATCGTCACGGGCCTGGGGCTCAACTGCGAGGCCGAGACCGCCGCGGCCTTCTCGCTGGCGGGTGCCCGCCCCGAGCTGGTCCCTCTCCTTGATCTCCTGGACGGAAGCGCCCCGCGGAAGCTCCCGGACTACCCGATCCTCGCCTTCATCGGCGGGTTCGCCTTCGGCGACCACCTCGGCGCCGGATCGGTCTTCGCGAACAAGATCCGTTGGCGCCTCTACGACGATCTGCTGCGCTTCATCGAGAAGGGCGGGCTTGCGCTCGGGGTCTGCAACGGCTTCCAGACGATGGTCCGGCTGGGACTCCTTCCGGGGCTCGACGGCGACTACCGGACGCCCCGCACGACGCTCGCGCCCAACGATCGTCCCGGCTACCGCGACGCTTGGGTCCGGCTCGGGTTCGACCCGGGCTCCCCCTGTGTGTGGACGAAGGGGATCGACCGGATGGAGCTCCCCTCGCGGCACGGCGAGGGGAAGTTTCTCGCGGAGCCCGACACGTCGCGGCGTCTCGAGCGCGACCACCTCGTGGTCGCCCGTTATCTCGGGCCGGACGGAGCGCCCACGATGGAATGGCCCTGGAATCCGAACGGCTCGCCGGACGCCGTGGCCGGGATCTGCGATCCGACGGGGCGCCTGTTCGGCCTCATGCCCCATCCGGACGCCTACCTCTACCCGTTCCACCACCCGCGGTGGACGAAGATGCGGCTCGACGGCACCCTTCCCGAGGAGGGTGCGGGATTGAGGATCTTTCGCAACGGCGTCAGCGAGGCAGCTCGCTCATGAGCCCCACGAGGTTCCCCTCGGGGTCCTTCACGAACGCAAGCCAGACGTCGTCGTGGGCGAGCGTCGCGATGACGCGCGGCTCGCTGTCGAGCGGGACCCCGCGGGCGGCGAGCGTCACCGCCGTCTTCCGCACGTCCGGGACGCGGAAGTAGAGGAGCACGCACGACGAGAGGCCTCCGCTGGCTTCGTCGTTGGCGAGCATGATCCTCGTCTTGTCGCACTGGAAGAACACGAGCCCGGGAGGAGCGGTGAAGAGGAACGGCAGGCCGAGCACGTCGCGGTAGAAGGCGATCGCCCGGTCCAGGTCCTTGACGGTGATCGCGACCTGCGCGATCCCCTCGATGCCGAGTCCTTCGCTCATCGGCCCTCCTTCATGACGCTGCCGATATCGTACTCTCGGACGACCCGGGCTCTCCAAGCGATGAGAGCCGCCGCGAGAATCGACGCGAGGCCGCCCGAGACGACCGACACGGTGGCGCCGAGGGCGGCGGAGGCGAACACCGCCGCGAGGAGGCCCGCCTCGAGCTCGCCCAGCTGCGGGCCTCCCATGAAGAAGATCATGTTGACCGAGGTCATCCGGCCGCGCATCGCATCCGGCGTGATCATCTGCCGGATGACCTGGCGAACGACCGTCGAAACGAGATCGGCGAGCCCCGTCGCCGCGAGCGCGGCGAACGTCAGCGCATAGCTTCGCGAGAGGCCGAACACCACGGTGGCGGCGCCGTAAGCGGCCACCGCCCAGAGGAACACGCGTCCCTGGCGCCGCGGGAGCGGGCGAAACGATGTGTAGAACGAGCCGGCGAGGGCGCCCAGGGCGGGAGCCGCGCGGAGCCACCCGAACCCCAGCGCGCCGACCTTCAGGATCTGGTCGGCGAAGATCGGCAGCAGCGAGTTCGCGCCGGAGAAGAACGTCGCCACGAAATCGAGCGCCATCGTCCAGACCATGACCGGGGTCGTGAAGACGAATCTCAGCCCTTCGCGGAGCTGATCGAAGGGATGGGCCCGGCTGGACGCGGGGTCGTCGACCTTTCCCGACGCCCGCATCCGGAGGATCGCCGCGACGACACACAGGAACGACAGCGCGTTCAGGAGGTAGATCGTCCCGAGGCCGCGCGTCCCCTGCCCGGCGGTGGCGATCAGGACCCCGGCGAGGGCGGGGCCGCCGATCATGCCGGCGTGGAACATGGTCAGGTTCATCGCGAGCGCGCCCGGGAGGTCCTCGCGCGGGACCAGCCGCGGGACCAGCGCCTGCCTCGCGGGGTTGTCGAAGGCCCCGGCGGCCGAGGTGCATCCGGTCAGGACGTAGAGCGTCCAGAGCGCCTCATGACCGGTCAGCGTCAAGACGGCGAGCGTCCCGGCGACGACCGTCATCGTCAGCTGGGTCGCCAGCATCACCTTTTTCCGGTCGTAGCGATCGGCGACGACGCCCCCCCAGAGGGACAGGCTGACGATCGGGATCACCCGGGATAGGCCGACCATTCCGAGCGCCAGGGGGGACTTGGTGAGCAGATAGACGTGCCAGTCGACCGCCGCGACCTGCATCTGGGAGCCGGTCAGGGACACGAGCTGGGAGGCCCAGAGCCATCGAAAATCGCGGTGTCTCAGGGAAAGATACGGGCGCACCGCCGGTCACCTTAGCAGGCCCCGGCCGTGGGGTGCCCGGCCGCAACTTTTGGGGGGCCCGCGCGTTGTAAGGTTCGGCGCATGACCACGGCGGACTTCGAGGGCGCGGTGTCGCAGTTCAAGGATCGGGTGCACAGCTATGCGCGCCACATGCTCAGGGACGCCGAAGAAGCCAAGGACGTGGCGCAGGAGTGCCTGGTGAAGCTCTGGCAAAATCGCGATCGGGTCGACCCGGGACCGGCGTGCCGCAGCTGGCTCCTGCGCTCGGCGCACAACCTGTGCATCGACCGCATGCGGCGCCGCTCGATCCGCGGGGAGGTCTCGCACGGTGACGACGCTTTCG
>JBGQLU010000222.1:0-4997 GCA_041500265.1 Acidobacteriota bacterium | reverse complement strand
CTCGAGCGGCGTGATGCCCAAGGCCAGCGACGCCGCCCGGTCGCGGTAGTAGAAGAAGAACCAGTCGTGCCCGGGCTTGAACACCTGGCCCATCGCCGCGCCGACCGCCTCGTGCCCCACGCCGTTGATCTGAAAGTAGATCTTGTTCTGGCGCTTGAGCTGGATCTCCTTGTCGTCCACCTTGCGGGACAGCAGGATCACGCGATACATCTCGAGGAGCGCCTTGCGGTCGAGGCTGCGCAGGGTCGGAGATTCGGTCTTGGGAGCCACGGGTTACCTCCTGGCCGGCGACGCGGGGGTCGGGGAGGGGGAAGTATACGGGACCGGCCCCGCGGGCTTGGCGTCCGGCGCCGCGACCAGATCGAGGAGGGTCACCGCGGCCTCGTCGGTCTTGTACCCCTTGCGAACGACGGCGATCCGGCCTTCGGCGAAGACGAACGGCGCGGACTTGAACACGTTCTTCGCGGCCGGCAGGTCGTAGCTGGTCAGGCGCGTTCCATCGTAGGCGTCCAAGGCGATGAGCGATACGCCGTCGTCCGGCACGACGAGAAGGACCTCGCCCTCGACCGACCGGTCGCTCCGTGACGCGCGGCCGGGGGTCGAGCCGAGAGGCGGCCACGCGGCGATCGCGCGCGACAGCCGGTCGCCCAGGTCCACCGACCAGAGCCGGTGGCCGTTGCTGGCCCGCACGCAGGTCACCCGATCGTCGAGCCCCGGGTAGCAGAGGCGGGGGCCCACGACGAGCGGGGGGGCGAGGGTCGCGTTGGGGGCGATGATCCTCCAATCGCGCTTCCAGCGCTTGCGCGCCGAGGACCGCTTCTCGCATTCGACGAGCCCCTCGGCCGTCGCGCGGAAGCGCCGCGTCCCGCCGAAGGCGATCACCCAACCGTCACCCTCCGGCGTCGTCGCCTGTGGGACGATCTCCGCGGTCGCTCCGGGCGCGGGCGCCACGCGCGCGACGCCTCCGGCCACCGGCACGAACATCGAGCCTTCGGCCACCCAGGGCGCGCCGTCGGCCAGGGGGCCGGGAAGGGCCACTTCGCCGGCGAGCGCGAATGCGATCTTCGGCGCGGGGCCCCGGCGCGCGGGAAGCGGGGGCGGGTACTGATTCGGGAGCGACTCCGGGTTGGTCTGCGGCGTGTACTGCGCCCGCACCGCGGGCCGGCCGAAGGGGATCGTGAGCACGAGCCCGATCGTAGCCAGCACGCGAGACCGCATCACCTTCGAACGATACCATGCCCGTCCGCGCCCTCGGTTGCCGCCGCCGGGCCTGACGTGTTACAACCCGCGGTTCCCGAAAAAACGTAAGGAGCCGAGGACCGCACGATGGCGCCGCGCTTTCAGGCCCCGCGGGGGACGCACGACATCCTGCCCGACGAGATCGGCGCGTGGCGGCGCATCGAGTCCGCCACGCGCGAGGTCTTCGAGCGCTACGGGTTCCGGGAGATCCGGACGCCGATCTTCGAATCGACGGAGCTGTTCACACGCTCGGTCGGAACCTCGACCGACATCGTCCGCAAGGAGATGTACACGCTGTCCGCGGGAGGGGAGTCGATGACCCTGCGGCCGGAGGCCACCGCCCCCGTCGTCCGCGCGTTCGTGGAGCACGCCCTCTACCGGACGATCGCCGAAGGCTATCCGGAGCGGTTCTACTACCTCGGCCCCATGTTCCGGTACGAGCGGCCGCAAAAGGGGCGCCAGCGCCAGTTCCACCAGCTCGGCGTCGAAGTGCTGGGGGCGCCCGAGCCGCTGGCGGACGCCGAGACGATCGAGATGGTCTGGTCGCTGTTGACGAGCCTCGGCATCGAAGATCGCGAGCTGCGGCTCAACTCCATCGGGGACGACGACACGCGCGGGCGTTACCGGGCGGCCCTCACGCAGTGGCTGGCGCCGAACCTCCCGCTGCTGTGCGAGGACTGCCGGCGGCGCGCCGAGGACAACCCCTTGCGCGTCTTCGACTGCAAGGTCGAGGCCGACCGGAGGCTCTTGGCGAAAGCCCCGAGCGTTCTCGATCATCTTTCGGACGCGGCCGCGGAGCACTTCGCGGCCGTCCGGTCGGCCCTCGACGGCTACGGGGTGCCCTACGTCGTCGACCCGCGGCTCGTGCGCGGCCTCGACTACTACCGGCGCACGGTCTTCGAGGTCGTCTCGACGGGCCTCGGCGCGCAGAACGCCATCCTCGGCGGCGGGCGCTACGACGGGTTGGTCGAGGAGCTGGGCGGGCCGGCGGTTCCGGGCTTCGGGTTCGCCGCCGGGATGGAGCGGCTCGCCTCGTTGGCGAGCCGAGCGGGATCCGGCGCTCCCGCGACCGATCTGCTCCTGGTCGCGCTCGGCCCCGCCGGCTTCGGCGCGGGGATCGGTCTGGCGCGCCGGCTGCGGGCGCGAGGCCTTTCGGTCGCGACCTCGCTCGCCCTGCGTCCGCTCTCGGCTCAGCTCAAGAGGGCGGAGCGGTTGCGGGCGCGTTTCGCGCTGTTCGTGGGCGAGGGCGAGCTCGCCCGCGGCCGGTTCGGGCTCAAGGATCTCGCCACGGGCGAGCAGATCGACGTCGACGAGGACGGCATCGCCGACGCCGTCCGGAAGGCGTGAGGAGGCTTCACCGATGCCCGACGACACGGGACGGCTCTTGCACCGCACCTCAGGCTGCGGTGAGCTCACGCCGCGCGACGCGCAGGCGCGCCGCGAGGTGGTGCTCACCGGCTGGGTCCACAGGCGGCGCGATCTCGGGCAGCTCATCTTCGTCGAGCTGCGCGACGCGTCCGGCCGCGTGCAGATCGTCTTCGACCCCGACCGACCGGACCTGCACGCGATGGGAGAGAAGCTCCACGCGGAGGACGTGATCGGGATCGAGGGGGTGGTCGTCCCGCGCGAGGCGCCGAACCCGCAGCACCCGACGGGGCAGGTCGAGGTGCGGGTGACGGCGATGGTGGTGCACAACCCGGCGACCCAGGTGCCGTTCGCGGTGGACGACGAGGCCGAAGCCAACGAAGAGCTCAGGCTCACCCATCGGTTCGTCGATCTGAGGCGCCCCCGGCTCCAGCGCGCGATCCGCCTCCGCCACAGGCTCGGCGCCGCCGCGCGCGCCGCCCTGGACGCGCAGGGGTTCGTCGAGATCGAAACGCCGATCCTCACGCGCTCGACCCCGGAGGGCGCGCGCGACTACCTCGTGCCGAGCCGCGTGCACCCGGGCCGCTTCTACGCCCTGCCTCAGTCGCCCCAGCTCTTCAAGCAGCTGCTGATGGTCGCCGGCTTCGAGCGCTACTACCAGTTCGCACGCTGCTTCAGGGACGAGGATCTCCGCGCCGACCGCCAGCCCGAATTCACGCAGATCGACCTCGAGATGTCGTTCGCCTCGCCCGAGACGATCTACGCCGTCATCGAGCCGCTCGTGCAGGGGATGTTCCGGGCGATCGGTGTCGAGATCGCGGCGCCCTTCCCGCGCCTCTCCTACGCCGAAGCGATGAGCCGTTTCGGCGTGGACCGGCCCGACATGCGCTTCGGCGTCGAGCTGCGCGACGCGACGGCTTCGGCGCGAGGGACCGGCTTTCCCGTCTTCGACGCCGCTCTCGCCGCCGGCGGCGCGGTGCGCGGGATCGCGGTTCCGGGAGGTGGGTCGGCGACCCGCAAGCAGCTCGACGCCTGGACCGAGGCGGCGAAGCAGGCGGGGGCCAAGGGGCTCGTCTGGATCAAGCTCGATCCCGCGGGAGCCGTGACCTCCTCCGCGCTCAAGGTCCTGGGAGAGGAGCGATGCCGGGCGCTCGGCGCCGAGGCCGGCGCCGCCGCGGGGGACGCGGCCCTCGTGGTGGCCGACGCGCGAGCGACGTGCGACCGCGCGCTCGGGGCGCTCCGGGTCAAGATCGCGGCGGAGCTCGGCTTGATCCCCAAAGACGCATGGAGCCTCGTCTGGATCGAGCGGTTCCCGCTCTTCGCGTGGGACGGCGACGCAGGGCGGTGGGTCGCGATGCACCACCCGTTCACGGCTCCGCAATGGGACGAGGTGAAGGCACTCGACACCGACCCGGGATCGGTGACGGCGCAGGCGTACGACCTCGTGCTCAACGGGACCGAAATCGGCGGCGGCTCGATCCGCATCCACCGCAGCGACGTCCAGGAGCGGGTCTTCCGCGCGCTCTCGGTAAGTCCGGAGGAGGCGCAGTCGAAATTCGGCTTCTTGCTGCGGGCGCTCCGGTCGGGGGCGCCCCCGCACGGCGGGATCGCGCTCGGGTTCGACCGCATCTGCGCGATGCTCGTCGGCGCCGATTCGATCCGCGACGTCATCGCCTTCCCGAAGACGACCAGCGCGACGGACCTGATGTGCGAGGCCCCTGCCGAGGTCGACCCGCAGCAGCTGCGCGATCTCAAGCTGGCGCTTCTCGGAACGACGGAACCTCAAGCATGACAATGAGTTACAGTTACGGCTCCCCGAACCGCGCCTTCCGTCCTATCTTAATCGTCGGCCCGACGGCCGCGGAATGAAGACGATCCATCTCGAAGACAAGGCGATGAAGCTCCTCGCCGGACACCTCGACGAGACCCTGCGCCTGATCGAGGACAGCTTCGGGGTGAGCGTGTCGGCCCGGGGGGGCGAGGTCACGGTCCGCGGGGACGTGGACGACGGCTCCGCGGAAGAGAGGGTCGCCGATCTCCTCCACCAGCTCGTCGGGCTCCACGCGCAAGGGGTCGCGCTCGGGCGCGAGGATCTGAAGACCGCGGTCGCCATCATGGCGCGAAACCCCGGCTCGAAGCTGACCGACCACTTCCTCGACGCGCGCCTTCGTCCGTCGGCCCGCAAGACCGTCGTGGCCAAGTCCGAGAACCAGCGCCGGTACATCGAGGCGATCCGGGACAACGACCTGGTCTTCGGGGTCGGGCCGGCGGGAACCGGCAAGACCTACCTCGCGGTGGCGATGGCGATCACGCTGCTGAACGAGAAGAGGATCCAGCGGATCCTCCTCAGCCGTCCGGCGGTCGAGGCGGGGGAAAAGCTCGGGTTCCTCCCG
>JBGQLU010000221.1:0-5009 GCA_041500265.1 Acidobacteriota bacterium | reverse complement strand
TGCGAGGGAAGCAGCAGGCGACGCGCGCCAAGGGGGCGATCGACAAGCTGTTCTCACCGGAGTTCCGGAACCGGCTCGACGCGATCGTGACCTTCAAGGCGCTGTCCTCGGCGGTCATGGAATCGATCGTCGAGAAGTTCATCCTGCAGCTCGAGTCGCAGCTGACCGAGCGGCGGGTCGCGTTCGAGTTGTCCCACGAGGCCCGGGAATGGCTCGCGATGAAGGGGTACGACCCGATCTTCGGGGCTCGCCCGCTCGCCCGGGTGATCCAGACGGAGGTGCGTGACCCGCTGACCGACGAGATCCTCTTCGGAAGGCTCGAGCACGGAGGCACCGTCCGCATCCGGCTCGACGGCGACGCCCTGGCGTTCGACATCACCCCCGCCCCGCCGCCGCAGCAGCAGGCGCCTCCGGCCGAAACGGTGCCCGTGGCCTAGGGATCGACCTCCCCCAGGGTGTAGGATGCGCGCACCATTCGGGGGACCTGAAGCACAGCCATGCGTCCGATCGCTCGCATCGTGCTGCTAGCATCGGCGGCGATCCTGCTCGCCGCCGCCGCTCCGTCGAAATCGATCACGCTCGAGCGCAAGGTCCCGAAGAAAGCACCGGTGGTGCGTCCGGTCGTGTCCGCGCTGTTCAGCGGACGCCCGGTGGGACTCGGCGTCGTCGATGCGCGCGGCCTCGATGACCCGGCGGTGGTCGGAGCCCAGAAGGAGCGCGGCAAGATCCTGTACGAATGGACGTCCACCGGTCCCGTCCCGGACGCGGTGTCCGCGATCGTCGCCCAGACGCTCCAGGCTTGGAGCGTGACCGTCGCGCCGGGCGCGGACGCCGACGTGAGCCTGGCGCTGAAGCTGACGCGCTACCGAGTCGATGAGATCTCGGAGACGTTCGGTTCGAGCTATCGCGCCGAGGTTGCCTTTCACGCCGACGTCGTGTCTCGCGGCGGAGAGATGCTCCTGAGCGCCGACGCCACGGGCACGGATGAGACGTCCGGCGTGGACCAACGCGCGGCGACCTGCAATCAAGTCCTCACGGCGGCGCTCGAGGAAGCTCTGATGAAGATCGTCACTGGCACCTCGTTTGGCACGACCCGCGAAGTGATCGTCGCGCCCGCGCCGGCTCCGCCGCCGCCCGGAATGATCTCGCCCGCCGAGCTCTACACCGACCTCACGCGTCTCGTGGCCGGCGGAGTCGGCGTCGACGTGCTGGTCGCCTACGTCAATCAGCGCAAGCTGTCGGCGCCGCTCAGCGCCGACGACATCCTCCGCTGGAAAACCGCCGGGATCCCCCAGGCCGCCATCCAGGCGGCGCTCGAAGCGCGCTGAAGGAGATCAACGATGCCGTCAGGATTCGCCCGGATCGAATTCCTCTTCGTCGTTGTCATCATTCTCTTCGCGCTCCTCTCGATGGTGCGCAGCGTGCCGCAGGCGACGGTCGCGGTCATCACGGTCTTCGGGAAGTACCGCCGCTCGATGCGGGCGGGGCTGAACTTCAAGCTGCCGTGGGAGGCCGTGTTCGAGCGCCTCTCCCTCCAGAACCGGGCCTTGCAGCTCGAGTTCCAGGCGATCACGCAGGATCAGGCCAACGTGCGCTTCTCGACGATGATCGTCTACGGGGTCGCGAATCCCGACGAGGAGACGGTCAAGAAGGCGGTGTTCTCGTTCGCGTCCCGGCAGGAATTCCTGCTCGCGCTGCAGCGGACGATCGACGGGTCGATCCGCCAGTTCGTGGCGACGACCAAACAGTCCGACATCCTCGGCATGCGCGCCGAGATCGTCCAGCACACGAAGAAGCAGCTCGACGAGGTGGTGTCGTCCTGGGGGTACGACGTCCGGGACATCCAGATCACCGACATGACCTTCGACAAGGAGATCATGGACTCGATGGCTCGGGTCGTCTCATCGAAGAACCTCCTGGCTGCGGCGTCGAACGAGGGAGCCGCGCTCCTGGTGAAGCGCACCAAGGACGCCGAGGCCGAAGCCGCCTACAAGACGATCGGCGCCGAGGCCGAGAAGAAGGCGGCGGCGCTCCGGGGGGAAGGGCTCGCCCTCTTCCGCAAGAACATCGCGGTGGGGATGAAGGACGCGGCGGAAAGCCTCAAGGAAGCGGGTGTCGATGCGAACTTCCTCCTCTACCTCGAATACACGGACGCGCTGAAGTACGTCGCCGATCACGCTCAGGGAAAGGTCGTCTTCATGGACAACGGCGCCGCCGCCCCGGCGCGGGTCGTCCAGGCGATCGCCGGCATGGATGCCGAGCCTCAGCCGCCGCCGCCGCGGCCGGCGGCGGGACCGCCGGCCCCACCCACGCCCTCGCGTTGACGGGATCGATTCCGCGCGCGGGAGTGGCGATCGGCCCGCTCGCGATCGCTCTTCTGCTTCCGCCGGGCCCGCTCGCGGCGGCCGAGCCGCAGCCCCTTTCCGCCGGCGACGCGCGGATCGTCGATTTCGCCTTCGCGACCCGGCTCGGCTCGGGGATCTACGACGTTGCGGGGCGCACCGTGCAGATCTACCGAATTCCGATCGCATGGACGGTCCGCGACGAGGATGAGCACCGCGTGGGGATCCGCCTGACGTTTCCCGTCACCTTCGGGTTCCTCGACTTCAAGACCTCGGACCTGATCGAAGGCGACCTGCCCGACGACTTGAGCACGCTGAGCCTCGTCCCCGGCGTGGAGGTGCGCGTACCGGTTCGCCCCGGCTGGCTATTGAAGCCGTTCGTCGAGGGGGGGCGCGTCTTCGAGCGCAGCGGGAAGGCGGACGCGTGGATCGTGACCACCGGCCTCGGCAGCTTCAACGCCTTCGTCTCCGGGGGATTTCGGGTCGGCTTCGGCAACGAGCTCGTTCTCTGCCGGACGGCCCCGACGGGGGACTTGCCGAACGACGGATTCGCAAGCTTCGAGACCGCCGCCGAAGCGCGCCACAACGTCGGCTGGGCGCCGCGCGGACACGAGGTCGATCTGGGTCCGTACCTTGCGATCGACGTGTTCTATCAGGGGCCCTCGATTCCGATCCGCTCTTACCACCGGGACTTCGCGTACTCGACGGAGATCGGGATTACCGGCGGGACCGAGATTCCGGCCAAGCTCTGGAAGATCGAGATCCCGCGCTTCGGTCTCGGTTACCGCTTCGGCGACGGCGGGTCGGCGTACCGCATCGTCTTCGGCATCCCGGTTCCCGCCTTGCGGAGATGAGCCCTCGCGCGAGTCGTTGTACCCTGATCGCGTCCCGCCTCCCAGCGTGAACCCCGCTGACACTCCGGCTCCTCGTCTGGAACGCGAACATGCGCGTCCACGCCAAGTGGGCGCGGATCGAGGGGCTACGCCCCGACGTCGCCGTGATCCCGGAGTGCGCGCGCCCCGAGGTCCTTTTTCGCAGGATCGCCGACCCGCGCGTCAGCGGCCTCGCGTGGACGGGCGCCCATCCGCAGAAGGGGCTCCTGGTCGCGACGTTCGGTTCTTGGACGATCGGCCGCGTGCGCCGGCCGCGGCGCACGGACGATCACAGGATGATCGTCGACCTCGAAGGCCCGGCACCGATCCGCCTGGTCGCCGTCTGGTTCCCGCCGCAACCCTCGCGATTCGCCGGGTGGATCGAGAGCCTTCCCTCCGATCGTCCCGCCATCGTCGCCGGCGACTTCAATCAGGCGATCGTCCGCGTGCGGAGGCGCAGGAAGCGCCCGACGCGGCTCGCGAGACGACTCGGCGAGCTCGGGTTCACGAGCGCCTACCACGCCTCCCGCCGCCTGCACCTCGGCGAGGAGCCCGACCCCACGTTCTTCCTTAATAAGGATGCGACCCAGGGGCACCACGTCGATTTCAGCTTCGTAAGGGGGCTCGAACCGGCGGAAGGCAGTGTCGAGGTCGGAGGCCCCGAAGAGTGGCTCGAATCGAGCGATCACATGCCGGTAGTTGCCGATCTCGTCGTGACCGGCGGGTCGTTCGCAACCGCTAGGGATTGATGGTCACGTACGCGGTTCCGATCGTGGAATTTGCCAGGTTCGAGAAAACGGCGACTTGCTGCTCGGTCCTCATCGTCACCGATGCGGGCGGAGCACAGGAAACCGTGTACGCGCCTCCTCCCGGTGTCCCACTGAACGGTCCACGGTGGCCGCGAGGTTGTTGGTATGTGGGCGCGCCGGTTCACGCAACGCATTGACGATACAGGAGTTGGCGCGCGCGGTTCTCGTTTCACCGGGGTACGCGAATGGCGTGCGTCGATTTCGCCGCGAGCTTGGTGGCCCTGAGCTCGTATCCCGGGCGCAACTCAGGCGATTCGGGCGGGCAATCCCACGACGCTCCCCGGCGACCCAGAGCGAGCCAACAACCTCGCGGCCACCGTGGGCGGTTCTCCCGGGCGTCGTCTAACATTTCGAGGCACCCCGGTCTCGCAGCGCAGAAAAGCCGGAGCGCAGGAGTTTTCCATGCTGTTCTCGAAGACCGACAAGACCCGCGTCGTGACCGCCGCGGAGGCCCTCCCGGGCCGGCCGCGCCGGCTCTTCCCCGTTCCCGCCAAGCACGAAGTCCTCGGGAGCCCGATGGAGCCGCCGTTTCCCACGGGGACCGAGCTGGCGACTTTCGGCTTGGGCTGCTTCTGGGGAGCGGAGAGGAAGTTCTGGGAGGCCGCGGGGGTGGTTTCGACACAGGTCGGCTATGCGGGCGGGTTCACCCCGAACCCCTACTACGAAGAGGTCTGCACCGGGAAGACCGGTCACGCCGAGGTGGTTCGCGTCGTCTTCGACCCGTCGAAGATCTCCTACGAGCAGCTGTTAAAGGTCTTCTGGGAGAACCACGATCCGACGCAAGGGATGCGGCAGGGGAACGACACCGGCACGCAGTACCGTTCCGCGATCTACACCTACGGGGCGGCCCAAGCGGAAGCCGCGGCGGCGTCGCGCGCGGCGTTCCAGAAGAAGCTCGCGGCGGCCGGGTACGGGGAGATCACGACCGAGCTCCGCGAGGCGCCGGAGTTCTGGTACGCCGAGGACTACCACCAGCAGTACCTGCA
>JBGQLU010000220.1:0-5034 GCA_041500265.1 Acidobacteriota bacterium | reverse complement strand
CGCGTCCTGGGGCGGCTTCGAGCAACCGGCGACGAGGACCAGGGCGAACACGAGCGGCAGCACAGCCATCATCTTGCGCATATTTTCAGGATCTCCTTTTCTGCACGCCCTCGTCCCGGAGGGCGATACGACAACATCTCTTCGCCCGGCGCGGCGCAGGCGGCGCACGGCCAAGCGGTTGGAACACTACTACGCCACGAAAAAAAATGAAAGCCCCCCTATTCCAACGGGGATTAGGGTGGCATTTTTCTGGACCCGCTCGCGCCCGATGCGGGAAGACCGTATTCTACCGGGGAATGGACGCCGGGAGAGGCCTCATGGGGCGTTTGATCGTGGTGCTGGGGGTGACTCTTGGGGCGTCCGCGGCCTTCGGGGCGGCGTCCGGCCGCGTGGTGTGGGCCGACGGGAAGCCGATCGCGACCGCCGAAGTCTGCAATGTGGTCGAGGGAGTCTCGAAGGGGTGCGTTCCGGTGAACGGCGAGGGGTATTACCACCTGGACGCTCCGGAGGGGCACTCCGTCTTCGTGCGCGCCACGGGGTATCGCCCGCTCCGGGTCGCCGCGGTCGAGCAGAGCGCCCCCGTGGTGCTGCATCGCGCCGCGACGCTGTTGTTGAAGATCGTCGATGCCGCATCCCACAAGCCGATCGCCAAAGGCATGGTGACGCTCAACTACTCGTCCGGGATGCGGGTCGGGTCGGCGGTGCCCTTCAACGCGGCAGGGGTGCGGATCGGCAGCCTCGAGCCCGGAGACGTGCTCGCGCGGGCCGAGGCCGACGGGTACGAGCCCGGCGGGCCGCTCCCCGTCACGCTTCACGAGGGGATCGAGGCGACCGTGACTCTCGAGATGAGAAAGAGGGGACAGCCACCGAAATAGGAAATCGGGGACAGCAACCGAAATACGCGAAGCGTAATTCGGTTGCTGTCCCCGATTTATTTCTGTCCCCTCCGAAACAACCGCCCGATCCTCCGCGTGAGCCGGTTCCGCCGCCGCTCCTTCTCCGCGAGCAACTCTCCGATGCGGGCGTAGTTGCGCGGATGGATGCGGGTCAGCCGCCGCGGGTCGGTCGACGCGGCGGCGGCGGCCAGCTCGGGGAGATGCCCGAGCGCCTCCTGTCGCGCGTAGACGATCGTGTTCTGGGCGTACCACCACTCGACGGCGTCCTCGTCCCACAGCCGCGGGCGGAGGGCGTCGGCCGCGACGAAGCCGTGCCGCGCGAACGCCTCCGCCCAGTACTCGGGCCAGCGCTCGTTCACGTGGTAGTTCCCCGTCTGGTGCGGCACGGCGGCCGAGAAGGCGACCACCGGCGCCAGGCTCGCGATCGACCCGACGAACCCGTCGGCGGACGCGTCCGGGAGATGCTCGCCGACCTCGAGCGAGATCGCGAGGTCGAAGGTCCGGTCGATCGTGAACGGCCGGGAGAGGTCGCGCTCGACGAATCGGTCCGCCGGGATCGCCAGACGCGACCGGTCGACGTAGGCGCCGTCGATTCCGATCACGTCGGTGACGCCGTGCGCCGCGACGACCGACAGCCAGGTCCCGTCGCCGCACCCGACGTCCACGACCGAGCGCGGGCTCGCGAGCGCCAGGAGCAGCGGCACCATCTCGTCCGCCGACCGGCGCGAGCCGCCCTGGATCGTCTCGAAGAAATCCCGGGTGTAGGTGGTCAACGGCGCACCCAGGCGCGGGCGGCGAGCCACCGGAGCTTCGGGCGCACCGGGTTCAGCGCGATCGCCCGCTCTAGGCTCTCCCGGGCGAGCTCCAGGTGCTCGGCGCTCCCCGACCGCAGGCACCACTTGGCCAGCCGCTCGTGGTTCTTCGATTGCGCCCTGCGCGCCTCCGCGCGGTGCCGCTCCGCGTAGTCGGGGTGCGCCGCGAGAAATCGCTCGACGGCGGCGATCTTGTCGGGCAGCACGCGGGGCGCGTTCTGCGACATGTTCGTCCCGTGCTCGCGCTTCTTGAGAACGGCCTCGGGAAGGATCGCGATCCCCCAGCGGGCCGAGAGGGCAAGCCACATCTCGTAGTCCCCCGCCCAGCGGTTGGTCTCGGGGAAGGGCCCCGTGTCGTCGATCGCCGCGCGGCGGTAGAGGCAGCCGGGAACGTCCGCGTCGGTGATCAGCAGCGTCTCGGTCGTCACGGCGCGGCCGGGGGAGCGCTTGCGGAACGGCGGTCCGAGCACGCGTCCCTCGGCGTCGACCGGCACGTAGGTGGGGGCGGCGACGCCGAGCCTCGGGTGGCCATCGAAGGCCCGGCGTAGCGCCGGCAGGGCCCCCTCGGCCCAGGCGTCGTCGGCGTCGAGGAAGGCCACGTAGGCGCCGCCGCTCTCCCGTAGCCCGCGGTTCCGCGCCGGGTAGAGCCCGCGGTTGTCCTGGCGCACGTAGCGGATTCGGTCGAGCCAGGCGACGACAATCTCCGGCGTCCCGTCCGTCGATCCGTCGTCCACCACCACGACCTCGAGATCGGTGGCGCCCTGCGCGAACACGCTCTCCAAGGCCTCTCCCAAGAAGCGGCCGTGGTTGTAGGTCGCGATGACGACGCTCGTATCGGGGATGGGCACGGGCCGATTTTATCAGCCGCGCCCGCGGTCCCTCTCACTTGACGTAACCGAGCGAGCGCAAGCGCTTTTCGACCTCGGGGTCGGGCTCGCCGGGGGCGGGAACCTGGGGGCGCCAGGCGGTCCCGGAGAGATAGGCGGGAACGGTGCGAATCGTCCGGGGATCGAGAAGCCCAGGGTAGAACGCGCCGATCAGCGGCTTTCCGGGAAGGTCCTCCGCGAGCGGAAGCCCGAGGGTGGCCGCGAGCGTCGGGAAGATGTCGTACAGGGTCGCTCCGGTCAACCGCGTCCCGGGACGGACCCCGGGGCCCGCGAGGACGAGGATCCCCGGAGGCGCTTCGTCGTGCGCCCCCGGGGTGTGACAGTCGTCCACGGGATCGAAACCGTGATCGGAGAGGACCATGATCGCCGTCTCCGGCGGAGCCTCGGCGATCAGGCGCCCGAGCCAGGAGTCCAGGTACACGGCGAAAGCACCGAGCGTCCCTCCGAAGGACGGGATCTGCGCGGAAAGCTGCGCGCGGCAGTCGGGCGTGAGCGCGACGCCGTCGTAGGCCCGGGGATCGTGGAAGAAGAGGTAGCAGTGCTGTCCGAGGTCGAGCGCCTGGAAGTGCACGATCGCGAGGTCGGGGGCGATCCGCGGGAGCCATTCCATCGCGACCTCGGCGTCGAACGTATCGAAGACGTAGGCGTCCCTGAGGAAGTACAAGAGCCTGTCGGCGTCGGGATCGAGGACCGCCGAAGGATCCGCGAGACGGCGCTTGTCCTCGGTGCCCAGAGCGGCGAAGCGATCGATCTCGCCCGGGAACTCCCGCCGCACCCGCTCCTCGTACGGGAGGATCCGCGAGGCGAGGCCCGGCGGATACAGCCGCCGGTCCAGATCCCCCGCGGCCCCGCCCGAGGCGTGGAGGGTATCGGCCTTGAACTCCTGCATCAGGTAGTTCGAGACCATCAGCCCGTTGAGGCGCTCGGCCGGGAAGGTGTTGTGGTAGCCGATCACCAGGCTGGCGCGTCCTTCCGCGGAGAGGAGGTTCCAGATCGCGGGCACGCGGCGATCGGCGTTCGTGTAGAGCTCGTGGCGCAGCGCCCCCCCGTGCAGAAGGCGGAAGATCCGCCGCTCCACCCGCGTCCTCGGCTTCTCGAATCCGGCGATCCCGTGCCGCTCCGGGGGCTCTCCGGTCGCGACCGTCGTCCAGAGAACGGGGGAGAGGGTCGGACGAAAGGTCGCGAGAGGGCCGTACGCTCCGCGCTTCATCAAGCGCAGGAGGTTGGGGAGACGGCCGGCCTCGAGCATCGGCAGCAGGAGGTCCCAATCGCCGCCGTCCCACCCGACGACGAGCCAGTGCTTCGGCAGCCCGGCTCCGGTCGCGGAGTCGCCGGCGGTCGTGGCGGGCCGGAGCGGATCCCCCTTCCACGGCGGCGTCCACGTATCGATCGCCGACGCCCGCGCCACCGGTGTCGAGGGGACCGGCGCGGGCTCGCGCCAAGCGTCGATCGCCAGCAAGGCGGCGAACGCCGCGAGGAGCGCCCCCACCACGGCGACCGCGGCTCGCGCGAGCCGCCTTCCGCTCACCGGTGCTTCATTTCGAGGCGCCGCCAGGCCGCGTAGCCGCCCGGGGCGATCAGGCTCCAGGCCAGATAGACCCAGCCGCGGAGGAAGAACGGGAACGTGCGCACGCTCCCCGCGAGGGCCGCGCGCGCCTCGCGGAGCGCCACGGCCGAGCCGTCCCACGCGGCCAGCAGCTCGCGCCCCAAGCGCAGCCGCTCCTTGCCGACCGCGCGCCGGAAGGTGAAGCGGTGGGCTTCGACCCACTCGGGGTGGGCGCGCCGCAGCTTCTCCAGAATGACGAGCCACATCCGTGCGTTCAGGCTCCGGTCGCCGCTCGCATTGGCCGGATGGACCCGCACGAGGAGGAGAGGCTGCGGGACGCCGATCAACGTCGTCTTGAACGAGAGGCGGAGCCACATGTCGCAGTCGGTCGCCGACCGGAGCGTCTCGTCGAAGCCGCCCTCTTCGAGGAGGAGGTCGCGCCGCACCATCGGCATCAGCACGCCCCCGGAGTCCCCCCAGAGGAGCGACCCTGTCGTGAAGAGGGGGCCCTTCGATCGCTTGCCGTGCGTCCGTCCCGTGGGCGTCCCGTCCGCCAGCATCGCGCGCGCCCTCATCGCCACGAGCCCCGCCTCCGGGTTCTTGCGGGCGGCGGCCATCAAGGTCGTCAGGGCGTCGGGCTCCCACGCATCGTCGGAGTCCAGGAAGGCGACCCATCCTCCGGACGCTTCCCTGATGCCGTGATTTCGCGCCGACGCTTCGCCGCCGTTCTCCTTCCGGACGTACGTGACGCGCGCTCCGTAGCCCCGGATCACGGCCTCGGTCCCGTCGGTCGAGCCGTCGTCCACGACGAGGATCTCCCGGTCGGCCCAGGTCTGCGCGAGCGCGCTGTCGATCGCCTGGCCGACGAGGCCGGCGCGGTTGTAGGTCGTGAT
>JBGQLU010000219.1:0-5041 GCA_041500265.1 Acidobacteriota bacterium | reverse complement strand
TCGGCGATGCAGACGGGCCAGGCGCAGTTCGGGATGCAGACGTTCAACCAGGCGCTCGCGACCCTCTACTTCAAGAAGCAGATTACCCTGCAGCTCGCCTTGTCGATGTCGTCGAACCCCGACGAGCTGCAGGACATGATCAACCGCGGAGCCGGCATCATCAATCAGCCGGGCGCCGCTCCGGTGGCCGCGGGGGCGGCGGGTGCGACCCGCCGTCCGGCGGGAACCCGCTAGCCGAACCGTTGAGGAGGAGGACAGCCGATGCCCAATTACGCGTGGAAGGGGCGGACTCGAGCCGGCAAGAACCAGGAGGGGGTCCTCGTCGCCGACAACAAGGACGCCGTGGTCGCCATGCTGCGCAAGCAGCAGATCATGGTCACGGCGGTCACCGAGAAGGGGAAGGAATTCGCCCTGCCGAAGATGGGCGGAGGGATCTCCCGTAAGGAGATCGCGATCTTCACGCGGCAGTTCTCCGTCATGATCGACGCCGGCCTGCCGCTGGTCCAGTGCCTCGAGATCCTCGGTTCCCAGCAAGAGAACCGGGTCTTCCAGAAGATCCTCTTCGAGGTGCGGCAGGACATCGAATCGGGCGCGACGCTCGCCGATTCGCTGCGCAAGCACCCGAAGGCGTTCGACGACCTCTACTGCAACATGGTCGCCGCCGGCGAGGCGGGCGGTATTCTCGACACGATCCTGCAGCGGTTGTCGCAGTACATCGAGAAGATCGTCAAGCTGCGGGCGGCGGTGCGGTCGGCGATGGTCTACCCGGTCGCGGTGATCGTCATCGCGATCGCGGTCGTGTGGATCATCCTCTGGAAGGTCATCCCGACGTTCGCCACCCTGTTCGCGGGCCTGGGCGCGCAGCTGCCGCTTCCGACCCGCGTCACCATCTGGCTGTCGCAGTTCATCGGGCGCTGGTGGTGGATGATCTTCGCGATGATCGGCCTGTCGATCTTCTCGGTCATCAACTACCACAAGACCTACAAGGGGAAGCGGCAGATCGACGGTCTGCTCTTGAAGCTGCCGGTGCTCGGCATGGTGCTCAAGAAGATCGCCGTCGCCCGCTTCTGCCGCACCCTCGGCACCCTCGTCTCCTCCGGTGTGCCGATCCTGGAAGGGCTCCAGATCACCGCCCGCACCTCCGGGAACGCCGTGGTCGAGGACGCGATCATGGCGACCCGCAAGAGCATCGAGGAAGGCAAGACGATCGCCGAGCCGCTCAGGAACACCGACGTCTTCCCGCCGATGGTCGTCCAGATGGTCGCGGTCGGCGAGCAGACGGGCGCGTTGGAGACGATGCTCAACAAGATCGCGGACTTCTACGAGGACGAGGTCGACGAGGCGACCGCCAATCTCCTGGCGCTCCTGGAGCCGATCATGATCTGCTTCCTGGGCGTCGTGATCGGCGGCATCGTCATCTCGATGTACATGCCCATGTTCGACCTGATCAACAAGATCGGCTGATCCGTCGTCCGGCTCCGGCGGGGGCCTCCGCCCCCGCCGCCCGGGCGGCCCGACATCTCATGAACCGCATCGAATACGAGCGGCAGCTTCGCTGGCTGATGATCCTCCGGGTGGTCACCGTCACCACCCTGTTGATCTCGGCGTTCGCGATCGAGCTCGCCTTGAAGCCCGGCGAGACGGTGCGCCCGCTCTTCCTCCTCGCGGCCGGCACGTACGGGATGGTGCTGCTGTACGCGGTCCTGGACCGCTGGCTCCGCGGAACCTCGACGTTCCTCTACGTCCAGCTGATCGGCGACGCTCTGGTCATCACCGCGTTCGTCCGGATCACCGGGGGGATCGACAGCCCGATGTCGTTCCTCTACCTCCTCCCGGTCGGGGTGGCCTCCTCGCTCCTCTACCGGCGGGGTGGTCTGACGGTCGCCGGGGCGAGCTTCGCGCTCTACGCCGGCATCGTCCTCCAGCGCGCGGCGGGCTCGGGCGCCGCCGAGGTTTCCTGGCGCGTCTGGTACTTCGCGATCGTCCACGCCGTGGCCTTCGCCGTCGTCGCCTTGCTCGCCTCGACGTTGAGCGAGCGCGTGCGGGCCCAGAACAAGGAGCTCGACGAGCGCTCGGGGGACGTCGCGCGCCTGCAGGCCCTGAACGAGAACATCATCGAATCCATCCACTCGGGGCTGATCACGACCGATCTGGCCGGGACGATCAACTTCATGAACCGCGGGGGGGCCGAGATCACGGGGCGCGCGCAGGACGCGGTCGAGGGCCGCTCTATCGACGAGATCCTAGGGCTTCCGCCGGGTCTGTTCGACGAGATGCGGCGGACCCTGGAGGCCCGCCGCCGGGTCCGCCTCGAGCGGAACTACGTGCAGCCGGGAGGGGACCGCATATTCCTCGGCATCGCGGCGTCCGTTCTCCGCGACCGGGCGGGGCGCCCGCTGGGTCACATCTTCACGTTCCAGGACCTGACCGAGGTCCACGCCATGGAGCAGCAACTGCGCCTCAAGGAGCGCATGGAGGCCCTGGGCCAGATGGCCGCCGGCATGGCCCACGAGCTCAGGAACCCCCTCGCGGCGATCTCCGGATCGGTGCAGTACCTCAAAGGGCATCTGCGCCCGGGCGGCGAGACCCTGGAGCTGATGGACATCATCCTCCGGGAGTCCCAGCGGCTCGACCACGCGATCAAGGACTTCCTGACATTCGCGCGGCCGGGACGATTCGCGCCGCAGCGATGCGATCTCGCGCGCCTCCTCGACGACCAGCTGAAGCTCCTCCGCAAGAGCCGGGAGTTCACCGGCGCGCACCGGATCGAGACCGGCTACGCCTCCGAGGAGATCTGGTGCGACGTGGACCCGAACCGGATGAAGCAGGTGTTCTGGAACCTCGCAACGAACGCGTTGAAGGCGATGCCCCAGGGCGGAGCGCTGACGATCTCCGTGCGCCCGGACGCGACGCGAAACGAGATCGAGGTCGCGTTCACCGACGAGGGGGTCGGCATGGACGAGCGGACGCGGGAAGGGTATTTCCAGCCGTTCCGCAGCTCGTTCGACGAGGGGACCGGGCTCGGGTCCGCGATCGTCTACCGCCTGGTCGAAGAGCACGGCGGACGGATCGACGTTTCGAGCGAGCCGGGCCAGGGGGCCACGATCCGGATCGTGGTCCCCCGGACGCGGCGCGACGTGCAGGTCGGAGAGGCGCCCGTCGAAGCGGCGCGGGCCGCCGGAGGGACCGGAGCGTGAACAGGGTCTTGGTCGTCGAGGACGAAAAGAGCATGCGGGACCTGCTCGCCATGCTTCTCCGCAAGGAAGGATATGCCGTCGAGGTCGCCGACGGAGGGGCTCAGGCCGTTTCGCGTTTGGCCAAGGACCCCGCCTACGATCTCGTCATCACGGACGTCTCGATGCCGGGCATGACCGGGCTCGAGCTGCTCCGTCACGTGCGCAAGTCGGCTCCCGAGACGTCGGTCATCCTGATGACCGCCTACGGTTCGAAGGAAACCGCCATCGAGGCCCTGAACGACGGCGCGGCCTATTACGTCGAAAAGCCGTTCGACCTCGACGAGATGAAGGTCGTCGCGCGCAAGACGATCGACCAGAAGCGGATCGCGCTCGAAAACGCCGACCTCAAGAGCGAGAACCGCGGGCTCAAGGCCGAATTGAAGGGCCGCTACCGGTTCGAAGGGTTGATCGGGCGGAGCGCGAAGATGCGCGCGATCTTCCAGCTCATCGAGCGGGTCGCCGGGACGGGCAGCACGATCATGATCTCCGGGGAGTCGGGGACGGGGAAGGAGCTGATCGCCCGCGCGATCCACTACAACAGCGGCCGCGGCGAAAAGGCCTTCGTGTCGATCAACTGCGGCGCGCTCCCCGACGAGCTCCTGGAAAGCGAGCTGTTCGGGCACATGAAGGGCTCGTTCACCGGCGCCCTCATGACGAAGAAGGGTCTCTTCGAGGTCGCCGACGGCGGCACGATCTTCCTCGACGAGATCGGCGAAACCACGCCGACCATGCAGGTCAAGCTGCTGCGCGTGCTCCAGGAACGGACGATCCGCCGCGTCGGAGGGACCGAGGAGATTCCGATCGAGGTGCGGGTGATCACCGCGACCAATCAGGATCTCGACAAGATGGTCCGCGAGAAGCGCTTCCGCGAGGACCTCTTCTATCGCATCAACGTCATCCCGATCCGGATGCCCGCGCTCCGCGAGAAGCCGGAGGACATCCCGGCGCTGGCGGAGCACTTCCTCGACAAGTACCGGCAGACCATGGGCAAGACCCTCCAGGGGATCTCCGAGGAAGCGATGGAATGCCTCGAGTCGTACCCCTGGCCCGGGAACGTGAGGGAGCTGGAAAACGTCATCGAGCGCGCGGTCGCCCTGGAGCCGGCGGAGCTCATTCATCCCGACAGCCTGCCGCGAGAGCTCCGCGGCGGCCGCGGCCCCCGCGGCGACATGGATGTCGTCCTCCCGGACTCGGGCGTCGATCTCGACACGCACCTCGAGGACCTGCGGCGGCGCTACATGATCGAGGCGATGGATCGCTCGGGAGGCGTCCAGACCCGCGCCGCCGAGCTGCTGGGGATGACCTTCCGTTCGTTCCGTTACTTCGCCAAGAAGTACGGCCTGACCCGAGGGGACGGGCCCGTCGGCGGTGACGAGGGGGGCGAGGACCATCCCGAGCTCGATTCGGCGGAGCTCCCGGCGTCCGCCGGCCCGGAGGTTGACGCGGAGCGTCACCTGGGTCCCCGCGCGGTTTGAATCGACGTCACACCCGGACGAGCGAATTGGAAGGATTTCGAGGAAAATGCACGTTCCTCGTCATTCGGCCCGATCGTTGCACTTGGCAACTGGTTTGCTTATTCCGTAATACCGGACCGACCTAAATCGTCGTGGAGAAGGAGACCATTGAAATGAGGAAGTCGAAGGGTTTCACGCTGATCGAGCTTTTGATCGTCGTCGCGATCATCGGCATCATCGCCGCGATCGCCATCCCGAACCTCTTGAACGCGATCGACCGCGGTAAGCAGAAGCGGACGATGGCGGACCTGCGCTCGATCGGCACGGCCGTCGAGTCGTACGCCGTGGACG
>JBGQLU010000218.1:0-5212 GCA_041500265.1 Acidobacteriota bacterium | reverse complement strand
GGTCAGATACGTCTTGCAGGTTTCGTAGATCAGCTCCGAAACCTCGAGCATCGACGCGTGCACCGGCATGTTCTTGAGCTGCGTGTAGATCATCAGCCCGAACCCGAGGCCCAGCGCCGAGACCAGCAGGCCGACCATCAGGATCGCCCGGCCGCTCGTCCCAGAGAAGAACTGCACCGTCCCCAGATCGGGGAGGACCAGGTTCGCCTCGCCCCCCTCGTGATGCGCCGGGGCGGCCGCCGTCCCTTCTTGCGCCAGCGCCGCCACCGGCGCCGCCAGGGCGACGGCGAGGAACACCACCGGCAGCAAGGCCAAAAGCCCTCGGAACTTCCTGCTCGTGAACATGTCCACCTCTCTCCTCGGCTCGCGTGAAGCCACGAAACCCCGCCGGGGCGGGATCGAGTTTTGGAGGGGTTGGCCGCCCGCCGAACGGCGGACGCTTCAGCGCCCAACGCCATCTCCCCTGGAGTCGCTTTCGCGGATGTCCGGAGGGCAGAAGGCCGAAGGGTTATACCAGGGAGCGGGAGCGCTGTCGACGGGGCCCCGTTCCCTTTACGGACCCTTCCGATTGTGAGAAGTTCGGGCGGTGCGGGTCAAGATTTGCGGGATTTCGACCATCGAGGACGCCCGCGCCGCCGCGGCGGCCGGGGCGGATGCGATCGGCTGCCTCGTCGGCCTAGAGCATCCCTCCCCGGACGGGGTCGAGGCGGCGGGCGCCCGAGCCATCTTCGCCGCGCTTCCGCCGTTCGTGGCCCGGGTGCTCGTCACCCACAGGACCACCGTCGAGGAGGTCGCCGCCCTCGCCGCCGAGGCCCACCCCACGGTCGTCCAGCTCCATGGCCCCTTTCCCCTCGAAACGATCCCACTCCTGCGGGCGGCCCTCCCCCACGTCTCGATCGTCAAGAACGTCCACGTCCTTGGGGAGGAGGCGCTGGACGCCGCTCGCGAGGCCGGAGGGGTCGCGGACGCCGTGCTGCTCGACTCCAGGACGGAGGATCGCATCGGGGGGACCGGGACGACCCACGACTGGACGATCAGCGCACGGATCGTTCGAGAGGTGCCGACGCCGATCATCCTCGCGGGCGGGCTGAACCCCGAAAACGTCGCCGAGGCGATCGCGCGGGTGGCCCCTTTGGCGGTGGACGTCAATTCCGGGACCAGGGGACCGGACGGCCGTAAGTCCCACTTCCGCATCCGCGCCTTCGTCGCCGCCGCGAAGGGAGCCTACGGAATCCGGTAGACGAGGATCGATCCGCCGACGCGGTCGATCGGAACGAGCCGGGTCCGGATCTCGTCCATCCAGCACGCCGGAAGGCCGCTCTCGATCGTCGCGCGCTGCTCGCCGGTCAGCGCCGCGCGCCGCACCAGCCATTCCCCCGCGTGCGGAATCTCTTCCCCCCGGGCGCGGAGCTTCTTCGCTTCCTCGAGATAGTCGAGCCCCAGCTCCCGCGGGATGAAGCCGCGGCCCACGGCGTCGCGCAGGAACTCTCGTTCGCGATCGAGGTAGACCCCCTGGAGGAGCGTCACGCTGGCCGCGACGACGTCTCCGGATGCCGGACGGGTCGCGGGGCGCTCCGGGTAGGTATCGAGGAACATCGCGACTTTCCGGAACTCGATCCCGTACGCGCGCGGGTCGGCGGTGCCGAAGTAGGCGAGATCGACGGCGCCGACCCCGTGGGCGCGCATCCAGGAGGCGAGCCGGCCCAGGTCCTGCCCCCAATCGACGTTCGAATCGACGAGATGGCGCCAGCCGCCGCGGGTCCCTCCGGCGAGGACGTTGAAGTACGAGAGATAGCCCGGTGTTGCGAGCGCGAACGACATGACGCAACCCGCGAGGAGCAGGGCGATGGCGATCGCCCGCCGTCCCCACGCCGCCAGCCAGGCCGCGGCCGGCGAGGCGGCGATGCACAGCAGCGGGTAGAGCGGGGCCAGGTGTCTTTGGCCGATGTTGAAACGGCTCACGATCGCGCTCCCCGCGAGCGCCAGCATCGGAAGGGCGAGGATCCAGCCGTCGAGGCTACGGCCGCGCGCGCCCCACGCCGAAGCGGCGGCGACCCAGAGCACGAGCGCCAGGAACGCGAGCGGCGTCTTGAAGAGGAAGGCCTCGGGAAAGTAGCGATACCACCCGTCCGTCGATTCCTCGCCGTCGAGAAAGCTGAATCGAGCGCTCGCCCACGTCCGCGCGTAGGCGAGGCCGTACAGGTACCCCTCGGGGAGAAGGTGATGGGATGCCGCGAACGCGATCGGCGCCGCCACCCCCGGAGTCTCCGCCTCGAGGTCCTTCCATTCGAGCGCGTACCCGGGATCGGGGGCGGCCGCATAGCGGAAGCCGTAGCCGGCCCACACCGCCGCGAACGAAACGGCCGCCATCACCAGGACCCCGGCGGCGGCGCTTCGCACCCGGACCCGCCCCGCGACGACGGCGGCTCCCGCCAAGAGAACGAGCGTCGGCGCGATCATCGCCGTGTTGAACTTGAAGAGAAGCGCCGCTCCGAGGGCGACGCCGGTCACCACGGCGCGGGGCGACGACGGGACCCGCGTCCAGCGCCAGAACCCCCAGAGGGTCGCGGTCACGCCCAGAGCCGCCGGCAGGTCGGTCGTGACGAGGCGCGCGTGGGCCAGCACCGTCGGGCAGGTCGCCGCGAGGAGCAGCGCCACGAGCGCCGCATCCGCCCCCCACATCTCCCGCGTCCACCCGTAGACCGCGAGCAGGAGGAAGGCGCCTAGAACGATCATCGCGAGCCGGGCCGGGAAGAGCCGGATCGCGGGATCCGACCGGGTCGAGGCGCCGCGCGGGCCGTTCAGCAACTCGAAGCCGAAGGTCCATTCGTTGGCGTGCGACCGCGGTGGGGCACCGGCGACGCCCTTCCACGCCTCCGAGCCGTAGTCCCCCCCCGTGCGCCCGAGCAGCACGAGCGGGAGGGCCGCGATCATCTTGGCGAGAGGCGGGTGCTCCGGGTTCAGCCGGAAGTCGCGGCGCTCGAGATAGCTGACGCCCGCGCCGATGTGGGCGGTCTCGTCGAAGGTGGCGGAATCCCCGCGCATCGACAGAACGCCGCAGAGGACGAAGACCCCGACCAGCACCGGGACGGCGACAGTTGGGGACAGGAACCGATTTCTTTCGAAATCGGTTCCTGTCCCCGTCTTGCGGAGCGCGCCCATCAGTCGTGCAGGTGGTACGGCACGCTGGTCACGACGATCTTCGGGCGGAAGAGGAGGGCCCCCTTGATCAGCAGCGCCCGTTGGTTGTGCAGGAGGTGGTGCCACCAGCGTGCCGGGACGAATTCGGGGAGGAGCACGGTGATGAAGTCGTCGGGGCGCTCCTCGTCGGTGATCTCGATGTACTCGAGGAGGGGCTCCATGATAGAGCGGAACGGCGACGCGAGGATCTCGAGGCGGATCCCTTGCCCCCACCGGCCCCACTGCTCCCGGATCTCCTCCGTGGCCCGCGGATCGACGTCCACGTAGACCGCGCGCACGTCGTCCGAGAGGGTGCGCGCATACTCGAGCGCCTGGACCACGGCGCGGTGGACCCCCCCGATCGGGACGATCACCGTGTTGTGCCGCTTCTCGCCCACCTCGAGGTCCTTGAGCGACAGCTGGCGCGCGACGCGCCCGTAGTGGCGGTGGATCGCGAGGAAGTGGAGGACGATGACCGGGATCAGGAGGACGATGATCCACGCCCCCTCCCCGAATTTCGTCACCGCCACGACGACGAGGACCACCGCCGTGAGCACGGCGCCGACGCCGTTGACGAAGGCGTAGAACCGCCACCCGCGCTTCCGCTCGCGCTTCCACTTCAGGACCATCCCGCTCTGCGACAGCGTGAACGAGACGAAGACTCCGAGCATGTAGAGCGGGATCAGCCGGTGGGTGTCGCCGCCGAACGCGACGAGAAGGATGCCGGCGAGGAGCGACAGCACGACGATCCCGTTCGAAAAGGCGAGCCGATCCCCTTGGTTCGCGAACTGGCGGGGCAAGTAGCGATCCCGGGCGACGATCGAGGCGAGCCGCGGGAAGTCGGAGAACGCGGTGTTGGCCGCGAGCACGAGGATCATCGTCGTGGCCGCCTGGATCATGTAGTAGAACGGCCCGCGGCCTCCCAGGATCGCTCGGTTGAGCTGGGAGATCACCGTCTCTTCGTTGCGGGGGATGACGTGGTAGGCGTCGGCGAGGAGGGTCACGCCGGAAAAGCACGTCACCGCGCACGCGATCATGATCAGGAGGGTCAGCGCCGCGTTCTTCGCTTCCGGTGGCTTGAAGGCGGGGACGCCGTCCGAGATGGCCTCGATCCCGGTCAGCGCGGTGCAGCCGTTGGCGAAGGCGCGCAGCACGAGGAAGATCGACAGCGGGGCCGCCTCCGCCGGCATGAAGACGCTTCCCGCCGACTCGGCCGCCACCGGGTGGCCGGTGAGGACGTTCCACGCTCCCATCGCGATGAGGGTCCCCATGCTCGCGAGGAAGAAGTAGGTCGGCACGGAGAAGATCCGCCCCGACTCGCGTATCCCTCTCAGGTTTCCGACCGCGAGGAGGACGAGGAAGAAGAGCGCGAGGGCGACCCGGTGCTCCTGCCACGCCGGGAACGCCGATGTGACCGCCGCGACGCCGGCGGCGATCGACACCGCGACGGTCAAGACGTAGTCGAGGAGGAGCGCCGCCGCCGCGACCAGCCCGGGGACCGTTCCGATGTTCTCCTTCGCGACCCGGTAGGCTCCGCCCCCGGTCGGGTAGGCGATGATCGTCTGCCGGTAGGAAAACGCGATGACGAGCATCAGCCCGACGATGACGCTGCCGATCGGCGTGACGAGCCAGAGCGACGCCGTCCCCGCGATCAGGAGCGTGCGCAGGATTTCCTCGGTCGCATAGGCGACCGAGGAGAGCGCGTCGGACGACAGGATCGCGAGCCCCGTGGACTTGGTGTAGCGCTCGTGATGCGCCAGGTGGGAAGGGATCGGTCGGCCGACGAGCAGGTGTTTCACGGCACCGACGGCGAAGCCAGGCGACACGAGTTCCTTCCAGCGGCCTACGAGGTGAGCTGACGGGCTCGGGCCTGGACTGCCCTACCGAGGGCCTGCCCCCCGGATGCGCCCCGCGAAGGCTTCCGGCCTTCCGTGGTTCCCCCGTTCCGCCTTCCGGGGCGGACTCGGCCGGGGGAGGTTCTAGCAACCCCCCGGAGGGCTGTCAATCGAAGCATGATGGGATGCCGGTTCGG
>JBGQLU010000217.1:0-5220 GCA_041500265.1 Acidobacteriota bacterium | reverse complement strand
GCTGGGCGGCGCGGATCGCGCCGACGTATCCCCCCGGTCCGCTGCCGATGATCGTGAGGTCGAACTTCGATTCGGTGGGGGCCAAGGGTGGTCTCCTCGAGAGGCGAGGCGGTACAGGGCGCGGCACTCTATCGCCGGGCCGAGGGGGCCGTCAACCTGGCGCAACTGGTACAATCCACGGGCCATGATCCGACCCGACGACCCCCTGATCCTGCACGAGCGCTTCCCCCAGGACGATCCCCGCGAGGCCGCGTACACGACGAAAGTGGACGATTTCATCAACTGGGGGAGGAAGAACTCCCTCTGGCCGATGCCGATGGGGCTGGCGTGCTGCGCCATCGAGCTGATGGCCACCGTCGGCCCGCGCTACGACCTCGCGCGGTTCGGCGCCGAGGCGCTCCGCTTCTCGCCGCGCCAGGCGGACCTGATGATCGTCTCCGGGACCGTCACGAAGAAGATGGCTCCGTTCCTGAAACGCATTTACGACCAGATGCCGATCCCGCGGTGGGTCATCGCGATGGGGGCCTGCGCGTCGTCCGGGGGGATGTACCGGTCGTACGCGGTCGTCCAAGGGGTCGACGAGATCATCCCCGTCGACATCTACATCAGCGGGTGCCCGCCGCGGCCGGAGGCGCTGATCGAGGGGGTCATGGAAATCCAGCGCAAGATCCAGCAGGGCGGCAAGAGCGCCGCCGAGCTGTCCACGGCCGTCTTCCCGGCCGCCTGAAACCGCGCACGTGGCGGGCTCCTCCGCCGGCGACCCCGAGCTCCTCACCGCGATCCGTGACGAGGTGCGCGCGCAGGGGACGATCTCGTTCGCGCGGTTCATGGAGCTCGCGCTCTACCACGAGGAGCGCGGCTACTACGCCCGCGGCCCCGCCGGACTCGGCCGGTCGGGGGACTTCTTCACCGCCAGCGACGTGGGCGCCGTGTTCGGCCGGACCCTCTCGCGCCAGCTTGCGGAGATCGACGACCTGCTCGGCAGCCCCGATCCGTTCCGTTACGTCGAGTTCGCCGCCGGGCGAGGTCTTCTGGCCAAGGACATCCTGGACGCGGTCGCGGAATCGGACGCCGGCCGGTTCTCCCGCTGGACGGCGACGCTCGTGGAGAGGAGCCCCGGGATGCGCGAGGCGGCGTCCCGAGCCGTGCCCGCAGCGTCGGTGGTGCCGCCCGAGGCGAAGCTCCCGGGCGGGGCGGGGTGCGTCGTCGCGGTCGAGCTGTTCGACGCCCTTCCGGTGCACCGCGTCGTTCGCCGCGACGCGGCGCTCCGCGAGATCCGGGTCGGGGTCGAGCGCTCCGAGCTCGTTCCCGTGGAGCGGGAGGCGGCCCCGGAGCTCGTCGCGTTTGCGTCGGAGTATGGCGCGGCACCCGAGGAGGGCGACGAGGCCGAGGTCTGTCTCGCTCTCGGCCCGGTCGTGCGCCGGCTCGCCTCCGCGGTCGATCGCGGGGTCGTCCTGGTGGTCGACTACGGGGACGACGCGGAGCGCCTCTACGGCCGGGGCCGCCGCCGGGGGACGCTTCTGGCCTACCACCGTCATCGAACCAACGAGGATTACCTGCGCCGCGTGGGCGAGCAGGACCTGACCTCTCACGTCAATTTCACAGCCTTGGCGCGCGAGGCGCGTGAGGCGGGACTCTTGTGGCTCGGAACGACGACGCAAGACCGGTTCCTCGTGGCGAACGGAATCCTGGACGGCCTCGACGCGGAGCCGAATGAGGGGGTCGCGGCGGTCAAGCGTCGCCTGCAGGTCAAGCAGCTGATCCACCCCGACGGCATGGGTCGGACGTTCAAGGTCGCCGCCTTCGCGAAGGGGCTCGACGCCGGAGTGCGTCTTTCGGGGCTCCGGGACGTGTTCGGGTCGTGAGGGCGCCACCCGGCGCTTGGCGGCCCGGGACGGCGACCCGTATATTCGTGCCGCTCCCGGAGGATCGCGTTGAGGCTCAGTCCCGTGGCCGCCGCCGTGCTCGCCGTGCTCGCAGGAGGCTGCGCGCCCGGTGAGCCGGGGACGCCGCGGCGCGCGAGCGTGCCGGGAGGGGCGCGGGTGGGCGTGGACCCGGTGCCCGCGGTCCATCTGCTGGAGAATCACTCCTCCTCCCTCATCGCGTGGCGGCGCGCCGGCGTGACCGACCGGATCCTGATCCACATGGACGGGCACTCGGACGTCGATTGGCTCCCCGACGCCTCCGTCGCAAGGCTCGCGGCGGCGGATCCCGACGAGCTCGCCTCCTTCGAGCTCCACCCGTACGCGCTCGACGGAACGACGCACCGGCGGTTCGCGATCTGGAACTTCGTCTACCCGGCGACCCGCTTGGGGGTCGTGCGGGAGTTCATCTGGGTCGTACCGGACGGCACGCTGTCCGGGCCCGCCGCGGCGGGCGCGCTCGTCCACGAGCTGATCCTCGACAAGATCCAGTCGATCTCCCTCGACGAGTCGCGCTCCCTGCGCCTCGAGAACGGGATGGTCCGCGGGACGATTCTGGGAATTCCGTGGACGGTGTGCGAGCTCAAGGACCTCCGGGATCCGGGCGAGCCCGTCCTGCTCGACATCGATCTCGACTACTTCACCACGCGCTCGGCGACGACCCAGGAGGTGACGGCGAGCCCGTGGATCGAGCCGGACCAAGTCGTGGCGCGGCTTCGCGACGCCGGGATTCGCGCCGACGTCGCCACCCTGTCGCTTTCGACCATGGGCGGGTACCTCCCCCCCGCGTGCCGGTGGATCGGGCCGGCGATGGTCGCGGCCTTGAAACGCCTGCCGCAGGCTACCGATTCGCGCTGGGGCCGCCGCGCGCTGGCCGATCGCGCCCTGGCCGAGGGGAAGGACGACGAGGCGATCGGCATCGAGCGGGAGCTGACCGCGGCACATCCCGACGACGGCGCCACCTGGTACGACCTCTCCCGCGCCTTGGAGCGTACCGGCCGCCGCGCGGAAGCCGCCCAGGCGCGCTCGCGCGCGGTCGCGGCGGACCCGCTGCTCGCGCACGCCGCACTCTTCGAAGCCGATCGCGCGTATCTCAATCACGACTACGCCGGCGCCCTCGACCTCTACCGGGCCTACCGCCGCGCGCTCCCGGAAGGGCCGTTCGTCACCTACGGGCTGCGGCGCGAGGCCGGCTGCCTGGCGCGGACCGGCCACGACGACGCCGCGATCGCCACCTTCCGGAAGGCGCTCGAGGCGGCCCCCGAGCACGGGGACACGCACCTCGATCTCGGCCTCCTGCTGCGGGACCACGGCGATCTCGACGGGGCCATCACGCAATTCCGCGCGGCGCGAGCGATCCTCCCCGACCTGGCGGCCTACGCCATGGCGCTGGGCACCTCGCTCGCGCGGGAGGGGCGGCTCGACGACGCGGCGCAGGAGCTCGAATCGGCCGTCGCGCGCCGTCCGACCTGGGCGCAGGCGCAGGCCAATCTCGGCGTGCTCCTCCTGCAGGCGGGACGGAAGGAAGACGCCGCGGCGCACCTGAACGCCGCCGCGATGCTCGCCCCGGGAGACCCCGACGTCATGCGGCTGCTCGCCGAGCTGCGGCGGCAAGGGATCCCGGCCGGCACGCTGGTCTCCCACCCGGAGTAGGGCCCGGAGGGCCTGCGGATCGGGCAGGTATACTTCCCCCGATGGCCCGCGCTCTCCCGATTTCGCCCGATTCGATCGTCGCCGCTTTCGCCGAACGGGGGTTCGTCTGCCCTCCCGGCGCCGCGACTTCGCTCTTTCTCGCCGAAAGCCTGGGGAAGCCTCTCCTCCTCGAAGGTCCTCCGGGGGTCGGCAAGACCGAGATCGCGAAACTCTGGGCCCACTTCCACGACGCCGAGCTGATCCGCCTGCAGTGCTACGAGGGGCTCGACGAGGCCAAGGCCCTCTACGAATGGTCGTACGGGAAGCAGATGCTGTACGCCCAGCTCCTGCGCGACAAGACCGGGGAGGTGCTCGCGCGCGCGCCCGATCTGTCCTCCGCGGTCGCGATCCTGAGGGACGAGGCCGACGGCTTCTTCTCGCGCGACTTCCTCCTTCCCCGCCCGCTCCTGCAGGCGATCCTCGCCAAGGGTCCCGCCGTCCTCCTCGTGGACGAAGTGGACCGCTCGGACGAGGAGTTCGAGGCGTTCCTCCTCGAGGTCCTGTCGGAGGGGCAGGTGTCGATCCCGGAGCTCGGCACGCTGCGCGCGCTCCATCCGCCCCGCGTGGTGTTGACCTCGAACGACACGCGGGAGCTCTCCGACGCCCTGAGGCGGCGCTGCCTGTATCACTACATCGACTACCCGTCGCTGGACGACGAGATCCGCATCGTGGAGTCGCGCGTTCCCGGCCTGTCGTCGGCGCTCGTCCTCCGCCTCGTCAAGTTCGCCCAGTCGCTGCGCCAGGCGGACCTCAAGAAGGCTCCCGGGATCGCCGAGGTCGTGGACTGGGCGCTTGCCCTCGTGGCGGTCGGGGCCGACAGCCTCTCCTCGTCGGTCCTGCGGAAGACCCTGGGCTGCCTCCTCAAGAACCGCGAGGACGTCGAGCGAGCGCTCGCCGAGTCCGGCCGCTTCCGCGGATGATCGGCGCCCTCGCCCGCTTCGTGGCCGCGCTGCGCGACGGCGGCCTCACCGTCTCCCCCGCGGAGATCGTGGACGCGGGACGCGCGCTCGACCTCGTCGGGCTGACCCGGCGCGAGGGGGTCCGCGAGGCGCTGCGCGCGACCCTCGCCAAGGACCGGTCGGCGACCGCGACGTTCGATCGCCTCTTCGATATTTACTTCAAGGCGCCGCGGCGATCCGGCGGGGCCCCGGGCGAAGGGAGGCCCGGTGCGACGGGGGAGCGCCCGCGGGGCGGGGCGGGGGAGCGCGCGGCGGCGGCCGCGGCGAAGCCGCGCGAGCGGGAGACGGAGCCCTCCCGCTCCAGGCGCCCCCGCTTGGCGCCCTCGGACCTTGAACGGCGGAGCGAAGAGGAGAGGCTCGCGCGGAAGGGCCGTCGTCCCCGGACGATCGTCAGGGAGCGGCGCCCGAGGGAGGGGGACCGCGACCCGTGCCATGCCGATCTGAGCCGCCGGATGACCGCGGAGGAGGAGCGCGCGATCGCGAGCGAGGTTCCCCGCATGATCCAGGCGCTGCGGCTCCAGGCCGGACGGCGCCTGACCCGCGCGCGCACCGGCCGCCCGTGGCTGCGGCGGGTGCTCCGGGAGAACCTCTCGCGAGGAGGCGTTCCGTTCGTGATCCCGTTCCGCGCGCGCCGCCCCCGCAAGATC
>JBGQLU010000216.1:0-5259 GCA_041500265.1 Acidobacteriota bacterium | reverse complement strand
GATTCCCGACGTTCCGGTCGACCGCGGTCGGTCTACCGTCGTGCTCGACCTGAGCTCCGAGCTGTCGGCGGCACAGCTTCCCGCGACGATCGACATCCGCGACGACCGCGGACGGATCGTCTATCGCGCGGAGAGTCTCCGCTACTCCGGTACGACGCGCGGGCTCTTCACGATCGTCGTGCCGTCATCCGCACTTACTCCCGGCTCCTACGTGGCGCTCCTGCGCCCGGGCGCGCCCGGCGGCGGACCACCGACCGAGTTCCCCTTCCGGATCGTCGTCGCGACGCCGTAGCCGGGTACCGAGCGGACTCTAGGTCCGCAGAGGGCTCCCACTCGTCGTCGAACCCTGGCGCCCCCCGCCCGACTCACCTTGTGGGGCGAAAAGTTCGGGGTTCACCGGACCCTCCCGATGAGGAGCTTCCGATGCGCTCACATTGCTGGATCGTCCGTGCCACGGCGGTGCTGTCCACGGCCTTGGCCGCGGCCTTCCTGGTTGCCGGCACACGGGCGGTGCCACTCCCCGCCACCGAGCAACAACGCAGCCTGTTCGAGGTCTTCCAACCCGTCGGCGGTGAAGACGACATCGTGATCGATCCAAACAACCCGCAGATCATCTACTGGACGACACGCGATCTCGGTGTTTTCAAGTCGACAGACGGCGGCGGCACGTGGGCCCCGGCAATAGACGGCCTGGCCGACACGATGACCACCGCGCTGGCCATGGACCCCGACAGTTCTTCGCACCTGCTCGTCGGGTTCGATTCGCATTACGAGTCGCAGGGGTCACGTCCCTACGGCACGAATAACGGTGGCTCGCGTTGGGAGCCTACGAACGTGTGCGATCGCGAGGACGGAAAGATGAATCTCCGCCAGCAGTGCGGCGCGTCGAGGCTGATGTTCGACCCCACGCAAACGAATCGGCTGTACTACCTCGTCTACTCTCAGTTTCTGGCTTGTGGCGGGTTCTACCGGTCGTGCGACAAGGGGCTCACGTACGATCGCAACCCGAGCTGCATCGCGACTCCCGAGCAGCGACCCTATTGCGCCCTGGGAGACCCCGAGCCCGTCAACAATGTCGGGTCGAACGATGCGTCCGTCATCATGATCGATCCTTCGGATGGAACCCTGTATGCCGCGACCGCCGTCCATCCGGAGGCCCCGCTCATGACGTCGCACGACAAGGGAGGGTACTGGGTCGCGGGGGACGTCCTGGACTCGCGCAACTCGATCGTCCCCGCGGCGCTCCAAGGCGTGGACAACCTCTTCGTGAAGGACGTGGGTCTCTCTCACGCCGACCCGACCGCACAATATGCGCTGACTGCTCCTCTGGGAGGCCGCTGCCTCGACGGAAAGGCCTACCCCAACGGCGGCGGGCCCTGCTCGGCCGGATGGACGTTCGAGAACATCACCGCCATCGCGCGCTGGTTCGGCGCCTACTCCGGCGGGACCGAGTGCTCCGGTACGAACGATTGCGACGGCGATCCGGCTCCGGATCGAGTATGGCGGCCAATCCTAGACATTTCCAACGTTCCGACGGCTTGGGTGTTCAACAAATTGCTCGTGTCCGACAGCGCGCCGAATCGACTGTTCGTGTTCGTCGAGGGGAGCCCCAATCGCCTCATCATGGTGACGCCGTCCAATCCTTCGGACTTGACCGCAGCACCTTGGAACTACGTCCAGATCTGGAGCGACCCCAACGCGTCCATCGCCAAGATCGCCGCCGACCCGACAAGCCCGAATCGGATCTACTTCGCGACGGTTTTCGGGTTGGGAGCCGGGGCTTCGCGGCAATTCCATCGTGTGACCACGACCGACGGGTGGACCACGTGGCAGGACGCCGTTCTCTTCCAGTCGGACAATTTCTTCATGGTCCACGACCTGACGCAGACGAACGGAGCCGGCGGACACCGCATCATCGCGGGGACGACCACCGGACTCTTCACGAGCGACGAGCGCGGGTCCGCCTGGACCGAATCGACGACGCCCTCCGGCTACGCCACAACCGCGCTCGCGTCGGCCCCCGGGCTCCCGGACCGCGTTTATGCGAAGGGGTCCTGGTTCACCCTGATCGGCGACAAGGGCTTCGATCAGGTCGCGCAGATGGATGACGTCGCCTACCGGCAGGACGTCATGTGCACGAACGTGTTCAACCAGCTCACCGTCGATCCTCTCGATCCCGAGCATCTCTACGCGTCCACGGGGGCCGGCGTCTGGGACATTCAGAACGCCTACGTTCCGACGAATCCGATCGACCCGGCGGAACGAATCGCGCTCAGCCATGCGTGGCGGCCGTTCGCCCGGACCGTGGACGGCCTGGACGACGAGTTCATCTGGACGACGTTTTTCGATCCCCGCGACGCGACGGGGAACACGATCCTCGCGGGCTCCCGCAGCGGGACCATCTACCAGACCACCAACCGCGGCGGTCAATGGAAGGTGGCGAATGAGATTCTGACGGCCGATTTCAGGGCGCGCGACAACGACGTCCGTGAATTCGTCACCCTCGGCAATGTAGCGCTCGCGGCGACGGGTGCTGGAGTGGTGTCGCAACCGTTCGGCTCCGATTGGACGTCATCGTATTCGGGAGGACGGGTCAATCGGCTCGCCGCGGGGGCGTCCGGCTCGAGGCGAGCCTACGCCGCCGGCAAGAACGCGCTCCTTCGCACGCAGGACCGAGGAGCGACGTGGACGACGCTCCCCGTGGTCCCGAAAGGCCCCTACACCGCGGTTCTCGAATCGAAGGAGAGAGACGGTCATCACACGCTGTGGCTCCCGGACTTCGGAGGAGGCCTCTATCGCATCTCGTCCACGATGACGGCGACTCGCGGAAACAATACGCAGCAGGTCGTCTTGAGCTGGACCGAGCCTTCGACCGGGCTGACCGGCTACAAGCTCCATTACGGATCGGATCCGGACCTCCTCGGAGGCACGGGTGCTGTGGAGGGGAATTCGCCGATCACGCTCGGCCTGGTGACTTCCGCCACCCTGAGCGGACTGGACTTCCACGGCGGGACGGTCTACGTCGCGCTCCAGGGAATCGGCGCTGGCGGCGTGCTGGGTCCCCTCGGCCTTCCGTACGCGATCGAGTACGGGTACCTCTACTCCCCGCATCTGGTCTCCGTGACCGATCCCGCGGCATGTCCCATCCGCACCCGGTTGACATGGCAGTCCGTTCCGGGCGCCACGAGCTACCGCGTCTTTCGCTCGACATCGCCCGGTCAGGGATTTGCGCAGGTGGCCCAGGTCAATGCCCCCGCGACGACCTTGGACGACACCACCGTGTCAGCCGGCACGACCTACTACTACTACGTCACGTCCGTCACCTCGACCGGGGAGACGACGGGCGGGAACATCCTGTCGGGCTCCGCGAGCAACGACACGGACGGCGACGGACGCCCCAACTGTTCCGACAATTGCTCGGTCTGCTCGAATCCCAGCCAGACCGACAGCGACGGAGACGGGATCGGTGACGTCTGCGAGGACGACGACGGCGACGGGCGGGTCAATTGTCAGGACAACTGTCCGACGGTCTCGAATCCGTCGCAGACCAATTCGGACGGCGACTCGCGCGGCGACGCGTGCGACAATTGCCCGCTCGTGTCGAATCCGCAACAGGCGGACACGGACGGCGACGGGCGCGGGAACCTCTGCGACAACTGCCCCACGGTGTCCAACCCCACGCAGGTCGACGGCGACGGCGACGGGAAGGGGGACGCCTGCGACAACTGTCCCGCCGTCGCCAACTCGACTCAGATCGACGCCGACGGCGACGGGAAGGGGGACGCCTGCGACAACTGCCCGAGCGTGGCGAACGCCAACCAATGGGATTGCGACAACAACGGGTTGGGTGACGCGTGCGACAACCACTGCACGATCACGTTCTTCTCCGAGTCACACGACGGGGAGGCGCGGAGCAACAACACGACATTCGTCGGCAACCCGATCGCGCTCGGCGACGCGAAGAGTGGATCCACCCAGGTGACGTACCGGGCCATCGTCTCCTTCGACACGTCGAGCCTCGACGATTCGGCGATCGTCGACTCGGCGACTTTCGGGGTGACTCGCTACGGCATATCGGGGAGCCCGCAGTCGCTCGGAAGCATTCTCGTCAAGGTCAAGACGGGATACTTCGGAACGACGACGACCGTCGAGACGGCCGACTACTCCGCCGCGGAGACCGGCACCCTGGCTCAGTCCCTCGCGATCCCCAACTTCAACGGAGCCATGACGAGCGTTACATTCGGCGCCTCGGAGCTCGCCTGGATCAACCGCGCGGGATTGACGCAGTTCCGGTTGCAATTCTCTTCGTTGAACAACGGAAACAGCACCGCCGACCAGTTCAAGATCTTTTCAGGGTTAGCGTTCGACTCCGTCCCCCAACTCACCGTGGTGTACTCGGCTCCTTAGACCTGGTCCGACGCGCGCGCGCGGTGCCGGGGATCGCCACTTGCGATCCCCGGCATTGCCCGCCGCATCCGCCAAAGAGGGGATACTCCCCCTTCTTGTTGGCTCGGCTCCCCGGATACCGCCTCGCCGCGAATGCGGGGAGTGTCCGCTTCGACCAGAAGACGGCGGTCATCGGTGTCGGCTGAGCGCGCTTCGCGCGCGCTTCAACTGGGCGACCGGCATCAACAACCGCGGCCAAGTGGTCGGAGTCAGCGAGACCGACTTGACCGCATTGGATCGTCGTGCCTGGCTTTGGCAGAACGGTACGATGACTGATCTCGGTGCTCTTCCCGGCTCGAACAGTTGCAATGCGATCGCCATCAACGATCGCGGTCAGGTCGTGGGTGATTGCTTCGTCCATTATTGGCTTCCCCCCCGGGCGGTGATTTGGCAGTCCGGAGCAGTCAGCGACCGCGGAACGCTTCCGGGCGGAACGATGTCCTTTGCCGAGGGCATCAAAAATCGCGGCGAGATCGTGGGCGGCGGTGACGACGCTCTGGGGAACTCCACGGCCTTGCTCTGGAAGGACGGTAGCGTGACGGACCTTGGAGCGCCTCCAGGGGACATGAGCAGTGCTTGGCGCATCAACGCCCGCGGCCAAGTCGTTGGTCAGAGTTTCGCCGAGAACCACGGCATACGCGCGGTCCTTTGGCAGCGTCGGGCCATCATCCGTCCATCGCGCGCGCCTGGCCCGCCGCCGCCGCGTCCGTGGCGGCCGCCGCCCTCGTCGTGACGGCGACGATTCTCGTGCCGGGCCCGTGGCGGGGCAACGGAGGCTCGACCGGATCCGTCGCCAGGGGTTTCCTCGAGCCG
>JBGQLU010000215.1:0-5303 GCA_041500265.1 Acidobacteriota bacterium | reverse complement strand
TTCCGGTAGCGGACGCACTGCCGGACGACCCGGAGGTTCTCCTCGAAGTCGAGCTCGAAGACGCGGAGCGGCTCCTTCACGTAGACCGCCGGTGTCGCGATCGCGACGAGCGGGAGCACGACGTCGCATTTCTTGACGTGGTACTCGATCCACTCCTTGTTGATCGTGATGTCCCCTTCGAGGAAGCGGAACCGAGGGTGCCCGAGCGAGGCGCCGAGCTTGTGGGACGACAGGTCCATCCCGAAGACCTCCCACGGCGTCGTCTCCAAGATCCGGCGCGTGAGCGCGTTGCCGATGAACCCGTTGACCCCGAGGATCAGGACTTTCACGATGCCTCCCCTCCATCCCCGAGCCGGTCGCCGGGGGCGATGCCCGCGGCCGCGGCGAAGACCGCCGCGGGGAGCTCCGGCTCTCCCTCGGCCTGGATCGTCACGAGCCTCAGGCACCCCATGCCCGCGGCCACCACGATACCGTCGCGGTCCGCGGCGAGCACCGTCCCCGGCGGCGCATCCGGAACGCGCTCGAGCGGAAGCGCCCACCAGACGAAGAGGCGCCGCCCGTTCAAAGTCGTGAACGCTCCCGGGTACGGGTGCGTCACCGCGCGGACCAAATCGTAGACCCGCGTCGCCGGCCAGGCCCAGTCGATGCGCCCGTCCTCGGGGGTCCGGCCGCCGAAGGTGGAGGCGAGCTCCACATCCTGAGCCGTCTCCACGTCGGCTCCCGAGAGGATCAGCGGCAACGCGCGACCGAGGAGTCGCGCCGCCGCTCCCTCCAGCTTCCGGTACAGCGTGAAGGCGGTGTCGAGAGGGGCGATCGCGACCGACTCGCGGTCGACGACCCCGCCGGCGTCGGCACGCTTGGTCATCCGGTGAAGGGTGACGCCCGTCTCGGTCTCGCCGTTCACGAGCACCCAGTTGAGAGGCGCGCGCCCGCGGTAGCGCGGCAGCATCGAGCCGTGCAGGTTGTAGCCGCCGTGCGGCGCCGCCGCGAGAACCGCCTCCGGGAGGAGGTGCCGGTAGTAGAAGGAGAAGAGGACCTCCGGCTTCCACGCGGCGACCGCTTCGAGAAGGCCCGGATCCCCCGCCGCCGCCCTTCGGACGACCGGGATGCCGAGGCCGTGCGCCAACGCCGCGGCCGACCCCCACCAGATCGTCTCGCCCGGATCGTCGGGGTGGGTGACGAGCGCCCTCACGTCGAAGCCGTGGCGGACGACGGCATCGAGGCCGATCCGCCCGATCCCGTGATAGGCGAAGACGACGGCCCTCACCGTCGCACGACCTCCCGGATCACGTAGCGCGGCCGGCGCCGCACCTCCATGTAGATCCGGCCGACGTACTCGCCCAAGAGTCCGATCGAAAAGAGGAGCACCCCGAGGAAACAGAACAGGACCGCGAACAGGGTGAACACGCCGCTGACCGCCCAGCGGTCGCCGTAGACCAGCCGGCCGAGGAGGAGGACGACTGCCGCGGCGATCGCCAGCACGGAGGTCGCGATCCCGACGGCCATCGTGAAGCGAAGCGGCCAGAGGGAAAAGCTCGTGAGAAGGTCGAACTGCAGGCGAACGAGCTTCAACAGGCCGTACTTGCTCTCCCCGCGCTGGCGCTCCGCGTGGGCGACCTCGACCTCGGCCACCTTCCCCGCGAACATGTCGGCCAGGACCGGGATGAACGTCGAGATCTCCTTCGAGGCGCACAGCGTGCGCACGACGTCCCGCCGGTAGGCGCGCAGCATGCAGCCGTAGTCCGAGAGCTCGACGCCGGTGGCGCGCGACGTCCCCCAGTTGACCAGCTTCGATGCCGCCCGCCGGAACAGCGTGTCCTGCCGGTTGACGCGGACCGAGCCGACGACGTCGTACCCCTCGTCCATCTTCGCGACGAGCTTTCCGATCTCCTCGGGCGGATTCTGAAGGTCGGCGTCGAGCGTGACGATGATCTCCCCGCGCGACTCCTCGAAACCGGCGAAGACCGCGGCGTGCTGGCCGTAGTTTCTGTTGAAATCGACGACGACGATTCTCGGATCGGCGGCGGCGCGCTCCCGCAAGATCGCGAGCGAGCCGTCACGGCTCCCGTCGTTGACGAACACCGCCTCCCACGGCCGCCGGAGCGCCTCGGCCGCCCGGGTCAATCGGTCGCACAGCTCGACGAGGTTGTCTTCTTCGTTGTAGACCGGGATCACGAAGGAAAGGGCGGGGGCGTCCACGGGCGTTCTCCTAGGAGCGCCGGGCGTGGGCGAGCACGTCCTCGATCGCGGCGACGACGTGGCGGACGTCCCCCTCGGTCATCATCGGAAAGAGAGGGATCGAGAGGATCCTGTCGGAAGCCCATTCGGCGTTCGGGAGGCGTCCGATCCAACGCGGGTACTTCGCCGCGTAGTACGGCTGCGTGTGGACCGCGCGAAAGTGGAGCCCCGAGCCGATCCCGCGTTCCTTGAGCGCCGCCATGAACGCGTCGCGCCCCATGCGAGCGGCGTCAAGGACCTTCGGCACGTACAGGTGCCAGGTGTGCCGATGATCCCACGGCGGCGAACTCGGGCGCTCCAGCTCCGGGATCTCGGCGAGAAGCTCGTCATACAGCCCGGCCAGCGCGGCGCGCCTCTCGTTGAACTCGTCCACCGCGGCGAGCTGGTGGATTCCGAGCGCGGCCTGCAGATCCATGAAGTTGTACTTGAACCCGGGAAGCACGACCTCGACCTGCGGCGTCCCCCCTTCCGCGTAGCGGTTCCACGCCGACTTCTCGAGGCCGTGGAACCGGAGGGCGCGGAGCTTTCGCGCCAGCGCGGGGTCGTCCACGATGAGCACCCCACCCTCGCCGGTCGTCATGTTCTTGATCGGATGGAACGAGAAGACCCCGAGCCGGCCGTCCCGCCCGACGTGCCGCCCCTTGTAACGCGTTCCGACGCCGTGCGCCGCGTCCTCGAACACCCACAGTCCCCGCCGCCGCGCGAGGGCGACGATCGGGTCCAGGTCACAGGGCGCCCCCGCGAAGTGGACCGGCAGGATGCCGACCGTGCGCTCGGTGAGAGCCGCCTCGAGCGCCGACGCGTCGATCTGCAGGGTGTCCCGGTGGATGTCGACGAAGACCGGCGTCCCGCCGGCCGCCTCGATCATGTTCACCGTCGAGGCCCAGGTCATCGGTGTCGTGACGACCTCGTCCCCCGGCTTCAAGCCGAGGGCGAGCAGCCCGATGTGCAGCCCCGCGGTCGCCGAGGAGAGCGCCAGCACCTCGGACGCGCCGACGTAGGCGGCGAAATCGCGCTCGAACCGTTCCGCCTTGGGACCGGTCGTGATCCACCCGGAGCGGAGGCTGTCGACGACCTCGTCGATCTCGATCTGGCGGATCGTGGGACGCGAGAACGGGAGGAAGGTGTCCCGCTTGACGAAGCGGCCCGGAGTCGTCATCCGCTTTCCTTGATCTTCCAGAGCGCGATCCGCCTCGACGTACCGAACTCCTGCGACGCGACGACTTGGTAGCGCGCGTCGATCCCGGGCCATGGAGGTGTACGGTCCTTCGACTGTACCACGACGTACTCGGGGAGGTGCGTGGCACCGCCGGGAGCGTCGAGCTCCCGGAGATCGAGAGGCACGACGCGCCGCCCCGTCGCGAACGGGACGATCCCGAGGAGCGTCTCGTCCTCGCCGACCGCGTAGACCGGATCGCCCGCGGGAAGCGTGGCGCACACCTTCGCGACGAACGGCGCCAGGTCCTTCCTCGGCTCGAGGAGCGGCATCACCGCGAAGAGAATGCCCGCCCACCCGACGACGGCGGCTCCGAGCGCGGCGTGGACCGCGGCCTCCGCATCGCGCCGGCGAAGGGCGTGGATCACGACGGCGAGAGCGCCCGCGCCGGCCGCTCCCGCGATCGCCACCGGCACCGTCAGCTGGCGCCGGTAGACGACCGCCGCGATCGGAGGCCCGATCGCCGCCAGCGCGACGAGGGCGAGCTGCGAGACCGCGGCGAACCGGAGCCATCGACCGGCGGCCTCCGCGCGCCGGATCCCGTCGAGCCGGTCGGCGATGCCGAGCGCCGCCAGGAACGCGAGCGGAGGGAGGAGCGGCAGCAGGTAAACCTCCCGCTTGGTGGAGGCCAGCGTCAGGACCGCGAGGCCACCCAAGACCAGGGCGGCGAGGTAGCGCTTCAGCGGCGCCGCCTCGGCGTCCCTCGCCCAGAATCGCGCGCGCGGGCGGACGAGATCGAGGACGGGGAGGAGCCACGGCAGCACGGTCAGCGGAAGCGTCCACAGGTAGTACGGCAGCGCGGCCTTGTGACCGGTCCCTTCCGGATCGACGAACCGGCGCACGTGGTTGACGTAACCCCACTGCCACAGCGCCTCCCGTCCTCCGGTGGCGGCGATCGCCCCGGCCAGGACCGCCACCGCGGCCGCCCCCGCCGCGAGGCCCACGACCGGACGGAGGGGCGCCAGCACCCTGAAGCTTCGCGACATCGCGGCGTAGACGAGCAGGCCGGCCGCGACGAGCACCGGCCCGATGAGCCCTTTCGTCCAGAGCGCGGCGGCCAGCGCCGCGTAGAACACCGCCAGGGATCGCGCGTCTCCCTCACGGGAGAGCGCCCGCCACGCGGCGGCGACCGCCACCGTCACGAACAAGGCGAGGGTCGCGTCGATGCGCACCCAGTGTGTTGAGACCGCGAAGCCGCTGGTGGTGGCGAGCAGCAGGACGGCGATCGCCGCGACCCGCCCCCCCGCGAGCCCGATCGTCCACGCCCCGAGCATCGCCAGGGTGAGGAGCGAGGCGATACCGCTGACCGCGCGGGCCGCGGCGGCCGACGGCCCTCCGGCGGCGTCGAACGCCGCGGTCACGAGCCAGTCGTAGAGAGGCGGCTTTTCGACATAAGCCTCGCCGTTCAGCGTCGGGATGACCCCCGGGTGGACCCACATCTCACGCGCGATCTCGGCCTCGCGAGGCTCGTCGGGAGTCCAGAGGCCCCGGCGCAGCCCCCCGAGGGAGAGGGCGAGCAGCGCGAGCGCGACCAGGAGGGTGCGCCGTACCGTCGGGGTCATCGGGAGGGGCACGATCCCTGAGATCCTCCGCCGGTCACGTCGGAAAGCCGGTGGCGCGAGCGAGCGCGGCGGAATTCTAGCAGGGGGCCGCCGCCCAAAATCACCAGCGGGTGTCCAGAACCGCCTCCATCACGATCGCCTGCAAGAACCCGGCGGCGGCGACGAGCGCCGTCCCCGCATCGTCCTCCTCGAGCACCTTCGCGACCGGGAGAACGGCCGCCGGAAGCAGGAAGACGAAGATCCGCCCCGTCTCGCCGATCTTGTACGCCCCGGCGGCGAACAGAAGC
>JBGQLU010000214.1:0-5319 GCA_041500265.1 Acidobacteriota bacterium | reverse complement strand
CGAACGGGCTGATCGCGGTGAAGTAGACGAAGAAGGCGCCCAGGACGATCAGCGGGAGCTGCTCCCCGCTTCGCAGCTCGATCTCGAGCCAGGTGACCAGGTCCTCGATCTTGTCGCGCAGGAGGCGCGGGGGTAGAGTCTGGAGGATCCGGCCCAGGGCGCGACCGTCGGTGTCGAACAACTCGAGGTGGAGCGGTGTCTCTCGCAGAGTGCTCGGCTCGCTGGAATCCACCGGCTTGCCGATGACGACCGCGTTCAACGCCGCGATCTCGTCAAAGGTGACCAGGGGGCCCGATCGTGGGAACGGTCCGTCGATCGCCCGCGCGTACCCCCAGATCTCGGCCATCGACGCGTCGGGCGCTTGGCTGGCCGCCGCGACCGCGGCGACTTCGGCGTCCGAGGCGCGGATCCCGGAGATCCGGCAGGATGAAACGATCGACTGGAAGCGCGCCGCTTCTCGGAGGCTTTCGAGGCGGTCGGGAGGAATGCTGATTCCTCCCACCCATAATCCTCTGAAATGGTCCAGCCTGGAAATCGAGGTGACGATTTCGTCGTCCAAACCAATTTTGGCTGTCAATTCACCCAAAATTTCACCCAAACACAGCCATTCTATCGGCGGGGTCGGGCTCGCGCCATCCCGGCCGTCTAAGTCGAGCTAGCTTCCGTGGACGACGATCGCCAGATTCTCCCTGGAGGCGGCGAACAGCGGCCTCAGAGCGCGTGGAGGCGTCGCATGAGCGGGCATACGGATCAACTCCCTCGCCGCGGCTATCGCTTCCACGCCGCAGTTCCCGCGATACTGCATGAAGGAGGAAGGTCCGTCCCCTGCGGCGCCCAAGACCTCTCCCGCACCGGCGTCCTCCTTGTCGGCCCGTTCGCCCGGCCGGCGAGCGAGCGGGTCGATCTTACCCTCAAAGCGACCTCCGGAAGCCATGAGGTACGGATGCAGGGCCGGGTGGTTCGTGTCGAGCCCGACGAGGAGCCGGGAGAGCTCCGGGTCGCCGTCGAGTTCGTCGATCTGGACGCGGCCCAGAAGGACGCGCTCGAGGTGATTCTCGCGAGGTTTCTGGAGTCCCACCCTCCGGGCGGGTCGCTCGATTCCCTCAAGCCGGGCACCCCTCCTCACGAGGTTCGCAAGACGCTGGAGTCGATCCCCCTCCCTCAGCGGATCAGCCTCGCCGCCCGGGCGGCCCAGAAGGAGCGTGAGTTCCTGCGGCAGGACCAGCACCCGGCCGTCCTGGACTCGCTGGTGCGAAATCCGAATCTCGCCCTCGAGGAGGCCCTCGCCGTCGCGCAGTCGCCTTACCTCAACGGGCCGACGATCGATCTGCTCGCCGCAGACCCCCGGTTCAACAAGGACGAATCCCTTCGCATGGCGCTGGCCACCAACACTCGCGTCTCGTTCGCGACCGCCGACAAGCTGACCGCCGATTTCAAGCTGCCGCAGATCAGGAAGCTCCTTACCAAACCCGGCCTGAGCCAACCCCTCCGGGACAAGCTCCTCAAGAGGATGACGCGCGGCTAGCCTGGCTTCCGCGCCCGAGAGCGAGCAGCGTCAGAAGCCCGGCGGCCGAGAATGCCGCCGCGGTGCCGAACGCGACCCCGGCTCCGACCCGGTCCCACATCACGCCGACGAAGACGGAGGACGCCATGTCCGCCGCCGCGTTCGCCGAGGCGAGAACGCCGAGCCCGTACGACCGGACCTCCCGCGGCAGCATCTCCGCGACGCACGATTTCTCGACCGTCTCCTCCACCGCGATTGCGGCCCCCGAGAGGATGAACGCCGCGGTGACCGCCGTGAGGGACCGGCTCCCCAGGGCGAGCGCCACGTTCACGGCGACGCCGAGCGCATACCCGACCGCCAAGACTGGCCTGTGCCCGCGGCGATCCGCCGCGTGTCCCGCCGGGAACGTCGCGAGCGCGCTGACGCCGTTGTGCACCGCGTAGAGAACGACGGGGAGCCCGATCGCGGCGATCGGACCCGAAAACGCACCGCGCGGCGCCGCCCGTGCGACCGCGAGGATCAGGAACGACCGGGCGAAGTCGCCGAGTCCGAAGACGAAGATCGCGGCGAGGAGGGGCCAGGTCCCCGCCGGAAGGGGGGGGCGGATCGAGTGCCGGGCCGGAGCTTCGGTCCGTTGCGGCCGCTCCCGAACGAGAAGCGCGACGGTCACCGCGGCGAGAAGCCCGGGCACGACCGCGACCAGCAGCACGCTGCGGAAGGCGAACCCCGCGGCGAGCAGCGCCAGGGCCGCGAGCGGGCCGACCACAGCCCCGATCATGTCCCCCGCGCGCTCCACCCCGAAGGCGCGGCCCAAGAATCGCGGCTCGACGGAATCCGCGACCAGGAAGTCCCTCAGCGGCCCGCGGAACCCCCGCCCGAACCATGCCGCCGAGCGAAGGGCGACGAGCGCGGGGACCGTCGTCACGAGCCCCATCGCGGAGGTGCCGATCGCCGTCACGGCGTACCCGGCGGAGGTCGCCGACTTCTTGCGCCGGAGGCGCTGCCCCGCCATGCCGCCGAGAAGCTTGGCGATCCCGCTCGCCGCGTCGGCGATCCCCTCGATCGCGCCGAGGGCGGCAGAGCCGAGGCCGATCCCCGCGAGATGCATGGGAAGGATCGAGGTCGCCATCTCGTGGCCGACGTCCGAGAGGAGGCTCGTCAGCCCGAAGCCGGCGACGGTCCGGTTGAGCCAACCTCGCCGCTCCGCCCGGCCGTCCTCGACCATGTGCTCAATCCTCGTCGAGAAGGCGGACGACCATCCCCGAGCGCAGCTTCGGCTCGAACCAAGTGGACTTCGGGGGCATGACGGCCCCTGCGTCGGCGACCTTCATGACGTCGCCGAGGCTCGTCGGAAAGAGGGCGAAGGCCGCGGCGTGCTCTCCCGAATCGACTCGCCGCTCGAGTTCGTCCACCCCACGGATCCCGCCGACGAACGTGATGCGGGGGTCCGTGCGAGGGTCGCCGATCCCGAGCAACGGTCCCAGCACGCGATCCTGCAAGATCGACACGTCCAAACGCGCGACCGCGTCGCCGCCCGGGAGTGAATCCGGGCGGGCGACGAGCAGCCGCCACTCCCGTTCGACGTAGATCCCGAAGGTGCCGGCGCGCGGCGGGCGCTTTGCGGACCACGGGACGATCACCTCGAACCCCGCCCGCTGCGCGCCGAGGAGCAGATCCGCGGGCGACTGCCCCCTGAGGTCCTTCACCATCCGGTTGTAGTCGAGGATGCGGAGCTGATCCGCGGGAAAGTGCACGGCCAGGAATCTCTCGGGCGCGCCCTTCCCGCCGGCGCGCTCGCGACGCATCCGCGCCACGCGCCCGTAGGCGGCGGCCCGGTGGTGCCCGTCGGCGATGTAGGTCGCGGGGAGTTCGGCGAATGCGGCCTCGATCGCCGCCACCGTGGCGGGGTCGTCCACGATCCAGAGGGCGTGGCCCACTCCGTCGGCGGCCTCGAAATCGACGTCCGGGGGGCGTCGCGTTTCTCTCGCGACGATGGCGTCGAGGTCGGGCCGCGGGCGGTAGGCTAGGAAGACCGGGCCCGGTTGGGCGGAGAGCGCCTCGGTGTGCCGGGTTCGATCGTCTTCCTTGTCGGGGCGCGTGTGCTCGTGACGCTTGATGCGGCCGCCCTCGTAGTCCTCGACCGACGCGGCTCCGACGATCCCCGTTTGCTCGTGCCCGCCTCGACGCTGGCGGTAGAGGTAGAACGCCGGGCGCGGATCGAGGACGAGCCATCCCTTGGCCCGCATCGCGTCGAGGTTCTCCCGCGCCTTCGCGTAGACACGGGCGTCATGCGGGTCGATGCCGGGATCGAGGTCGATCTCGGCCTTGACCACGTGAAGGAACGTGTACGGGTCTCCCTCGGCGGCCCGGCGCGCCTCGGCGGAATCCAGCACGTCGTAAGGGAGGCTCGGAATGCGCGCGGAGAGATCGGGTCGCGGCCTCAAGCCGCGAAACGGGGTGACGATCATCGCGGGTCTCCGCGGGCGAGGTTAACATGCCCCTTCGCGAGCGCTTCGCGGCGATCGGCGACGGGGGGCCCGGATCATGCGGCATGACATCGTGGGCGGCGCGACTGCGGCCGTGGCGGCGATCGCCTTCGCGTGGGCCGGGACGGCCTCACCGTCGGCCGACGCCGATCCCGTGCACCGGCTCGTGGACGCGGGGCTGAAGAGCGACGGGGCGTACGCGACGCTGTCCGGTCTGACCGACCGGATCGGGCCGCGGTTGTCCGGCTCGGACAACCTGACGAAGGCCATCGCCTGGACCGCCGAGGAAATGAAGCGCGCCGGCCTCGACCGCGTCTGGACCGAGCCCGTGATGGTGCCGCATTGGGTCCGCGGCGACCAAAGCGGGCGGATCCTCGCCCCGGTCGAGCATCCGTTGGTCCTCCTCGCCCTCGGCATGAGCGACGGCACGCCCCCGGACGGAGTCGCGGCCGAAGTGATCGAGGTCCAAAGCCTCGACGAGGTGAAGGCTCTCGGGGACCGCGCGAAGGGGAAGATCGTCCTCTACAACAAGAAGATGTACGCGAACCGGGGGGACGAGCGCGGCTACGGCTCGGTCGTGGACCTGCGCTACAGCGGGGCCTCCGAGGCGGCGAAGGTCGGCGCCATCGGGATGCTGATCCGCTCGCTCGCGACGGCCGATCTGCGGCTCCCGCACACGGGGGCGATGGCGTACGCGGAAGGGATCCCTCACATCCCCGCCGCCGCGATTACCCCGGAAGACGCCGAGCTGATCCATCGATTCCTCGCCGCGGGGGAGACGGTGAAGGTCACGTTCACCCTCGGTTGCAAAACGCTTCCCGACGCCGAATCGGCCAACGTGCTCGGCGAGATCCGCGGCGGCGAGCGACCGGACGAGATCGTCGTGATCGGCGGCCACCTCGATTCGTGGGACGTCGGCCAGGGGGCGCAGGACGACGGCACGGGGGTCGCCGCGACGATCGAGGCGATGCGGCTGATTCGGGCGCTCGGTGTGAAGCCGAAGCGAACCATTCGCGCGGTCCTGTTCACCAACGAAGAGAACGGGCTCAAGGGCGGAAAGGGGTATGCCGAAGCGCACGCCGCCGAGCTCGGGAAGCACGTCGCCGCGATCGAGTCGGACAGCGGCGGGGGCGCGCCCCGCGGGTTCGGCGTGAGCGCCGGCGAGGGCGTGTTCGACCCGGCACCGGTGAAGGCCCTCGCGGCGCCGCTCGCGGGGATCGCGGCCGACGACGTCACCGCGGGCGGCGGCGGCGCGGACATTTCGTCGATGGGGGACGCCGGCGTTCCTCTGCTCGGGCTGAAGACGGACGGCACGCATTACTTCGACAT
>JBGQLU010000213.1:0-5460 GCA_041500265.1 Acidobacteriota bacterium | reverse complement strand
TCGCAGCTCGTCGAGGTGCTCCAGGAACGTCATGCCGCGCTCAGGTGCGGGAGGGGCTTCCGCCATCGGGGGCCGCGGCCTCGGAGGCGGCCGAGGCCGCGGAATCGGACGTCACGGGTGGGGGCGGCGTGGTCGCGGCCGGCTCGATCGGCGCCCCGCGGGCCAGAGACGTGGCGATCGTCGACTCGAGGGTGCGGGCCGCGTCCTTGAACTTGTCCAATTCGACTTCCCGCTCGAGGCTGACCCGGAAATCCTGCGTCGCCTTCCGGAATTCCCCGATCGCCTTCCCGAGCGTGCGTCCGATCTCCGGCAGCCGGCGCGGACCGAATAGGAGGAGGGCGAGGATGAAGAGGAAGATGACTTCCGAGCCGCCCAGGGATCCGAACACGTCCGGAGGCTACCGCGCACCCCGGGGACCGTCAAGGAACCCCGGCCGTTCCGGCTTTTCGTTGCCGCACCGGACCCCTCACCCTATAATTCCGGTGCCCGCCTTCCTCCGAGGGAATCGCCATGAGCCGATCGTCCCGCCGCTCGCTGGGTCTCGTCGTCCTCTTCCTCGGCGGGGGTTGCCTGCTGGGAGGCCTCGCGGCGAGCCGCGCCGAGACCGACCCGGACAAGTCGTCATCCCAAGTGCGGACGTTCAGCCGGATCCTCGCGCTGGTCGAGGACAACTCGGTCGGGGCGGTGAAGTCCGACGATCTCGTCGAGGATGCGATCCAGGGGATGCTGCACACCCTCGACCCGCACAGCAACTATCTGAACCGCGAAGCCTTCACCGAGATGCGCGACGAGCAGCGCGGCTCGTTCTCCGGCCTCGGCATCCAGATCGCCAAGCGCGGTCCCGACAAGCCGCTGACGATCATCGCGCCGATCGACGGCACGCCGGCCGCGAAGGCGGGCCTCCAGCCCGGCGACGCGATCGTCAAGATCGAAGGCCAGGACACGATGACTCTCGGCGTGCAGGACGCGGTGCGGCGCCTGAAGGGCGAGAAGGGCACCAAGGTCACGATCACGATCCAGCGCCCCGGGGAAGAACAGCCCTTCGACGTCACGCTCGTCCGCGACGACATCCCGACCCACAGCATCCAGAACGCGTTCATCCTCCAGCCCGGGGTGGGCGTCATCCGCGTCTCGAACTTCACCTCGACCACCACGAGCGAGCTCGACGAGGCGCTCGACAAGCTCAAGGCCAAGGGGATGGAGCGTCTGATCCTGGACCTGCGCGCGAATCCCGGCGGCCTCCTCGATCAAGCGGTCGGCGTGGCGAGCCGGTTCGTCCCGGAAGGAAAGCTCGTGGTCTACACGCGCGGACGGATCGCCGGCTCGGATCAGGACTACACGGCGAAGGGGGACGTCCGCTCGACCGCTCCGCTCGTCGTGCTCGTCGATCACAGCTCGGCTTCCGCGAGCGAGATCGTCTCGGGAGCGATCCAGGACCACGACCGCGGGCTCGTCGTCGGCGAGACGACCTTCGGCAAGGGGCTGGTGCAGCGGGTGATCCCGCTTCGCGACGGGGGGGCGCTCGCCCTGACGACGGCGAAGTACTACACCCCCTCCGGGCGGTGCATCCAGCGCGACTACTCGAACCTCGACGACTACTTCCTCGACCCGGAGCTCGAAGACGACGATGCGCGCGCGGCCGCCGCGACCGAATCCGGCGCGCGCGAGGAAAAGCGCACCGACTCCGGGCGCAAGGTGTTCGGCGGAGGCGGGATCACTCCGGACATCCTGGTCCACGCGGAGCGGGAGCCGCTCGTGCTCTCGCGCATGCGGCGCGACAACCTCCTGTTCGACTTCGCCGTCAAGTACGCCGCGGCCCATCCCGACCTGAAACCCACGTTCGCGGTGGACGACACGGTGGACAAGCAGTACCAGGACTTCATCGCCTCGCGGCAGTTCAAGATGGACGCCGGAGCCTACCAGCAGTCCCGAAAGGCGATCGACCTTCGCCTGCGGTCCCAGATCGCGAAGGTGAAGTGGAACGCCGAGGCCGAGGCCAAGGTCCTGGCCGAGGGGGACGTCCAGATCCAGAAGGCGCTCACCCTGTTCGAAGAAGCGGCCAAGCTGGCGCAGGCCGGCGAGCTCGGCCGCCGCGAAAAGGACGGGCACGAGGCCAAGCCCTCGGATTTGAAGGCGTCTGCCCCGTCGAGCTAGCCTTCGACTAGTCCCCTGCCGCCGCCGGGAGGTTCGACGCCAGCGGCGCGCGATGGAAGCGTCGCAGCGCCGCGACCCGGGCGCTCGGGGGAAGCGCCCCATGTCCGTCGAGGAAGCGAAGTGCTAACCGAGCCGCGTCGTCGTATCGCCGGCGAACCGAGGGTTCGCCGTCCTCGTAAACGCGCTTGTGGAACAGATGGTGGCGCAGCCAGACCCGGCGGCGCGCGTCGAGCCGTCGCCCGGGACCGGCGAGGAATCGTCCGAGGACGAGGTACTTGCTCACGTTGGCGTGAAGCTCGAGCTCGAGCATCGAGATCGCCCGTCCCGCGCCCGCGCGCTCGGCCGTGACGAGGAGGTGGTCGAGCTCCTCGACCAGGACGGCGAACGCGTCGACGTTGGCGTCGCCTAGACCGCGCTGCGGGGGATGCTCCTCGAGCGCACGGATCATCGCGTCGGGGTAGTAGATCGACGCCGACACGGCCCCGTCCCGTTCGCGGACGAGGAGCCTCGCGCCGCTACCGTCGGAGGACTTCACCTCGTGCGGCACCTCCGCGTAGAAGCGGCGGAACCCTTCGTCACCGACCACATACCGCCCGATGTGCTCGAGGGGCGCTTCGAGGGCATACGTCCGCGTCAGGAGGCCCTGGACCGTCTCCAGGAGCGACGCGCTCACGCCCGGGGCTCCTCGGGGACGTAGTCGAACGCCCCGTCGCGGAAGACGATGCGCAGCGCCCGGTAATCGAGCTTCGCCCGCACCCGCGCCAGCACCTCGCGGCGCACCTCGTCGGCGTCGAACGGACGCCCACCGCGCCGCAGCTCGCGAAGCCAGTGCACCACGGCGTCGCGGTCCGCCGGCCCCCGCACGTCGTCCTTGCGGATCCGCTCCGAGATCGCCACGTTGCAGACCCGCTCGAGCGCGGCGGCCAAGTGCCTCGCGCCGAACGAAGGGGAAAATCCCCGGTGGAGCAGCTCGCGGCGCGCGGTCGCGTCGAGGACGATCGTCAGGTCGTGGACGTCGCGGTAGCGGCGCGCGATCCGGTCGAACTCGAGGTCGAGGATGCGCTCGGCGCTCGATGGCGAAAGGCGGACGAAATGGATCATCCGCACGCGGTTGACGAACTCCGGGGAGAGCGCGCGTCTCAGGTCGGAGCGCACGTCGGCGTCGGCGGAGGCTTGCCGCGCGCCGTCGTCCCCGTAGCCGATCGGGGACGAGCGTTGCTGGGATTCGCTGTAGCCGAGGTTCGACGTGAAGAAGACGATCGCGTTCGCGAGGTTCAGCGTCCGGCCCTTGTTGTCGGTCGTCGTTCCGCGGTCGAGGATCGAAAGGAAGAACGTCCGGAGCTGCGGATGCGCCTTTTCGACCTCGTCGACCAGGATCAGCGAGACCGGCGCGTTGGCCGCGCGCGTGTCGAAGGCCGAGAGGATTCCTTCCTCGTCCGATCGGATGAACCCGCGGGTCGCCCCCTTGAGCTCGTTGATGTCGGACGGGTAGGTGTAGTTCGGCCCCTCGATCGTCAGCAACGGCACCTCGATCTGCCAGATCCCCTCGAGCACGCGCTTCAGGCTTTCGACCAGGTGGTTCTTCCCGACCCCCGTCGGCCCGACGAGGAAGTAGCCCGGAGGCTTCCGGAGATCGCGCGTTCCCGAGGCGTTCAACATGAACTCGTCGCACAGCGCCGAGACGGCGCCCGGCTGGTCGATGACGATCGACTGAAGGGCGTCACGGAGCCGGTCGATGTCGAGCGAGGCGAACAGGGCCATCCGCTCGTAAGCCGACAGGAGCTGCTCGCGCGAGAAGAGGGCCCCGGGATCGGCGTCGCCGCGCGCGGCGTCCAGGTAGTCGTTCGGCGAGGGCGCCGGAGGTGCTAACGCTTCGGCCACGGCCGCCATCAGCGGGACCCGCGTGGTCAGCTCGTGGCCCGCGCGCGCGGACGGGGCCGGGTCATCGTGAATCGCGCGCAGGATCTCGGCGTAGAGCGGGAAGCGGTCCGCGCACTGCTGGAGGAAGCCCACCTCGTCCTCGAGGGGGAGCATCAGGAGCTTGTTCTCGCGAAAGAACTCCCTGAGCCTCCTGTCCTCCGCCAGCAATTCGAGCGCTTCGCCCGCTGCCCGGTAGGCGCGCGCGCCGAGATCGCCCAGCTCGTACCCCTTGACCTTGCGCAGGCCCAGGAATCCGAAGTCGAACAGGGCCTTGTCCCCGACCACTCGCACGTCGTCGGGAAGCCGGCGGATCCGATACAGCACCTCACCGGCTCCGCGCCGCTGCTGCTCGATGAGCTGGCCGACGAGACTCGAAAGAAGCCCCCGGTCCGACTGCATGATTCGCGCGATCCGCTCGTCGGAATAGACGTCGGTGAGCAGGAGCGAGCAGCCGGTGAGCACCCGGACGAGATGCCGGAGCTCGACGCGGTCCACGTCCGCGGTTCCCGCGAGATGACGGGCCACCTCCCGGAGGCGCGCTTCCAACCCTTCAGGATCGAGAGGCTCGATGACCCGGTCCCGGTTCACGATCTCGTCTGCCATCAGGCCCCCCTTGTCAGGCGCCTACCGTTCGCCCCCCGGTAACAATTCATGTGCCACCAACCTGGTCGCTGCGCAAGCCCTTTGATTACCTGCTGTTGCACGTCTGAACTTGGTCCGAGCGAGGCGAGCTGTCCACCGGGGCTCCTCGGACCGTCCAAAATCGCGACGCCAAGCAAGTCGACCGATGAAATGGGTTTTTGCATGCCAATTCCCGTGGGGCGCCTTGACACGTCGGAGGGCGCATCCTAATCTGTTGGCACTCGTCGTGAGCGAGTGCTAACAGACCTGTGCAACTATAAGAATAATAAGAAGTTCTCGGACTCAAGGAGGTTCGGACACCATGAAAGTCAAGCCCCTGTACGACCGGATCCTGGTCAAGCGGATCGAAGAGAAGGAGCAGAAGAAGGGCTCCATCATCATCCCGGACACCGCCAAGGAAAAGCCGATGGAAGGCAAGGTCATCGCGGTGGGAGCGGGTGCCGTGAACAAGGAAGGGAAGCGCACTCCCCTCGAGGTGAAGGCGGGCGATCGCATTCTCTTCGGCAAGTACGCCGGCACCGAGATCAAGATCGACAACGACGAGCACGTCATCCTGCGCGAGGACGAAGTCCTCGGGATCCTCGAGTAAACCCCGTTTCCGATCTGGAATAGACCGAGTCGTACCCGACTCATTGGAGGTTTCGAAACCATGTCTGCGAAGAACATCAGTTACGCGGAGGACGCCCGTCAGGCGATGCTCCGCGGCGTCAACAAGCTTGCCGACGCCGTCAAGATCACCCTCGG
>JBGQLU010000212.1:0-5565 GCA_041500265.1 Acidobacteriota bacterium | reverse complement strand
GGTTCGACCTCGTCGGGATCCCGCCCGCCCCCCGCGGCACGGCCCAGATCGAGGTGACCTTCGACATCGACTCGAACGGCATCGTCAACGTCTCGGCGCGCGACATGGCCACGAAGCGCGAGCAGAAGATCCTCGTCACGCCGGCCGGCGGATTGTCCGAGTCGGAAATCCAGACGATCATCGAAGACGCGCAAAAGCACGAAGAAGAAGACCGCCGGCGGGCCGAGTTCATCCGCGTGCGCACGCGGCTCGAAGGACTCGTCGAGTCGAACCAGAAGACCTTCGCGGAATTCGGAGCGATGCTCCCGCCCGACCAGCAGTCGAACGTTCGCAAGATCATCGAGACGGCCCGCCGGGCGCTCGAGGGCGGAAGCGCCGCCGAGTGCACGCAGGCTTTGGAGCGGATCGCGGAGGTGGGCCGCATCCTCTCGGAAGTGATCCTGTACGATCCGAGCGCGTTCTCGTCGGGCGAGGAACCGGCGGCGGGCGAGGCCGCCGCCGGCGAGGCCGACACGGTCGAGGAGGCGTGATCGCGTGGCGGATCGGGACTATTACGAGATCCTCGGGGTCTCGCGGGAGGCCAGCCCCGACGAGCTGAAAAAGGCTTACCGGAAGCTCGCGCTCAAGTTCCACCCGGACAAGAATCCGGGGGACAAGGTCGCCGAGGAGAGCTTCAAGGAAGCGGCGGAAGCCTACGCAGTCCTCTCCGATCCCGAAAAACGCGCCCGCTACGACCGCTACGGCCGCGAAGGCCTGGGCGGGCAGCCCGGATTCCAGGGGTTCGACCAGGAGATCTTCGCGGACTTCGGCGACATCCTGGGGAACATCTTCGGCTTCGGGAACATCTTCGGTGGTGGGCGTCGCGGCCCCCGGGCGGGGTCCGACCTCCGCTACGACCTCGAGATCGAGCTCGAGCAGGCCGCGACGGGGGTCGAGGTCCCGATCACGATCCCGCGTCTCGATCGTTGCGGCACGTGCCGTGGGACCGGGGCCTCGGGGAAGGACGGGATCACCACCTGCCCGACCTGCCGCGGGCGCGGGCAGGTGGCCTTCCAACAAGGGTTCTTCACGATCGCCCGCACGTGCGGCACGTGCGGGGGGAGCGGCAAGAAGATCGTCAAGCCCTGCGCGACCTGCCGGGGCGAGGGGCGCATCCGGACGGAGAAGACGCTCACCGTGCGCATCCCGGCGGGGGTCGAGGACGGGATGCGACTCCGCATCGCCGGCGAGGGGGAGGCGAGCGCCGACGGAGGGCCGAACGGCGACCTGTACGTCGGCCTGCACGAGACCGCCCACGCACTCTTCCATCGCGACGGTCCGGACCTCCACATCGACCTGCCGGTCTCCTTCGCGCGCGCCGTGCTCGGAACGACGGTCAAGGTCCCGCTCCTGGGCGGCGGCGAGCAGGAGCTCCTACTCGACGCCGGCATCCAGGCCGGCACGACGCTCCGCCTGCGCGGCAAGGGGCTCCCCGCCCTGGATCGCGGAGGCAAGGGCGACCTGCACGTCACGGTCCGGCTGACGACGCCGACCTCGCTCACGGCCGAGCAGCGCGAGCTGTTCCTGCGGCTCGCCGAGCTCGACGGCGAGACTCCGGCCGAGCGCGGGCTGTTCGACAGGGTGAAGGACATCTTCAACTAGACTCCCTCCGATGAAGGCACGCGGCGATTCTCCGGGGCCGCGCTGGCGCGTCCTCACGGCGCGGGTTCCCGCGTCGCTCGAGGACGAGGTCGCGTTCGTCCTGGGAGGAGGAAGCCTCGGCGTCGAGCTGGTGCCCGCCGGCGACTTCGCGTCGGTCGTGCGCGTCTACCTCGGACCGGGAGACGACCCCGCCGCCTGGCGCGCGCGCGCCCAGCGGGTCCTCGAAGCGCACGGCCTCGACGCCGGCGACGCGGGCCTCACGATCGACTCGGTGGAGGACGAGCGTTGGGTGGAGCGCTGGCAGGCCTCGCTCCGGCCCATCCCCCTCGGGGAGCGGTTCGTGGTGGTCCCCGGCGAGGACGAGGACGCGCCGCCGGGACGGGAGATCCTGCGATTGATTCCGGGCATGGCCTTCGGGACCGGCGAGCACGAGACGACCCGAATGTGCGCGGCGGCCCTCGAGCGGCTGGCGCGGCCCGGATCGCGCTGGCTCGACGTCGGCACCGGAACGGGAATCCTCGCGCTCGTCGCGGCCCGATGCGGTGCGACGCGCGTCCTCGCGATCGACATCGATCCCGAGGCGGCTCACGTCGCGGGCGCGGTCGTCGCGGCGAACGGCGCCTCTTCCGCGGTCGAGGTCCGCGCCGGCGGAATCGAGGTGGCCGGGGGAGAGCGATTCGACGGCGCGGTCGCGAACGTGCAGTCGTCGTTCTTCCTCCGCCACGCGGCGGACCTGGCCGACGCCCTCCATCCCGGCGGGGCGATCGTCCTTTCGGGAATCCTGGCGGAGGATGCCGCCGAGGTCGCGGCAGCGCTCCAGGGCGCGGGGATCGCGATCGAGGACCGCTCGGCGCAGGGGCCGTGGGGATGCCTCGTGGGACGGCGCCTCCCGTGACCGACCGCCTTCGCCGCGCCTACCTCCCCGACGTGCCCGTGGTGGGAGCGCGCGCTCGCCTCGATCAAGAGGAGGCGCACCATGTCGCGCGCGTCCTGCGCCTCGGGCGGGGAGACGCGCTCGCCGTGTTCGATGGCCGAGGCGGGGAGTGGGAGGCGACGCTCGACGCCGTCTCCCGCGACGAGGTCTGGGTGGTGGTCGGCGAGCCGCGCGGGGGAAGCGTCGAGGCGCCGCTTCCGGTCGTTCTGCTGCAGGCGCTGACGCGCCCGGAGAAGCTCGAATGGGTCCTCCAAAAGGGGACCGAGCTCGGGGTCTCGGCCTTCCGCCTCGTCCCCACGGAGCGCGCGGAGGCGATGGTGCCGACGCCGGCTCGGCTCGAGCGGTACCGTAGGATCGTGCTCGAGGCCGTGAAGCAGTCCGGCCGGCGCGTGATCCCGGCCGTCGAAGTCGGCTCGATCGCGGAGCCGCCCGCAGGCTGTGCCGGGCTCTTGCTCGATCCTTCCCCGGACGCGCCGCCGCTCGCGATCGTTCTCGCCGGGCGGCGGCCCGGTGCCATCGCGATCGCGGTCGGTCCCGAGGGAGGTTTCACCCCCGAGGAGGCGGCGAGCCTTGCGGGCCGCGGCTGGCGCCCTGCCGGCCTCGGCCCCCGCATCCTCCGGACGGAGACCGCAGGCGCCGTGGCGGCCGCGATCGTCCTCCACGTCTGGGGAGATCTGGGTGCGGCCGGGCCGCACCCCCCGCCTTCCTGATAAACTCGACGGTCATGCCATCGATCGAGCGGCGGCTGCACGCGTGTCTTTACGCCCTCGTCGCGCTCGGGGCGTGCGCGCGGGGGCCGCAACGTGTCGCGCATCCCAACGTCCTGCTCGTGACCCTCGACACGACGCGGGCGGACCACATCGGTGCGTACGGCGGGGCCCACGCCGCGACCCCGACGTTCGATCGGATCGCCCGGGCCGGCGTCCTCTTCGAGCGGGCGTGGACGGTGACGCCTCTGACGACCCCGGCCCACGCGAGCCTGATGACCGGCCTCTACCCGATGGCGCACGGCGTGCGCAACAACGGGCGATTCCGGCTCTCCCCGGCGGCGGCGACGCTCGCCGAGGCGTTCGCGGCGGCCGGCTACCGGACGGCCGCCTTCGTCGGCGGATTTCCGGTCACCCGCGCCTTCGGATTCGCGCAGGGGTTCGACACGTTCGACGACGACTTCGGCACCGATCCGCGGGGCCGCGCGCGCAACGAGCGTCCGGCGGACGCGGTGGCCGCGCGCGCGATCGCGTGGCTCGAAGCGCACGCCCGCGAGGAGCGGCCGTTCTTCGCGTGGATCCACTTCTACGACGCCCACGAGCCGTACGAGCCGCCCCCGCCGTTCGCCGGCCGCTTCGCGTCGTCCCCTTACGACGGCGAGATCGCGTTCGCCGACTCCGAGCTCGGCCGCGTGCTCGAGGCGCTCCGCGCGACAGGTGCGGATGCGCGGACGATCGTCGCGGTCGCCGGGGATCACGGCGAAGGGCTCGGGGATCACGGCGAGGCGACCCACGGCCTGTTCGTCTATGAGCCGATGATCCACGTGCCGCTGGTCGTGGAGGCGCCCTGGGGTCTGCCGCGCGGCGTACGGCGGCCCGACCCGGTCAGCCTCGTGGACCTGTATCCGACGCTGACCCGCCTCGCGGGGCTCCCCGCGCCCGCGTCGGTCGATGGCCGCGATCTGTTCGGCGGAACGGCGGCGGGCCCGGCCGTGTACGCCGAGACCTATTTCGCGGCGGAGGAGTACGGTTGGGCCCCACTGGTCGCCGTGCGGCAGGGAGGGGCGAAGTGGATCGGCGCGCCGCGGCCCGAGCGCTACGACCTCGACGCGGACCCGCAGGAACGCCTGAACGTCGCCGGCAAGGACGCCCCATCCGACGCGGCGCTGATGTCCGTTCTCGGGACCGTCACCTCCGCGTCGGCCTCGCACACCCTCGGCCACGCCGAGGGCCAAGTCGACGACGACCTCCTTCAGCGACTCCAGTCGTTGGGATACGTCGGCGGTGGAGGGACCGGCGCTCCCGCGGCGGGAGCTGCGCATGCCGGCCGCGACCCGAAGGACGGGCTGGCCGACTACAACGAGTCCCTGCGCGCCGGGGAGCTGCTCCGGTCGGGCGGAGACGCCGTCCCGTCGTTCACGCGCCTGGTGTCCGGCGATCCGGACAACCCGGAGTTCCGCCTCCGGTTGGGGATGGCCTACAAGGCGCGCGGCGACGCGGCCGCCGCGGAGGCCACCTACCGCGACCTCATCCGGCGCTACCCGGGGTTCTACCTCGCCTACCGCCGGCTCACGGCGCTCCTCGACGCGCAGGGGCGCTACGCGGACAGCCGCGACCTCTGGCTGGCGTTGCGGTCGCACGGCGAGGGCGCGCTCGTGGGGCTCGACGCCCGCCTGGCGGAGGCCTATCTCGCCAACGGCGAGGCCGACAAGGCGGAGGCGGCGGCAGAAACCGGGTTGAAGGCCTCCCCGGACGACGCCGAGCTCCTGACCCTCGCCGGGCGGGCCGCGGAGCGGCTCGGCCGGGACCCTGACGCCCTGAAGCGCTACCGCGACGCGCTCGCCTCGAAGCCCACCGCCACGACGGCGCTCGACGGGGCCGTCGCGCTACTCCGGCGTCTCGGGAGGGAGGGGGAGGCCCGCGCCCTTCTCGAGGACTGCCTCGACCGCTCGGGAGGCGACCCGGCGGTGCGAGAACGCGCCGCCCGGCGGTGATTTGACTCATCCCAGCGGGACGCCTATGTTCCGATCGGGGCCCAGCGGGTCCAGGGGTGAACGTATGGAACTGCACATCAACGATCTGCTGAAGATGGCCACCGACAAGGGTGCCTCGGACCTCCATCTGAAGGTCGGAAGCCACCCCGTGATCCGCGTGGACGGCCGCCTGCTCCCGCTGACCGATCAGAAGCGCCTGATGCAGGAAGACTCGATCGCGATGGCCTTCAGCATCATGAGCGCCCGCCAGAAGCAGAAGTTCAAGGACAACTTCGAGATCGACATGGCC
>JBGQLU010000211.1:0-5610 GCA_041500265.1 Acidobacteriota bacterium | reverse complement strand
TCGATGCCGAGCGGCTCCTTCATCAGCGTGAGCAGCCCGATGAGGGGCTCGCCGATGGTCCCGGTGCCGATGACGTGGACGATCGCTTGGCCGGCCATGCTGGTCCTCGCGGTTCGGATGGGCCCTCGCGGGGCGGGCTTCTGTGACCGGGAACTATGACATCGCGCCGTTTCGACCGTCAAGCGCGGACCGGTCCGAAAGGGGGCCCTGCTAGAATCCGGTCGGCGCCGCCCACGGGCGTCGTGGAGCGGATTCCATGGCCGGGAACGACGCCAGCACGATTCCGTCGATGACCGTGGGAGAGCTCCTCGCCGACGAGAGCGCGGCGTCGTTGGGACTCGAGCTCCTCTCGGGCTCCGAGGGTCTGGACAACGTCATCGACCGGCCGCGGATCCAGAAGCCCGGCTTGGCTCTGGCGGGATTCCTGGAAAACGTTCACCCGGGTCGCGTCCAGGTGCTCGGGAAGTCGGAGACGACGTTCCTGAGGGAGCGCCCTCCGGCCGAACGGACCCGGATCGTCTCGCAGCTGTGCCGCCAGGGGGTCAGCTGCTTCGTCCTGACGACCGGCCTCGAGCCCCCCGAGGAGCTGATCGACGAGACCGAGAGCCATCAGGTTCCGTTGCTGCGGACCGACCTCTCGTCGTCGGCCGCGATCGAGCAGCTGACCCGCTATCTCGAAGATCGGTTGGCCCCGCGCGCCGTCGTTCACGGCGTGCTCCTCGACGTGTACGGTCTGGGCGTCCTCCTGATGGGGGACAGCGGCGTCGGCAAGAGCGAGTGCGCGCTCGAGCTGGTCGCCCGCGGCCACCGCCTGGTGTCGGACGACGTCGTCGAGATCAAGCGCCGCGGCGACCTCCTGGTCGGCACCGGCCCCGAGCTCACCCGCTACCACATGGAGCTCCGCGGTCTGGGGATCATCAACGTCAAGGATCTCTTCGGCGTGGCCTCGGTTCGTCTGACCAAGTTCGTCGAGTACGTCATCAAGCTCGACGCCTGGAGGCCCGGGAAGAAGTACGACCGCCTCGGCCTCGACGAGAACGTCTACGAGATCCTGGGGACGACCCTGCCCTACGTCGAGATGCCGGTCGGCCCGGGGCGAAACCTCTCGGTCCTGATCGAGGTCGCGGCGCGCAACCACCTGCTGAAGCTGAAGGGGTTCCATCCCGCCCGCGAGCTGGCGCGCAAGCTCGGCGAGCGCATCCAGAGTTCGCCGGGAGGGGGCGGACCGCGGCGCGCGGAGCGGGAGCCGGGGGACGGGGAGGCCTGACGTGCGGCGCCTCGTGATCATCACCGGGCTGTCCGGATCGGGGAAGTCGCTCGCGGCACGCTGTCTCGAGGATCTCGACTTCTTCTGCGTCGACAACCTGCCGGTCAGCCTGATCCCCCAGTTCTACGAGCTGATCCAGAGGAGCGGCGAGGCGGTGGCCCGCGCGGCGATCGTCGTGGACGCCCGCGAGCGGGAGTTCCTCGAGGAATTCCCCGACACCCTGCAGGAGCTCCGCGCGAAGGGGGCCCCGGTCTCGCTCCTGTTCTTCGAATGCGCCGACGAGATCCTGAAGCGGCGGTTCAGCGAGACGCGGCGCCCCCACCCGATGCTCCTCCCGGGGGGCTCGCTCGAAAAGGCGATCCGCGACGAGCGCTCGGTGCTGGCGCCGCTCCGCGACGTCGCCGACCGCATCATCGACACGAGCCGGTTCAACGCGCACGAGCTGCGGGCGTTCCTGAAGGCGGCGTTCGGCGAGTCGCCGAGCGCGGGGACGCTGAACGTGCACGTGGTGTCGTTCGGCTTCAAGTACGGCTCGCCGGCCGAGGCCGACCTGCTCTTCGACATCCGCTTCCTCCCGAACCCCTACTTCGTCGAGGGGCTGCGCCCGCTCGATGGGACCCATCCGGACGTCAAGGCGTTCCTGGACGCCAAGCCGGAAGCACGCGAGCTCGCCTCGCGCCTGAAGGACCTGCTCGACTTCCTTCTCCCGCTCTACGCCGCGGAAGGGAAGAGCTATCTGACGATCGCGCTGGGGTGCACGGGGGGGAAGCATCGCTCGGTGGCGCTCGCCGAAGAGCTGCGGGAGTACCTCGCCGAGCGCGGAGCGCCGGTGTCGGTGACGCACCGCGACCTCGGGAAGGAGTGATCCGATGATCGAAGGGGCGCCGGGGCTTCTGGTGGTCACGCACGGTCGCCTGGCGACCGAGCTGGTCGCGGCGGTGCGTCGCATCGTGGGCACCGTCCCGTCGCTTCACGGGATCTCTTTGGACTGGGACGACGATGTCGCGGACGTGCGGCGCCGGATCGAGGAGGGGATCGCGAAGGTGGCGGTCGACGGGCGGACGCTGATCCTGACCGACATGTTCGGGGGAACGCCGTCGAACGTCGCGCTGTCCCTGCTCGAGCCGGGTAAGATCGACGTGATCTCGGGGGTCAACCTGCCGATGCTGGTCAAGTTCGCGAACCTGCGGCAGGTGGACGGATTCGACGAGACGGTCCGCAGGATCGCGCAGCAGGGGCGCGACGCCATCCAGGTCGCCTCCGAGGTCTTGGAGCGCCGGGACGGAGCGCCGCGTTGATCGAGGCGGAGCTTCCGATCGTGAACCGGCTCGGCCTTCACGCGCGTGCGGCGGCCAAGTTCGTTCACCTCGCGAGCTCGTTCACCTCGAAGGTGACGGTCGCCAAGGACGGGTCCCGTGTGGACGGGAAGTCGATCCTGGGGCTCCTGACGCTCGCCGCCTCGAAGGGCGTCAAGCTCCACATCACGGTCAGCGGCGACGACGAGGTCGAAGCGGCGGCGAAGCTCGCGGATCTGGTGCGCCAGCGCTTCGGCGAGGACGAGTAGTGAGCCGCTCGTTCCACGGCGTCGCCGCGGCGCCGGGGGTGGCGGTGGGGAGCGTCGCCCGCCTCGATGCGGGGGCCACCGAGATCCGCCGGCACCGGCCGGCCGGCTCGTCGGCGGGCGGCGAGCGGGACCGGCTCGACGAGGCTCGCGGGATCGCGCGCGAGGAGATCCTCTCCTTGCGCACGCGCTTGTCGGAAACCTTGGGCGAACGCCAAGCGGCGATCCTGGACGCGCAAGCGTTGGTTCTCGACGATCCTGCCCTCCTCGACGAGGTGGACCGCAGGCTGGCCGACGGGGACGCTTCGGCGGAAGAGGCGCTCCGCGGGGCGCTGTCGGGGTTCGTGGCGAAGATCGAGGCGATCGACGATCCGTACCTCCGCGAGCGCGCGTCGGATCTCGCCGACCTCGAGCGTCGCCTGACCCGACTGCTCGCGGGGACCGCGGCGACCGAAGCCTCCACCGAGCGAGGGCCCGCGATCGTGGTCGCGCACGCGATCGGGCCGTCGGACACGGTGGCGCTCGCCCGCGACGGGGTGGTCGGCTTGGCCGCCGATCTCGGGGGTCCGACCAGCCATACGGCGATCCTGGCGCGGGCGCTCGGGCTCCCCTCCGTCATCGGCTTGGGAAAGCTGGCGGCGCAGACGACCGCGGGGGAGCGGATCGTCGTCGACGGCGACCGGGGGCTGGTGCTGCTCGATGCGAGCGACGCCGAGGTCGCAGAGGCGATGGATCGAAGGGCGTCATGGCTCGCGATCGAGGAGCATGGGGCGGAAAGCCGCGACCTGCCGGCGGTGACGAAGGACGGCATCCTGGTCACGCTCCGGGCGAACGTGGAGTTCCCCGAGGAGGTCGTGGCGGCCGACCGTTTCGGCGCGCAGGGGATCGGCCTCTACCGTTCCGAGTTCCTGTACATCGCGCGCGCGCCGCGCCTCCCCGACGAGGAGGACCATCGCCGCACGGCGCTCGACCTGGCGGCGCGCCTGGCCCCGTATCCGGTCGTCGTGCGCACGCTCGACCTCGGCGGGGAAAAGTATTTCCACGAGGTCTTGGAGCGCGCCGAGTCGAACCCGGTGCTGGGGCTTCGCGGCTTGCGCCTGTGCCTGGCCCGGCCGGCGATCTTCGTGCCGCAATTGCGTGGGCTGCTCCGCGCGGCCGCCGAGGCGGACGTGCGCATCCTGCTGCCGCTCGTGACCTCGCTCGCCGAGCTTCGCGCGGTGCGCGAGCTGATCGCGCGCGAAGCGGCATCCCTCCGCTCCGCGGGGATCGCCTGCCGCCCCGACGTTCCCCTCGGGGTGATGATCGAAACTCCGGCGGCGGCGATGACCGCGGACCTGCTGGCGCGCGAGGCCGACTTCCTGAGCGTGGGGACGAACGATCTGGTCCAGTACGCTCTGGCGGTGGACCGCGGGAACCCGTCGGTGGCCTCGCTCTACGACCCCTTCCACCCGGCGGTCCTGCGCATGCTGCGCTTCGTGCTCCGCGCGGGACGGGCGCGGGGGGTTCCGGTGTCGCTCTGCGGCGAGATCGCGGGGGCGCCCGAGCTCGTCCCCGCCCTCGTGGGGCTGGGGTTCCGCGAGCTGTCCTGCCCGCCACGGGCGATCCCACGGGTGCGGGACGCGATTCGCGCGACGATGGCCGCCGACGCCGCCCGACTCATCGAAGCTCGGATGGAGGATGCGCCGGAGGGGAAGGACGCATGACGACCCGCATCCCGAAGCCGTGGGGGTACGAGGACCGGTTCGCCGAGACCGATCGCTACGCGGGCAAGGTGATCTTCGTGACGGCGGGGAGCCAGTTGAGCTTGCAGTATCACGAGCGCAAGGACGAAGCGTTCTACGTGCAGAGCGGGACGCTCGATCTCGTGCTGGGCCGGGGAGCCGATCAGACAACCGAACGCCTCGAAGCGGGAGCCACGCGGCGCATCACTCCCGGCACGGTGCACCGGTTCCGCGCCGTCACCGACTGCCTGCTCTTCGAAGTCTCGACCCCCGAGCTGACCGACGTCGTCCGTCTCGAGGACGACTACGGCCGCGAGGGGACGAGCGATGCCCCGAAAACGTCGCGCTGACGGTATACTCCGCCTGGAGGCCAGACGATGGACACGACCACGACGTCGGCGAAGGGCCCGATCCCCGACAAGCTCTTCTACAAGGCGACCGAGGTCTGCCAGATCACCGACACGCAGCCGTACGTGTTGCGCTTCTGGGAGAGCGAGTTCCCGCAGCTCGCCTCCGAGAAGAACCGGTCGGGGCAGAAGGTCTACCGGCGCCAGGACATCGAGCTGATCCTGCGCATCAAGAAGCTCCTCTATCAGGAGGAGTACACGATCGCCGGCGCCCGCAAGGTGATCGAGGGGGAGCTGGGGACGACGGTCGAGGCGCACGGCGCCAAGCACTCGGGAAAGCGCCCGGCCCCACCCGAACCGAAGGACGTCGCGCACGGCGCGCCCCCCGCGGCGCACGAGCCCGCGCCCCTCTTCGGCGAGTCGCGCCCCGAGGCTCCGGCGCCGGCCCCCTCCGCGACCGACGGCGACGAACCCCGCTACCGCGCCCTCTACGAGGAGTCGCTTTCGACCCTGGACGCCTTGAAGAGCGACCTCGCCGCCGCCGCCACAGAGCGCGACCGCCTGAAGGACCGCCAGCGCCGCGTCCTCTCCGGCCTCCAGGCCGCCCTGGAGTCTTGACCCCCGGCGTTTCCGCTCCTACCATGCCGCGGCTTCAGCCCGGGTCGGGGCGTGGCGCAGCCTGGTAGCGCACTTGCTTGGGGTGCAAGTGGTCGG
>JBGQLU010000210.1:0-5622 GCA_041500265.1 Acidobacteriota bacterium | reverse complement strand
GCGCCGAGGTCGAGATTCTCGTCCACCGTGAGGTTCGGGAAGATTCCCCGCCCCTCGGGGACCTGCGCGAGCCCCAAGCGCAGGATCTGGTGGGGCTTGCGGCCGGCGAGGTCGCGCCCGTCGAAGCGAATCGATCCGCCGCTCGTCCGGCAGAGCGCGCTGACCGCCCGGAGGGTCGTCGACTTCCCGGCGCCGTTGGCCCCGATCAGCGTGACGATTTCCCCGGCCTCGACGCGGATCGAGATGCCGTGGAGCGCCTGGATGGCGCCGTAATGCACCGAAAGGTCCTGGATCTCGAGAAGGGGGACGCTCACGACGCGGCCTCGGTCGGCTCGCCGAGATAGGCCTCGATGACACGGGGGTTCTTCTGGATCTCCCCCGGGATCCCGTCGGCGATCGTGACCCCGTAGTCGAGCACCGTGATCCGGTCGCAGATGTCCATGACGAGCCCCATGTCGTGCTCGATCAGGAGGATCGTCACCCCGAATTCGTCCCGCAGGCGGCGGATCAAGGCGGCGAGCGCCCCCGTTTCCTTGGGGTTCATCCCCGCCGCGGGCTCGTCGAGCAGCACGACCTTCGGCTCCGTCGCGAGCGCGCGAGCGATCTCGAGGCGGCGCTGGTCCCCGTAGGGGAGAGAGCGTGCCACCTCGTCGCGGCGGTCGGCGAGGTCGAACAAAGCGAGCCACCGCATCGCGCGCTCGGCGATCCCGGCTTCCTCGGCGACGTGGGCGGGGGTGCGGAGGAAGGTGGGGAGCATCGCGTGGCGGCAGCGGAGGTGGCAGGCGATCCGGACGTTGTCGAAAACCGACAGATCCCCGAACAAGCGGATGTTCTGGAACGTGCGCGACATCCCCGCCAGCGCGATTCGATGCGGCTTCAGGCCGACGAGGTCCCGCCCGTCGAGCCGGATCGTCCCCGCGCCGGGGCGATAGACCCCCGTCAGCATGTTGAAGACGGTGGTCTTGCCGGCGCCGTTCGGGCCGATGAGGCCGTACAGCCCGCCCTCGGGGAGGGCCAGATTGAAATCCGACACCGCCTTCAATCCGCCGAAGGAGATCGCCAGATCCTTCACCTCGAGAATGGGGCTCATGCCGCCGCCTTCCCGCGCCGCCGCTTGAACCACGGCATCTCCCAGATCTCCTTCAGCCCCAGGAGCCCCTGCGGCCGGAGGATCATCATCAGGATGAGCGCCAGCGCGTAGATCGGCATCCGGAACTCGGAGAACGAGCGGAGCGCCTCGGGGAGGAGCGTCAGCACGATCGCGGCCAGCACCGCGCCGGAGACGGAGCCCATCCCGCCGAGCACGACCATGATCACGACGTCGAACGACTTCTGGAATCCCAGCTCGCGCGGGTTCAAGGAGGTCCCCACCTCGTGGGCGAAGAGGCCGCCGGCGATCCCCGCGAATCCCGCCGCGAGCACGAAGGCGCGGACCTTCAGCTTCGTCGTGTCCACCCCGACCGCCTCCGCGGCGATCTCGTTCTCGCGAATCGACAGGAATGCCCGTCCGAGCGACGAGAACTTCAGCCGGAACGCGACGACGAGGGTGACGGTCACGAACGCGTAGACCCAGAACAGGTCCGTGTAATAGGGGAGTCCCGAAAATCCCAGGGAGCCGCCCAGCGACGTCATGAGCGTTCCCGCCGACGCGTGCCGGACCTCCTCGACGTTGCTGATCACATCGCCGGTCCGCTGCATCAGGACGCGGAGGATCTCGCCGAAGCCCAAGGTCACGATCGCCAGGTAGTCCCCGCGCAGCCGGAGCGAGGGAAGGCCGACGATCCACCCGGCCGCCGCCGCGACCAGGGCCCCCGCCAGGCAGCCACCCACGAAGAGCACGTCCCCCTTCGACAGCCAGCCGGGCACGACCTGGACGTTTCCGAAGAGCAGGAACGAGCCGTAGAAGGTGATCGCCCCCGCGACGTACCCGCCGACCGCCATGAAACCCGCGTGCCCGATCGAGAACTGTCCCGTGAAACCGTTCACCAGGTTGAGCGAGACCGCCAGGATCACGTTGATGCCGATGTCCATCAGGAGCTTCGCGGCGAAGGGCCCGATCAGGGGGCCGGCGGCGAGCTGCATCGCGACGGCCAGGAGCACCCCAAGCACGACGGGAAACACGCTCCGGGCGGCGGTGCGCGCCGCGCCCATCAGACCTTCTCCGCGACGGCCTTGCCGAGGATTCCGCTCGGCCGCACCAGGAGGACGAGGATCAGGATCGAGAAGACGTAGATGTCGCGGAGGTGCGGCGAGAGGTAGGCGGCGCCGAACAGCTCGATCATCCCGATCAGGACCCCGCCCAGCATCGCCCCGCGAACGTTCCCGATGCCGCCGATCACCGCGGCGACGAACGCCTTCAGCCCCAGGAGCACCCAGGTCGCGTGCGCGGGCTGGTTCAATCCCGGGTACTTCATCGCGTACAGGAAGCCGGCGGCCGCCGCGAGCGAGGAGCCGAGCACGAACGTGAACGAGATGACGGCGTCCACGTTGATCCCCATCAGCGCCGCCACGTTGGTGTCGTGGGAGACCGCGCGCATCGCGCGCCCGAGGCGCGTCCGGAAGATCAGCCACTCGAGCAGCAGCATCAACAGGAAGGCGAGCCCGGCCCCCACCATGTCCACGAGGTGCAGCTGCACGCCGGCGATCCGGCCGAGAATCGTGTCCTCGATGAGGCTCGGCATCCGCTGCGGCTGCGTGCCGAAGAACCACTTGAGCTGGCCGACGTTTTGCAGAAAGAGCGAGACGCCGATCGCGGTGATCAGCACGTTCAGGCGCGGGGCCTTGCGCAGAGGCCGGTAAGCCAGCCGCTCGATCGTGAACCCCGCGGCCCCGCAGAACGCCATCGCGCCGACCAGGATGAGGAGCCCCGCGGCGAGCGGCGGGTGCGCGCCGGCGGCGGCGTACCCGAGCCCCACGGCAAGCGTGTAGGAGATCCAAGCCCCCAGCACGAAGACGTCGCTGTGGGCGAAGTTGATGAACTGCAGGGTCCCGTAGACCATCGTGTAACCGAGAGCGATGAGCGCGTAGAGGCTCCCGACGGCCACGCCGTCCATCAACGTCTGGAGGAACTTGGTCACGAAGGGTCGTTCGCGCCGGGTGCGACTACTGGGGTTCGATCGTGGTGACGTAGACCGGGAGCCCGCCCTTCACCTCGACCACGACCGCCGACTTCTTCGCGTTCCGCCCGGCGTCGATCGTGATCTTCCCGGTCACGCCGGGGAAATCCTTCGTCTCGGCGATCGCCTTCGCGAGCGCCTTCCCGTCCAGGGACGGCGAGCGCTTCATCGCGTCGAAGAGCAGCCGGGCGGCGTCGTACCCGAGCGCCGCGAGGCCGTCCGGGATGTAGTGGTAGTCGGCCTGGAACTTCGTGACGAAATTCTGGACCTCGGGGCGCTTCTCCTGGAAGGAGTAGTGGTTCGAGAAGTACGACCCCTCGATCGCTTCCTTTCCGATCGCCACCAGCTGCGCGGAATCCCAGCCGTCCCCTCCCAAAAGCGGCGCCGTCAGCCCGAGCTTCCGGACCTGGATCGCGACGTTGCCGGCATCGGTGTAGTACCCGGGGACCAGGATCACGTCCGGCTTGGTCTCGCGGATCGTGGTGAGCTGCGCGGAGAAATCCTGATCGCCGCCGGTGAAGGCCTGCTTGGTCGTGATCGTTCCCCCCATCTCGGTGAAGGACTTCTCGAAGTACTCCGCCAGCCCCTTCGAATAGGCCTGCCCCTGGTCGTAGAGGATGGCGGCCTTCTGGGCCTTCAGCGTCTCGCGCGCGAACTTCGCCTCCACCCAGCCCTGGAACGGATCGAGGAAGCAGACGCGGAAGATCATGTCGCCGATCTCGGTGACCGCGGGATTCGTGGACGAGGGGGTGATCATCGGCACCCCGTACTGCTGCGCGACGCGCCCGCCGGCGAGCGAGAGGGACGAGGCGACCTCGCCCAGGACCGCCACGACCTTGTCGTCGGTGATCAGCCGGGTGACCGCCGTGCCGGCCTCTTGGCTCTTCCCCTGGTCGTCGTAGACCTTGACCTCGATCTTCTTCCCGTTGATGCCGCCGGCCTCGTTGATCTCCTTGACCGCCAGCCGGATCCCGTTGTCGGTCGATTGGCCGAAGGTCGCCTCGGAGCCGGTCATCGAGCCGAACTCCCCGACGAGGATCGTTCCGCCGCCGCCTCCTCCGCCGGCCGCGGCGCCTCCACCTCCCCCTCCACCGCAGCCGGCGAGGCCGAGGACGAGGACGAGTGCCGAGGCGACGAGCGTGGAGCGGGGGCGGAGGGCGTGCGGCGTCATGGGGCCTCTCTTCCCGGCGCGGCCGGGAGCGTACTGAAGGGAGACGGGAGCAAATTATCGGGCCGAGGCGGGGAGTCGGTCAACCGCCGCGGGCTTGATATAAAGCACCGCGATGCGCCCCGTGACCCGGATGCTCGCCGCCATGGCTCTTTTCGCCGCCGCCGTGGGGGCCGTCAAGGTGCTGGCGGCGCGGATCCCGGCCGAGGGGTTGCTTCGCCAGGACGGCCTCTTCCCGATCTGGGCGCGGTGGGAGCACGCGACCGCCTGGGGATGGTTCGCACCGCCGATCCTCCTCGGTGGCCTCCTGGCGTGGCCCGCCGCGAGGCGCAGGATCTCGACTCTCCCGCGGAGCGTGTTCCTCGCGGGGGCGGTCGCGGCGGCGGCCGTCGTCTTCGTGTCGCTCGCCTCCACGAACGGAGGGTTCCCGGCCGGATTGACGGCGCCGTTCGAGCGGGACGCCGACTACTGGTCCGACGTTTCGAAGTTCCGCGGGCAGGCGGCGGTGTGGTCCTCCTGGGTCGCCCGCCAGCCGGAGCTCTCCCTCCACGCCCGGACCCATCCGCCCGGCGCCGTGTCCCTCCTGGTCGCCCTGAAGTCGGTCTGCGGAGGGAATCTGACGGCGGTCTGTCTCGCGGTCGTTCTTCTCGGTGCCATGGGGATCGTTCCGTTGTATGCGTGGGCCCGGGAGCATGGGAGCGAGCCGTTCGCGCGGCGCGCCGTTCTCCTCTGGCTGACCGTTCCGTCCGTGCTCTTGTACGGCGCGACCTGCATGGACATGGTGTTCGCGCTTCCGCTCCTCGTCGCGGGATGGCTCCTGTTCGGAGCGCTCGACGCGGGCGAGCTCCCGGCGGCCGGTCCCGCATGGCGCTCGGCGGCGCGGGCGGCGGCGGGGGGCGTGGCGCTGGGGGCGGGGGGGCTTTTCACCTTCTCGGCCGTGGCGCTTCTCCTGGCCGTGGCCCTCGCCGCCATGCCGCGGATCCGCCGCGGAGGACGGGCCGCGCGGGTGGCGCGGGAGACCCTCGCGGTCGCCGCCGCGACGGGGCTGATCGTGCTGCTGGCGGTTCGACCCTTCGGCTTCGGGTGGCTCGACGGCCTCCGCGAGGCCGCCCGGATCGACGCGGCGGAGTGGCCGTCGTGGTCGTCCGCCGGCTATTACGCGATGACCCGGCTGATGGACGTCCTCGACCCCGCGGTGCTCGCCGGCGCGGGGATCGCTGCGACGTGGATCGCCCTCCTGCGGCGCGGCGTTCCGGGAGACCCGGCCCTCGCGATCCTCGCGCGCGCCACGGCCGCGGCGCTGGGGCTCCTGTTCGCCGCCGGGGCGTACAAGATCGG
>JBGQLU010000209.1:0-5634 GCA_041500265.1 Acidobacteriota bacterium | reverse complement strand
TGCAACGTCTTCTACTACCTGCTCGGCAAGAAGATGGGGATCGACACGATCACCAAGTACGCCTCGATGTTCAAGATCGGCGAGATCACGGGGATCGATCTTCCCGGCGAGACGCGGGGGATGCCGCCGTCGCAGGAATGGAAGCAGAAGACGCGGAAGGAGCCCTGGTACCCGGGCGACACGATCTCCGTGTCGATCGGGCAGGGGCTTCTCGCGGTGACGCCGATCCAGATGGCGACGATGATCTCGGCGGTCGCGAATGGCGGGACCCTCGTGCGCCCGCATCTCCTGCACACCGCCTCCCCGGAGGCGACGAAGCTCCCGGTGTCCGCGGAGACGCTCGCGATCATCCACGACGCCCTCGCCGACGTCGTCGAGGAGGGGACGGCGACCAAGGCCCAGCTCGGGCCGATCAAGGTCGCCGGGAAGACCGGCACCGCCCAGGTCTTCAAGAAGTCCGCCGGCGTCGACGCCGACAAGCAGCCGAAGGAGGAGCGCGACCACGCGTGGTTCATCGGTTACGCGCCCGCCGACAACCCCGAGATCGCCTTCGCGATCGTGATCGAGCACGGCGGGCACGGAGGCACGACGGCCGCCCCGGTCGCCAAGAAGGTCCTCGAAGTCTATTTCGCCGACCGCCTCCCCAAGAAGGACGACGAGAAGCCCAAGGAGGCGCGGCCCGACGCCCTGCAGGCGCGGCTCGCGCCTCGCCCCGGGACCCCCGATGCTAAGACGACGGCTGCTCGATAGGCTCGACGTGCCGACGATCGTCGCGGCGCTCGCGCTGGCGACCGTCGGCATGATCGCGATCGCCTCGGCGACGGCCGAGCAGCCCGGACGCGCGGGGCTCTGGAAGACGCAGCTCGTCTGGCTCGTCATCGCCTCCGCCGCCGCGTTCGTCGTGATCGCCGTCGACTACCACGTCTGGTCGGAGTTCTCCCTCGCCCTGCACGCGCTCTCGCTCGCCCTTCTGGTCGCGGTGCTCCTCTTCGGCAAGGAGGTCGGCGGCAATCGGTCGTGGCTCGCGATCGGGCCGTTCGCCTTCCAACCGTCCGAGTTCACGAAATGGACCACCTGCGTGGCGACCGCCGGGTTCCTCGCCAAGCGCGTGCGTGACCGGCTCCAGTTCTGGGACATCGTGCGCCTGGCCGGGATCGTGGGGACGCCGATGCTCCTGATCGCCAAGCAGCCCGACATGGGGACGGCGCTCACGTTCGCGCCGATCTTCCTGGCGGCGCTCCTGCTGGGGGGCCTGCGCTGGCGATGGGTCGCGGCGGCGGGCGTCGCGGTCGCGCTCCTGGCACCGTTCGGCTGGCACCATCTCAAGCCCTACCAGAGGGAGCGCATCCTCCTGGTGGTCAATCCCGACCTCGACCCGTCGGGGGTCGGGTACCAGGTCCGGCAGTCGAAGATCGCCGTGGGGTCCGGGCGCGTGACCGGCAAGGGGCTCTTCAAGGGGACGCAGAACCGCCTCAATTTCCTCCCCGCTCCGCACACTGATTTCGTCCTGGCCGTCATCTCGGAGGAGATCGGATTCATCGGAGCCGCGGGCGTGCTCGTCCTGCTCTTCTACCTGCTCTACCGCGGATTCGTGGCCGCGCGGTCCTCGCAGGACCGGCTCGGCACCTATCTCAGCCTTCTGGTCGTCGCCTGGTTCACGGGCCAGTCGGCGATCAACATCGGCATGGTGCTCGGGCTCATGCCGACGATCGGCGTGCCGCTTCCGTTCGTGTCGTACGGCGGAACGGCGTTGATCGCGGTGATGTGCGGAGTCGGCCTGATCGCGAACGTGAGAGGCCGCCGCTTCGTGAACTGACGCGCGGGCTCCTGCTGCTACACTTCGTCCGCCTCGGCACGGGGCGGGAGGAGACCGCGATGAACCCCGACGGCATGACCGCCCGGGACGACGACGCCGAGTTCGAACGGATCCTCGCGTCGGTCCAGCGCCCGACGCGCTACATCGGCGGCGAGTGGAACGAGGTCGTCAAGGACCATCGGTCGGTCGAGCTGACCTTCGCGCTCGCTTTTCCCGACGTCTACGAGATCGGGATGTCCCACCTCGGATTCCGCATCCTCTATCCGCTCCTGAACGCCCGTCCCGACGTGGCCGCCGAGCGGGTCTTCTGTCCGTGGCCGGACATGGCCGACGCTCTGCGGGCGGCGAGGCGGCCGCTTTCGACCCTCGAGACCGGGACCCCGCTCAAGACCATGGACGTCGTCGGCTTCTCGCTGCAATACGAGATGACCTTCACGAACGTGCTCGAGATGCTCGATCTGGCGGGCATCCCGCTCCGCTCGTCGCAGCGAGGCGAGGACGATCCGCTGGTGGTCGCGGGGGGGCCGGTCGTCTTCAACAGCGAGCCGATCGCGGACTTCCTCGACTTCGTCCTCGTCGGCGACGCGGAGGAGATGCTGCCTCAGTTCCTCGACCGGCTTCGAGAGCTCAAGGCCGCGCGCGCGCCTCGCGCCGCCCGGATCCGGGAACTCGCGACGATCCCCGGGGTCTACGCGCCCGCCCTGTACGAGCTGGCCGACGACGGCGGCCTGCTCGTCGCCGTCGGCTCGGACGTGGCCCCGTATCCGGTGAAGCGCCGGATCGTCTACGACATCGATCGCTTTCCGTTCCCCGACCGGATTCTCGTGCCGCACGGAGAGATCGTGCACGACCGCGTCTCGATCGAGCTGATGCGAGGATGCCCGGTGGGGTGCCGCTTCTGTCAGGCCGGGTACATCTACCGCCCGACCCGCGAGCGCGACCCGAACCAAGTCCGGGACACGGTCGTCCGCTCGGTCCGCGCGACCGGGTACGACGAGTTCTCGCTGGCATCCTTGAACACGGGGGAATACGGCGCCGTGGAGCCGCTCCTGTTCGACCTGATGGATCGGTTCGAGCCGGAATCGGTGTCGGTCTCCCTCTCGTCGCTCCACGCCTCGACGATGACCGAGAACCTGGCCCGGCAGGTCCGCCGCGTGCGCAAGTCGGGGTTCACGATCGCTCCCGAGGCCGGAACCCAGCGCCTCCGGAACGTCATCAACAAAAATCTCGACGAGGCGCAGATCTTGAACGCCTGCCGCCTGGCGTTCGAGGCCGGTTGGGACGACATCAAGCTCTACTTCATGATCGGGCTCCCCACGGAGACGGACGCCGACGTCGACGGCCTCGTGGATCTGGCCCACGAGATCCTCGCGGTGGGGCGGCGGGCCGGCGTGGGTCGCCGCGGCGAGGTCACCCTCTCGGCCTCGTCGTTCGTCCCCAAGGCCGTCACGCCGTTCCAGTGGATGGGGCAGGACCGCATCGAAAACCTCTATCGCAAGCAGGACCGGATCGCCTCGCGCGTCCGGCGGGGGGTTCGGTTCAAGCACCACGAGTGCGAGACGACCTTTCTCGAGGGGGTGTTCTCCCGGGGCGATCGACGCTTGGGCGCCGTGCTCGAGCGCGCGTTCCGGCTCGGGGCGCGATTCGACGGATGGGCGGAGGCCTTCAACCTCGAGGCGTGGCGCCGGGCCTTCCGCGACGAAGGCATCGACCCCGAGCGATACGCCTACGGCGACTGGGCGACCGATCGCCGGCTGCCGTGGGACGTGCTGGACTCGCTGGTCAACAAGAAGTGGCTGGCTCAGGAGCTGAAGCGCGCCCTCGGGGAAGGGACGCTTTCGATCTGCGGCCCGACCGATTGCCACGGGTGCGCGCCGTTCGCCCGCGAATGCGTCAAGGGGGTCGTCGCCGAGACGACCGGCCGTGCGCTTTCGCCCTCGCTCCCGATCCTGTCGACGCCCTCCTCCCCCGGACCGGGACTTCCCGCGCGCGCGGCCGACGCGCCTGCGCTCATCACGCGGGAGCAAGCCGCGGGGTTGAAGGAGGCTCTGGCGACCGCCCCGCGGTATCGCTATCGGGTCCGCTTCGCGAAGTCCGGGAAGATGAAGTTTCTCGGCCATCTGGATCTCACCCGCGCGATCCACCGCGCGCTGCGCCGCGCGCGGGTGGCACTCGTCTATTCCCAGGGGTTCAACCCCAAGCCCCGCGTCCAGTTCGGACCGGCCCTGTCGGTCGGGATCGCCTCGCAGGGGGAATACCTCGACCTGGAATCGTTCACCCGGCTCGATCCCGACGGCGCCGCGGAGGCGATCAACGCGCAGCTACCGTCGGGCCTGAGCGTGCTCGCGGTGCGCGAGATCCGGCGCGACGCGGCGGGCCTCTCTGAGTCGGTGCGCGCGGCCCGCTATCACGTGAGGCTCCCCGAAGGGGCCGGGGTCGCGGAAGCCCTCGAAATCTTCGAGAATCGCGCCGCGATCACCGTGAACCGCGCCAAGAACGGAAAAGAGGTCGCCTTCCCGCTCGACCGGTGGCTGCTGGAGGTCGTTCCCGTCGATGCCGGCGCGTTCCGCATGACGCTGGCGCTCGGCGGCGAGGGGGCCTCCGTTCGTGCCGACGAGGTGCTGCGCGCGATGTACGGAGACCTCGCCCCCGCGGCGACCCTGTTGCGCGAGGACCTCGCCGTGGAGCGCGCGGGGCGGCTGGTCAATCCCATGCTCGCGGCGACGGCTCCGGTGGCGGGTGTCGAGCGAGCTGCTGGTTAGCCGCCTCGGGGGGCGCACCTGCACGGCGCTTCTCGAGGACGGCCTCGTCGCGGAGCTGCGCGTCGAGGACGGAGGCGAGGCCCTATCCGTCGGCCACGTCGTCAAGGCCCGCGTCTCCAAGGTCCTGCCGGGGATCCAGTCGGCGTTCCTGGACGTCGCTGGAGATCGCGATGCCTTCCTCCATGCGAGCGACCTGCTGCTCCCCGGCGACGCACCGCCCCCCTCGGACGGAGAGGCCGGCCTCGACGTCTGGGGCGAGGACGAGGCCGAGGCGGGGGTCCTGCGCCGGGCGCGCCGCAACGCCGTGGTCGGCGCCCCCATCCAGGATCGTCTGAAGGAGGGGCGCGAGCTCCTCGTCCAGGTGGTGCGCGAGGCGTTCGGCTCGAAGGGGCCCCGGGTCTCCTGTTTCGTCACCCTCCCGGGGCGCTACCTCGTCTACGCGCCGTCGCTCCGGTTCCACGGCGTCTCGCGGCGCATCGCCGACCCGGAGGAGCGGCAGCGCCTGCGCGACATCCTCAGCGGCCTGCCGGCCGACTCCGGGGGGTTCATCGTGCGGACCGCCGGCACGGGAGCCGCGCCCGCGGCGTTCGAGGCCGATGCCGCGTTCCTCGTCGGAACATGGAAGGAGATCGAGTCCCGGGCCCAGCGCTTGACCGCCCCCGCCGTGGTTCATACCGACCTCGACCTCTCCCTGCGCTCGCTGCGCGACGCGTCGGCGGAGAGCGTCGCCAGCGTCGTCTTCGACGACGACGCGATGTTCCAGCAGGCCCGCGACTACCTCCGCGACCTCGACCCCGTGCTGCGGACGCGGGTGAAGCTGCACCTCGGCCCGGACTCGCTGTTCGACACCTACGGCGTCACCTCCGAGGTCGAGCGGGCGCTGCGGCCCCGGGTGTGGCTGCGCTCCGGCGGGACGATCGTCATCGAGGCCACCGAGGCGCTCGTGGCGATCGACGTCAACACGGGGAAATTCCTGGGCTCGCGAAGGCCGGAGGAAACGATCCTCAAGACCAACCTCGAGGCGGCCGACGAGATCGCGCGCCAGCTTCGCCTGCG
>JBGQLU010000208.1:0-5725 GCA_041500265.1 Acidobacteriota bacterium | reverse complement strand
CGGATTCGGGATCGGCTGCGTTTCGTAGTGCCAGTCGAGGCAGGTGAGCTGGCGCCAGCACGGATCACCGCGGAGCTTGATCAGCCCCGCGCCCCACATGATCCGCGCGATCAGCCATCGGAGCAGCCAGATCACGGCCGCAGGAGGGGCCCGCCGCGGGAACGGCCTCCCGTCGACGAGCGGCACGAGGAAGATCGCCAGGAACCCGGTCTCGACCAGCTGAATCTCCCAGCCGTACCCGTACCACTCCTGGCCCACCGGCACGATCGACGCGTAGAGGACCCAGAGCGCGCCCAGCACGAAGGCGTTGGCGAACCCCGCCGCGACGACCAGCGCGAGGGTGAAGCCGGTCCACGAGCAGGCCAGAAGCGTCGAGTCGGAAAGATGCAGCCAGAAAAGGGACGGCAGGCGGAGGAATCCGTCCCACCGCGAGCCGGAGGCCCGCGCGACGGCTTCCATGAACGTGTCCGCGGGGGTCAGCCCGTCGTGACCGACGAGCGGAACGAGCTGGCGGGCCGCGGCGAGAAACGCGAAGACGTAGACGACTCCGAGCAGCCGCAGGAGCGCGAATCGCGTGAGCCAAAAGCTCGGGCGGCCGCCCGTCACGATCTCCGCACGCGGCGCTTCAGAAGCCCGTCGCCGCTCGGCTGGAATCCGCGGCCGACGAGCCAGCGCGTGATCGCCTCGCCTTCGGGGTGCGACGGCTTCACGGCGTTGTAGAGGTAATTGACCCCGCGCGCCGCGGCCTCGTGCTCGAGGCGGTCGAGGATGAACGTGCCGATCCCGGCTCCGCCCTCGTCCGGGGGAACGGCGAGGAGGATCTCGGCATCCCCCCACGTGCAGTCCATCCAACCGTAGCCCACGATCGCGCCGTCGCGCTCGACGCGAAACCATTCGCCGGGCGCCAGGTCTCCCGGCGCCAGCATCGGAATTTCGATCGAGCCTGGCGCCACCGCTCCCAGGGTCCGAGCCTTGTCCGCATCCCAACGAGGCGTGTCCTCGTGAACCCAAGCGAGCGCCACCGGCGGCACCTCCGTCCCAATCGGGAAGTCTAACCGGGATCGACCCCGGCGGTGGTAAGGTCCCGCCGGGATGGCGGCCGGCGTTCCGAAGACCCTCGATCGAATCCTCTCGAAGGCCGGCCTCGGCTCACGCACCGAGGCGCGGCGCTGGATCGCCGCCGGCCGCGTCGCGGTCAACGGGCGGATCGTCGCGGACCCGTCGCGGTGGATCGACCCGAAGCGCGACCGGGTGGCCTTCGACGGGAGGCCCCTTCGAGCCGCCGAGAAGATCTACCTCCTCCTGTACAAGCCGAAGGGGTACCTGACGACGTACGAGGACCCGGGCGGGCGAAAGACCGTCTACGATCTGCTTCCCCGCGACCGCTACCTCTTCCCCGTCGGCCGCCTCGACCTCGACACCAGCGGGCTGCTCGTGATGACCAACGACTCCGCGTTCGCGGAGCACCTGGCCAACCCGCTGCACGAGGTCGCGAAGACCTATCGGGTGAAGGCCTCGACTCATCTCGACGACGAGCAGCTTCATCGGCTGCGCTCCGGCGTCCCGCTGTCGGACGGCCCGACCCGCCCGGCGCGCGTCGTCCGCGTGCGAGAGGCGGGTGGGCGCACGGTGTTCGAGATCACGATCACCGAGGGGCGCAATCGTCAGGTGCGGCGGATGGTCGAGGCCTTGGACGCCAAGGTTCTGAAGCTGGTGCGCGTGGCGATCGGTTCGCTCCGGATCGGCGACCTTCCGATCGGCGCCGTACGCCCCCTCACGCCCGCGGAAGTCCGGGCGCTCGCGCCCCCGAGGCGGGCTACTTCTTCTTGATCGTAAACTTCCCGAAGTCGATTCCGATGTCGACCCCTTCCCCGACTCCCGCGAGGGCCAGGGAGACCGTGCCCTTGGTGAGCGCGCGCGCGGAGGAGGACTTTACGGCGCCGGCATGCGCCTCGGCCGCGGCGTAGGAGCCGAACAGGTCCTCGACGCGCGTGACCTCGGAGAACTTGCCCTTGCCGTTCTTGATCTCCGACTTGCCGAACGTGATCCCTCCGCCCTTGGTGTCGATCGTCACCCCGAACGACTGCCCGTTGTCGCACTTGATCGTCCCGTCCCCCTTGGCGGTCTTGTAGAACGCGGACCATCCGGAGAGGGTGTAGGTCATCTCGCAGTCGATCTGCTTTTCGTCCGCCCGCGCCGAGGGGGCGGCCCAAAAGGCCATGGTTACGGCCAAAACCAGTAGGAGCGAACGCTTGTGCATCGTCATGGGCACCTCGTCGCCGACTATCTTACCGAAATGTAAGGGGGGACGCCCCGCAGGAGCGCTAGGGGGTGCCGGAGGGGTCAAACCGCCTCTCCGAGAAGATTATTTTCCTGGCGTTTTCATAGGAAGTCGTGCGTTCTCGGCACGGTTTTCAGGGGCGTTCTGTAACTTCTGATGTTCGTCGGGGGCCTCGGAAATTGACCGAACCTCGCGCGGTCGCGACGTTTAGACCGCGATGAACGCCCCGAAGCCGTTTCGAGCCTTCGTGCTGGCCGCCCTGGTGGCGGCTCCCATCGCCTCCGTCTCGGCCGCCGGGCCGTTCCAGGTCCGCCGGGCCACGGCCGCCGGCGCGGTCGCCACCGCCCCTCCGTACGCCACGGTGGCGACCTCGCCCTACGACGGAGACGTGGCCTCGATGGCGAGCGCGACGAGCTACTACTACGCGGTCTACGACGCTTCGGGGCAGGCTTTGAACATCTCTGTGCAAAAGAATCCGGTGACCCATGCCGTCCGGATCGGATTCGACGACGGCAACGCCGCGTCGGCTCCGGTGGACGCGACCCGCTCGACCGTGACGGTCGCTCCCGCGTCGATCCGCGCGGACGGGTTGCAGACGGCCACGATCACCGTCGTCCCCCGCGATGGGAACGGCGTCCTCTTGGGACGTGGCCTCGCGGTCGCGATCGATGCGGCGCTCCTCTGGCCGGCGAGCCTTGCCGGTCCGGTCGTCGACCCGGGTGACGGCTCGTATCGGGCGACGGTCGCGGCCTCGACCCCGGGGACCGGATCCGTCCGCGTCGTCGTCGAAGGCATCCCCCTCGCCGTTTCCCCCACGATCGCGGCCACGCCCGTCGATCCGTCGGCGTCGCTGCGCGACCTGGCGATCTCCGACCTGAGCGGGATCACCTCCGCCGGCGGACCGCTTGCCGGCCTGGCTTCCCAGGCGGGCGCGGGCTCGCCGCAAGCGGCCGCAGTGTCGGCGGCCCTGGCGAACGCGCAGAGTGCGCTCGCGACGCTCGCCGGCGGCGACCTCTCGCGCGACGACAACGTGCTCAAGACCGGTCTCGACGGCGTGCTGTCCCAGCTCGCGGGCGTCCTCGCCTCCCCCGGCTCGCTCGACCCGCTCGATGTGCGGGATGCGATGGACGACCTGCTCGGCGTCGCGCGCATGATCGCGGCATGGCACGTCGAGCAGGCCGCCGCGGCCTGCGGCGCGTGCAACGGGGCGGGAAGCCCGATGAAGGTCTGCGACGCGCAGGCGGCGCTCGATCAAGCCGACGCGATGCTTGCCGCCGTCAGCCCGGACTGGAGCGCGACCGTGGACGAGTACGCTTGGGCGGTGGAGCGGGCGCTGCAGTCCCTTCAGGCCTGCTGAACCCGCGCGCGCGCTCGGCCTTCTCCCGCAACGCGCACCCCTCGAGGTGGTCGTTCACGAGACCCATCGCCTGCATGAAGGCGTACACGGTGGTCGGACCGACGAAGCTCCAGCCCCGCCGCTTCAGGTCCTTCGAGAGCGCGACCGACTCCGCGGATGTGGCCATCTCGCGCAAAGCCGCGCGGGTGACGCGGCGGGGACGCGCCTTCGGACCGGGCTCGAACCCCCAGACGTAGGCGGCGAGGGAACCGAACTCCTCCGTCAGCCGCAGCGCCCGTTCCGCGTTATGGATCGCGGATTCGATCTTCCCTCGGTGGCGGACGATCGAGGCGTCCTTCAGCAGTCTCAGGACGTCGCCCGCGCCGAAGCGCGCGACCGCCTGGGGGTCGAACCCCGCGAACGCCCGGCGGAACCCCTCCCGCTTCCTCAGGATCGTGAGCCAGGAGAGCCCGGCCTGGAACCCTTCGAGACAGAGCTTTTCGAAGAGGCGCCGGTCGTCCACGACGGGGAACCCCCACTCGGTGTCGTGGTAGAGGACGTAGTCGTCGGCCCCGGCGCACCAGAAGCACCGGGGACTCCCGTCGGTGCCCCGGAACAGGCCCCGGCTGGAGGATGGATTCACCCGCGCCAGCTCTGCAGGATTTGCATGTAATTGACCCGCTCGAAGGCCTTGGGGTTGGGGGCCCGGGTCATCGTCATGGTCCCACAAACCTGAGCCAGCGATTCGTACTCGTTCTTCTCGAGCGTCTGCTCCAGCTCGGCGCGCAGCACCGCGAGGCGGGAGGGACCGTTGAGCAGGAGGGACGACACCACCTGGACCGCGTGGGCGCCGCACATGACCGCCTTCAGCGCATCGACGCCCGTGTGGACGCCGCCGGTCACGGCGAGCGACATCGAGGTCCGTCCCGATACGACCGCGAGCGCGTGCAGGCGCGGCAGCAGCTCCGCCGAGGTGGAGAGATGGAGCCTCCTCTGCACCTGCTGGTCCTTGACGTCGATGTCCGGCTCGTAGAATCGATTGAAGACGACGAGACCGGTGGCACCGGCGCTGTCGAGCTGCCGCGCGAAGTTCGGCAGCGCGGTATAGAAGGGCGAGATCTTCACGGCGATCGGCACCTTCACCGCGGCGCGCACCGACGTGACGAGCTGGATCAGCCCCCGCTCGATCTGGTCCCCCGCCTCGTCGGGATCCGTGGCGACCAGGAACAGATTCAGCTCGATGGCGTCGGCTCCGGCCCATTCGAGGAGCCGGGCGTACTCGACCCAGCCTCCGGGCGTCACGCCGTTCAAGGACGCCACGACCGGAACCCGTACGGCGGCTTTCACTTTCTGCAGATGATCGACATACGACTCGGGCCCGAACCGGAACTGATCGGGCTCCGGGAGGTAGCTCAGAGCTTCCGCGAACGCCTCCGCGTGGGCGTCGATCCCCTCTTGGGCCGCGATCTGCTCGTAGGCGAGCTGCTCCTCGAACAGGGAGCGCAGGATGATCATCGGGGCCCCGGCATCCTCGAGCCGGCGCACGCCGTCGAGGTCGTCACTGAGCGGCCCGGCCCCCGGGACGAGCGGGTGAGCCAGCGGAAAGCCGAGGTAGGTCGTCCTCAAGTCCATGGCTACTCCTTCCGTTCGGATTCCGGCTCCCTCGGCCGTTCCGGCGGAGCCGCCGCATCGACTCGGATCCCCGCGAGCTGCTCGTAGATCGCGACCCGCTGCGCGGCCTGGACGGCGGCGCGGTCGAGGAGATGCCGGAAGCGAACCGGATCCACCATCTCGGCCATCCGGAACCTCGCTTCGTTCCGCATGTAAGTCGCGGGGGAGATCGTCGGGGCATCGGCATCGAGATGGAGCGGAGGCTCCCCCTTCGCCCCTTTGACGGGATCGAATCTGTAGAGAGGCCACTGGCCGCTGTCAACGGCCAGCTTGGACTGGCGCGGGCCGAAGGCGAGGTCGTACCCGTGAGCGATGCACGGGCTGTACGCGATGATGAGCGACGGTCCGGGATGGGCCTCCGCTTCCACGAAGGCCCGCACCGTCTGGGCGTCCTTGGCTCCCATCGCCACGCGGGCGACGTAGACGTGGCCGTAGGT
>JBGQLU010000207.1:0-5761 GCA_041500265.1 Acidobacteriota bacterium | reverse complement strand
GTCCCAGTGCCGCACCTTCCCGTTCTGGCCCGAGAACCTCAAGACCGCGGCGCGCTGGGAGGAGCTCGCGACGTTTTGCCCCGGAATCGGCGAGGGCGAGCTCGTCCCGCTGCACGTCATCCGCGAGGAGCTGCGCTCGCGGCCCGATCCGTGAGCGCGGCCGGCCTGGCATTCCGCGCGATTCCGCTCGCGCTCGCCGTCGCCGCCGCCGGCGCGGGGTGCGGACGGCAGGACGCCGCGCCCGCGGCCGTCCCGGCCGCGGGCGGCACCTTCGTCATCGGATCGACCTCCGACGTCGACGCGTGGAACGAGTACATCGCCCAGCAAAACGTCTCGGTCAACCTGCTCAGGAGAATCTACCTGCGCCTGGCGCAGGAGCAGGGCGACACCCGGGAGCACCCGCCGTCGTTCGAGCCGCTTCTGGCCTCGTCGTGGTCGTTCTCCCCGGACGGGCTCACGCTGACCTTCTCCCTTCGCGAAGCGACCTGGAGCGACGGCGTCCCCTTGGGGGCCGGCGACGTGCGCTTCACGTGGACGGCGCAGACCTCTCCGGAGGTCGCATGGACCGGCGCCACCTTCAAGGAGCACATCAAGGACGTCGCGGTCATCGACCCCCACACGGTCGCGTTCCGTTTCGACCGCGTCTACCCGGAGATGCTGGCCGACGCCGTGGAAGGCGGCATCGTGCCGGAGCACGTGTTCGGCAAGGTCCCGTTCAAGGACTGGCGCACCCACGATTGGTCGGCGGAGCGCGTCGGGTCGGGACCGTTCCTCCTTCAGAGCTGGCGGCCCGGGGACGAGATCGTGCTCGGGCGGAATCCCCGCGCGCTTCCCGGCCAGGGTCCACGCGTGGATCGGGTGGTGGTCAGGATCGTCCCCGACGTCGGCAACCTCGAGACGCAGCTACTCGCGGGTGCCGTCGACCTCGTGGACGGCGTGCCGCCCCAGGACGCAAAGAGGCTCCAGGCGGCGCCGGGAGTCGCGCTCGTCCTCTACGACAACCCGATGTTCGACTACATCGGATGGAACGCCGCGAAGAAGCCGTTCGACGACAAGGACCTCCGGCGCGCGCTCACGCTCGGCATCGACCGCCAGGCGATCGTCCTAGACCTCCTCTACGGCTACGGCCGCGTCAGCTCGGGGCCGCTCTTGTCGTCCTGGTGGGCCGCCGACCCCACGCTCGCCCCGCTCCCTTACGATCCCAAGGAGGCCGCGCGAATCCTGGCCGCGAAGGGGTACGACGCCGGCCACCCGCTCGCCTTCGAGCTGACCACCAACGCGGGGAACCGCGTGCGCGAAGGGGTCACGATCAAGGTCCAGGAGCAGCTCTCCCGGCTCGGCGTGCGGGTGACTCCGCGGACCTACGAGATGAAGGCGTTCCGCGAGCGGAACACCGCCGGCCAGTACGACGCCTACGTGGCGGGGTGGCGCTTTTCCGGGAAGCTCGACCTCAAGTCGATCTTCGGTTCGGGCTCGATGCCCCCGCACGGGATGAACGTCGTCGCCTACCGCTCGGCCGAGGCCGACCGCCTCTTGGAGGCGATCGGCCAGGCGGCCGACTGGAAGGGGGCGAAGCCGGCGTACGCCGAGCTGGCGCGGCGCCTCAGCGACGACCAGCCCTACACCTTCCTCTACGAGGGACGGCGGATCGCGGCCACGGGGCGGAACGCCCGCGACGTCACGATCGACGTTCCTTCCGATCCTCTCGCCCGGCTCGAGCGCTTCGGCGCCTCGCGCTGAGGGAGGCGGCCGCGCCGCGATGCTCAAGGTCGTCCTGAGGCGCCTGCTGGCGGCGGTGCCGCTCGTCCTCGGCGTCCCGACGCTCACCTTCGTCTTGGTCGAAGCGGCCCCGGGACGGATGGTGGACGTCCTTCTCGGGGACCGCCCGGTCCCTCCCGAGGTCCGCCGGCATCTCGAGGCCGCCTACGGGCTCGACCGCCCGCCGCTGACGCGCTACCTCCTGTGGGTGGAGCACGCGGCGACCCTCGACTTCGGGTGGTCGGTCTCGCGCGGGCGTCCGGTCGCTCGGGTCCTCGCCGACGCGCTCCCGGCGACCGTCGGCCTCGCGGCGTTGGCGCTGGCGCTGCAAGTCGGATTCGCGGTCGCGCTCGGCGCGCTCCACGCCATGCGCCCGCGCGGCCTGCTCGACCGGGCTCTGGGGGTCGCCGGCCTCGCGATCGCTTCGATCCCAACTTTCTGGCTCGGCTTGATGGCGATCCTCCTGCTCTCCGCCGCCGTTCCGGTCTTCCCGCCGTCGTCGTCGCATTCGCTCGGCGCCGACCTGTGGCCTTGGCCCGCCCGCGCGGCCGACGCCCTGTGGCATGCGGCGCTCCCGGCTCTCGTGCTGAGCGCCGGCGCGTCGGCGGTCCTCGCTCGATTCCTCCGGGCGGGGCTCCTCCGGTCGCTCGGGGAGGATTTCGTGCGCGCGGCGCGCGCGCGGGGTGCTTCGCCCGCGCGGGTGCTCGTGCGCCACGCGCTCCGCGCGTCGATCGGACCGGTGCTCACGCTCACGGGCCTCTCCCTCCCCCTCCTCGTCTCCGGCTCGCTCGTCGTCGAGGTCGTCTTCGGGTGGCCGGGCATGGGACGCACGACGTACGAGGCGATCCTCGGGCAGGACCTCCCGGTCGCGCTCGCGGCCGTGCTCCTCTCGACCCTCCTCGTGATCGCCGGCAATTTGCTGGCCGACTTAGCACTCGCGTGGGCCGACCCGCGGGTTCGAGCCGACGCCGGGGCGCCGCGATGACGATCTCGGGCCGCGCGGGAGCGATCGTCCTCTGCGCCGCCGTCGCGGTCGCGGCGGCGGCACCGTGGCTTCCCCTTCGCGATCCCTCCGCCCAGCCCGACGGACTCGTGCTCCGGACCCTGCCGCCGCTCGCGCGGGTCTACCGGATCGAGCGCCCGGGGGAGGAGCCGACCTACGCCAACGCGCTTCGGACGCTTCCGGGAGGCGGGCGCGAGATCCGTCGCGGCGACGCCTGGACGCCGGTGTCGCTGGATGGGGCGACCGTGCGGCGCCCCCTCTACCTCCTCGGGACCGACGGCTACGGCCGCGATCTGCTGAGCCGCATCGTCTGGGGGGCGCGCGCGTCGCTGCTCGCGGGAAGCCTCGCGGCCCTCGTGGCCCTGGGGCTGGGGGGGGCGATCGGCCTGTGCGCCGGGCTGGGCCCGGGACCCGTCGATGCGATCCTCATGCGTCTGACCGACGGGGCGCTGGCGGTTCCGCGCCTCTTCCTCCTCGTCCTCGTCGCCGCGCTCTTCCGGCCATCCCTCACGACCACCGTGCTGATCATCGGCGCCTCGACCTGGATGACGGCCGCCAGGCTCGTGCGCGGGGAGACGATCTCGCTCGCCGCCCGGGAGTTCGTGCTCGCCGCGCGCGCGGCGGGAGCCGGCCCCGTCCGGGTCGCCCTGCGGCACGTCCTCCCCGGCCTCGCTCCCATCCTGGCCGTGGAGGCGGCGGTCCGGTTCGGGCAGAGCATCCTCCTCGAAGCCGCGCTTTCGTTCCTGGGACTCGGCGTCCCCCCGCCGGCCCCGACGTGGGGAAGCTTGATCGCCGACGGCCGCGACCGGCTGCTCGACGCCTGGTGGATCGCCACCTGGCCGGGGCTCGCGCTGGCCTCCTGCGTGGTCGCCGCCACCCTGCTTGCCGACGCCGGAGAGGACAGGTTGTAATTGCGGCCCCCGCTGGCTATGTTGGTCGAGAATCGATAAACCGCCGTCCCGGAGGGATCATTCCGTGGGCCTCAAGCTCAGGGCGCTCGTCCCCGCGTTGGCGCTCGCCGTCCCGGTACTCGCTCAGGACGCGCCGCCACCCGCTCCGCCCACCTCGCCCCCTCCCCCGGCGGCCTCGCCGGCTCCCACGGCTCCGGCCGCGCCGGCCGCCCCCGCGGCGCTTTCCGAGGCCGGGGCCGCGGCCCTTCAGCAAGCCAAGGACGCGTTCCGGACCGGGCACCTGCCCGAAGCGCTCGAGGCGTCCCTCAAGGTCCTCGCGGAGCAGCCGAACAGCCCCGAGGCGCTCTACATCGCGGGGGTCTGCGAGCGGCAACAGAACTCGCTCGACGCGGCGGCCGGACACCTGACGACGCTTCTCGAGGCGCTGCCGAACTTCAAGCTGGGGCACTTCCAGCTGGGCTACGTCCTCTTCCTCCAGGCCGAGTCGCTGGCCCGGGAGAGCGGGTTCGACGCCGCCAAGGCCAAGTACTCGGCCTCGGCGGACGAGTTCGCGAAAGAGCTCGCGATCAATCCCACGCACGCCCCCTCGATCTCGAGCCTCGCCGTCTCGCTCGTGCGAGCGGGGCGGAACGAGGAGGCGATCAAGGCGCACGAAGCCTGGATCGCCGCGGTACCGGACAAGAACGACCCGGTCGTCTCGCTCGCGGTGACCGACGCGGTCGCCGGCCGGTCGAGCGACGCGATGGCGGCTCTCGATCGGCTCCCCGTGAAGGATGCGAAGGCGGTGGTGGACGCCGCGACGGCGGTCGCCACCATCTTCTCGGTGAAGAAGGACTGGGGCGCCGCGGTGCCCTTCCTCGAGAAGGCGGTCGCGACCGATCCCACCTCGGCCCACGCGCGGGCGCTGCTGACCCAGGCGTACGCGCGCGCGCTCCAGTACGACGACGCCGCGAAGAGCCTGGCCGCGCTGCTCGCGATGGACGCGGCGCCCGAGGACGCCGAGATCGCCGGAGAGGCGATCAAGGCGACGATCGGGGACGGCCACAGCTCCGCGTCGATCCCCGGGGTCGATCCGCCGGGCGTGCTCAAGGTGCCGACCCCGCGCTACCCCAAGGGCCAGGACGCCTCGGTCGAAACCGAGGTGCTCGTCCTGACCCGGGTGTCGAAGATCGGCGCGGTCGTCGAGACCCTCATGGTCCCGAACCGGATCTGGAAGGACATGCGGAGCACGGGGTACGAGCAGGAAGCCTTCGACGCGGTCAAGCGCGGGAAGTTCGCGCCGGGACAGAAGGACGGGCAGACGGCCGAGCTCTGGGTCGTGGTGTCGGTGAAGTTCTCGCGGAAGTGACGGCGCTAGGGGACCTCGCCGGCGATCCGGCGCTCGGCGCGGCGGACCGCGCCGACGTACAGCTCGAGGCGATCGAGGTCTTTCTTTCCGGGCGCGATCTCGACCTCGGCGAGGAGGTCGATCCCGTACGGCCGGGCGTCCTCGATCGTCATCCCGAGCGGCGCCAGCTCGAACTCGCCGGCGATCACGATGCGCCCGTACATCGACCAGTTGCGCGCGCGGCGCCATTCGAACGGCGGTGCCACGGGCGGGCGGGCCGCGCCGCGCGCGTCCACGAGGTAGGTGGTGCAGGGATACGCTCCGAGGTCGCCCGGGTCGAAGTCTCCACCCAGTCGAAACGCCTTGAGCCACGGGTACGGCGACGCCGCGGTGCAGGTCGCTGGCGTCTCGTCGCCGTGGAACTGGAGCACGCCGACCCCCGCCCGCCGGGCCGTCTCGAGGACGCGGATCAAGGGGGCGTTCGCGAAGACGCCGACCTTGGCGACGAACACCGGCAGCCGGTCGACGATGCGGCGGGCGAGCTCGGGGTCGATCGCTCGCGGGCTGTCCTCGCGGAAGTCGAAGCCGAGCGCATCGACGCCGAGATGAATGGCCTCGTGGGCGTCCCGCTCCTCCGTGATCCCGCAGACCTTGATGACGACGCGATTCGTCACGCGCGGATCACTTCACCTCGAATTTGACGAAGACGGGATCGGTCAGCTCGGGCGTCGACATCGTCAGCTCGAACTTGTGCCCCTTGAG
>JBGQLU010000206.1:0-5769 GCA_041500265.1 Acidobacteriota bacterium | reverse complement strand
GTCGCGGACGCCGTCATCACGGAAAGCCACTTGTGCGCCAGCAGGTCGTCGGCGAGCTGGCTCTCGTACGCCGCGACGCCCCCGTCGACCGACTGCTCCACCGCGGCCGTATACCGCTCCTTCCCCACGAAGTTGCCCGCGGGGTCCTTGAAGCTCGGGCTGTCGAGGATCTGCCGGGAGATTTCTTCCTTGGTCGCCGTCAGGCCCATCGCCCGCGCCTCGGAGAGGACGATCTTCCGATCGACGATCGATTGGATCGCCTGGGACCCCAGCTTGAGGTTCTTCTTCATCGCGTCGTACTGCTGGCCGAGAAGCCGCCGGTAGAACTCGTCCTGCTGCCGGGCGACCTGGATCAGCTCCTGGGAGCTCACGGTCTCGCCGTCGACCCGCGCGGCCCAGTCCGCGGTGGCGCGGCGGTAGGCGCGCGGGTCGAAATAGGCGCCGAGGTAGCCGAGCATGGCGAGGGCGACGATGATGAGCACCCACTTGAGGTGCTTCAGGTTGTCGCGCATGACGTTCAACATCGGCGGTTCTCCCCATTCGTGGACGCGAAAGAGGGAAGTGTAGTCCAGCGGACCCCGGCCCATCAACGGGGGGTGGTCCGGCTGCCGGACCGCGTGTTAGATTCAGCCGAGTTACGGAGGAACACGTCTCGGCATGGCCGTGCCGCCCCAGCGCCCCAAAGTCGTCCTCGACTGGTTCAACGTCAGCTACCGGAGCGTGGTCCTCACCGGGGTGACGATAGCCGGGGTCCTGGTGCTTGCGGTCTGGTACGCGTTCTTCTACACGCCGAGCAAGCCGCGCGCGGAGGCCTCCGAGGCGATCCATCCGCGCCGAGAACTTCGCCCAGAAGGCGATCGACATGGCGCGCGGGGAGGGGACCGTCTCGAAGGAGGTCCGGATCTATCGACTGGAGGGGGACGTCCGGGTCAAGCGCGCCGGGGAGTTCAACTGGGAAGCAGCCGACCGCAAGATGACCCTGCGGGTCGGGGATCAGATCAAGACCGCCGCCTCCGGGTCGGTGCAGTTGATCTACTTCGACGGCACGATGACCACGATCAACCCGGGGTCCCTGCTCGAGATCCGCGAGGTCCACGAGGACCCGGCGACGAAGGTCCGCCGTGTGAGCGAGAAGCTGAACTGGGGCGAGCTCCTCTCGGAGACACAGAAGAAGAACGTGGACGGCTCGTTCCACGAGATCGCGACGGAGAAGATCTCGGCCCGGAGCGACGACGCCGGAGCCTTCCGCGTGGCCTCCGACAAGGCGACGCAGGCCGCAGCGATCGACGTCTTCGAAGGGAAGGTGGAAGTCGCCGCGCGGGGGAAGAAGGAGCAGGTCGTCACCGGCGAGCGGATCCGCTCCGACGCCGACGGGACGCTGCAGGCCAAGGAGGTCCTCCCCGGCGTGCCGCGGCTCGTCGTTCCCTCCGACCAGAAGGTGTTCGTCCACGAGGACCCCTCGAAGGCCAACACGACACTCGCGTGGGAGAAGGTCCCGGGCGCCACCCGCTACCACCTCGTCATCTCCGACAAGTTCCTGTTCACCGACCCGCTCTACGAGGCCGACCGCGACGAGACCACCGTGGTGATCGACGGGATACGCACCGGCGACTACTACTGGAAGGTCGCCACCGTCTCGCCGGCCGGAGTGCGAGGCCCCTACAGCGAGACCCGGCGGTTCCGGGTGACCTCCGAGAAGATCCGCGACACGGAGGACACCACCCCCCCGGTCCTGGAGCTCACCGAGAAGGTGCAGACCGGCCCGATGCTGATCCTGAACGGGCGCACCGAGCCGGGCGCCCTCCTCTGGGTGGACAACGAAAAGGTGGACGTCTACGACGACGGGACGTTCTACGCCGTCGTCCGGCTCCGAAAAGAGGGGGTCAACGACGTCCAGATCGTCGCCCAGGACGCCGCCGGCAACGTGCGCAAGATGACCCACCGGGCCTACGTCGACCCCTACTGAGCGCCTCGGGAAAGGCCTCCGGCGGGGTTTTCTTGCTTTTGCTCCTTAGCGAAGTCTAGATTACCGATCCGCGCGGATACGTGTTCCGCGCCCTCGGAGCTCTCGCATGTCCTGGACCCCATCGTCGGTTCTTTCCGTCTTCTCGAACGATCTGGCCATCGATCTGGGGACCGCGAACTCCCTGGTCTACTCCAAGGGGCGCGGCATCGTGGTCAGCGAGCCGTCGATCGTCGCGGTCAACCAGAAGACCGGGAAGGTCGAGGCGGTGGGGAAGGAAGCGAAGGAGATGCTCGGGCGCACCCCCGGCAACATCCTCGCGATCCGCCCGATGAAGGACGGCGTGATCGCGGACTTCGAGCACACCGAGCGGATGCTCTCCTACTTCATCGAGAAGGCCCACAACCGGAAGTTCGGCGTCCGCCCCCGCATCGTCATCGGCGTTCCGAGCGAGATCACGCAGGTCGAGAAGCGCGCGGTGCGGGATTCGGCGATGCGCGCGAAGGCGACCGAGGTCTACCTGGTCGAGCAGGCGATGATGGCCGCGATCGGCGCCGGGCTTCCGATCACCGAGCCGACCGGGAACATGGTGGTGGATATCGGCGGCGGGACCTCGGACGTCGCCGTGATCTCGATGGCGGGAATCGTCTATTCGAGGTCGGTCCGCGTCGCGGGCAACGAAATGGACGAGGCGATCATCCAGTACATCAAGCGCAAGTACAACCTCCTCATCGGCGAGCGCACGGCCGAGGAGGTCAAGATGAAGCTCGGGTCCGCGTTCCCGCTCGACGAGGAGATCACGCTCGAGATCAAGGGGCGCGATCTCGTCGAGGGGATTCCGAAGACGATCGTCGTCTCCGACGAGGAGATCCGCGAGGCGCTCGCCGAGACGGTCGCGACGATCATCGAAGCGGTGCGCGTGGCGCTCGAGCAGACGCCCCCCGAGCTCTCCGCCGACATCGTGGACCGCGGCATCGTCCTGACCGGCGGGGGCGCCCTCCTGAAGAATCTCGACAAGCGTCTCCGTGAAGAGACCGGGCTGCCGGTCTCGATCGCCGACGCCCCGCTCACCTCGGTCGTGATGGGCACCGGAAAGATGCTCACCGACTTCGATCTCCTGCGCCGGGTCGCGCTCGACTAGCCGGCCCCATGGCGGCCGTCTCTCCCGCCCGAGCCAACGCCCTGCTGATGGGCGTGATGGTATTCGCGGAGCTCCTGCTCATGGCGGCGAGCGTGCGCGGGGGGATCGCGTCGTCCGCGGTCGCCGGCGCCGCCGCGACCGTCTCGCGGCCCGCGGCGAGGGCCGAGCACTCGGTCGCCGACGTCGTCCAAGGGGTGGCGCACTTCTTCCGCGACATCAACGCCGACGAGGCGGAAGCCCGCGGCTTGCGGCTCGAGAACACGCGGCTCCTCGGTGAGGTCGCGCGCTCGCGCGAGCTGAAGCAGGAGAACGAGCGCCTTCGGCGCCTGCTGGGGATGCGCGAGGACCTGGCGCCCAAGTCGATCGGCGGCTCGGTCGTCACCTCGCGGCTGACCGATCAGTCCCAGACGATCGTCGTCGACCGGGGGAGCGACGACGGCGTCCGCCCGGACATGGGGGTGGTCGCCTGGGGCGGGGCCGTCGGGCGGGTCGTCTCGGTCGAGCGGGACTTCGCCCGCGTCCGCCTGCTCTCCGATCCGAACAGCGGCGCCGCCGGAGTCGTGGCGCGCAGCCGCGCGGAGGGGATCCTGGTGGGCCGCGGAAGCGAGCCGATGGAGATGCGCTACGTCCCGAAGTACGCCGACGTCGTCGTCGGCGACCGCGTCGTGGCGTCCGGACAGGACGGCGTCTTCCCGCGGGGATTCGGTCTCGGCCGGGTCACGGTCGTCGGAGATCCGATCGGGGCGAGCAAATCGATCCGCGTCGAGCCGGAGATCGAGTATCGCTCCCTCGAGGACGTCCTGGTGCTGCTCGAGCCGCGGGGCGCCTCCCTCCTGGCGCCCGAGGATGCGGAGGGACGCCCGTGATCGCGGTCTGGGCGGCGCTCGGGATCGGCCTGGCCCTCGTCTGCGAGCTGGCCCTGGGCCGGTTCCTGCCGGGGGCGACCGCCTACGTCGACCTCCTGCTCCTGCCCTTGGCCGCCTATGCACTCCGGACCTCCCAGCGTTCCGCCATGGTGGTCGGGTGCGCATCCGGCTTGCTGGAGGATTACTGGCTGGAGCCCCGCCTTTTCGGCCTGAACGCCCTCGTCAAGACGATCCTCGGGTGGGCCCTCGGGGGCCTGGGGGCCCGGTTCGACCTGAACACCTGGGGCGGGCGCCTGGGAGCCGGCGCCTCGCTCCAAGTGCTCGACGTCGGTCTCCAGGCCCTCGTGCGCCGGATGTTCGGGGAGACGCTCGGTCCGGTCGTCCCGGCGACCCTCCTCGTTCGCGCGGTGGCCGGGGGGTTGCTGACGGCGGCCGTCTTGTCCATCGTGAACAGGGTGGGTGCGTCGCGACGGAGGCCCGCCGCGCCGGCCCGGCGAAAGGTCTAGGCGTTGGACTACCGGGAACGCTGGGAGCTGAAGGAGTACGAGAGCGATCAGAGGCTCTCTCGGCGGGCGAATCTGTTCCTCGCGCTCATCGCCCTCCTGTTCCTCGCGTTCCTGTCCACCTTCGTCTACCTCCAGATCGTCCGCGGCGCGGACTACGCCCTGCTCGCCGAAAACAACCGGCTGAGGAGGATGCCCCTGCCGCCGACGCGCGGGGTCGTCTTCGACCGCCGCGACGACGTCATCGCCTCCACCCGCCCCGCGCTGAACCTCGTCCTGGTGCGGGAGGGGTTGACGGGGGCCGACGTGCAGCTCAAGCGGATCGAGAGCCTTCTCGGGATCCCGTACGCGACCATGAGGTCGCGCCTCGATGCGATGCGTACCCGCCCGACCTTCGAGCCGCTGGTGATCAAGGAAGACGTCTCCGTCGCCGATCTCGCGAAGATCGAGGCGCGCCGCGAGTGGTTCCCCTCGATCGAGATCGAGGAGACCGCGCTCCGCGACTACCCGGACGGGCCGGCGATCGCCCACGCGGTGGGATACGTCGGCGAGGTGGCGGAAGCCCAGCTCGTGAAGGTGAACGACGGCTCGATCCAGCAGGGGGACATCGTCGGCAAGTCGGGCGTCGAGAAGGAGTACGACGAGATCCTCCGCGGACGGCGCGGCTGGAAGCTCCAGACCGTCAACAGCCTCGGCCGGCCGTTCGGTGTCGCGACGACCGGACGGGTCCCCGAGGACGGGCGGCCGCTTCGCCTGACGATCGACAACCGCCTCCAGCGCGCTTTCGTGGCGGCCCTCGCGGACGAGGTCGGGGCCGGAGTGTTCCTCGATCCGAAGACCGGCGAGGTCTTGGCACTCGCATCGACCCCCGGGTACGACCCGAACGTGTTCACCGCGCCGGTCTCCCGGACGACCTGGACGTCCCTGGTCAACGACCCGCGGACGCCGCTCCACGACCGCGCGATCTCCTCGTACTACGCCCCCGGCTCGACGTTCAAGGTTCTGATGACGGTCGCCGGCCTCGAGTCGGGCGCGATCACGCCGTCCACCACGGTGGCGTGCGGCGGATCGGTCGTGATCTACACCCGGCCGTTCCTGTGCTGGAAGAAGGGGGGGCACGGGATCGTCGACGTCCATCGCGCCCTGGTCCAATCGTGCAACGTCTTCTACTACCTGCTCGGCAAGAAGATGGGGATCGACACGATCACCAAGTACGCCTCGATGTTCAAGATCGGCGAGATCACGGGGATCGATCTTCCCGGCGAGACGCGGGGGATGCCGCCGTCGCAGGAATGG
>JBGQLU010000205.1:0-5790 GCA_041500265.1 Acidobacteriota bacterium | reverse complement strand
GCATCGGCGAGCGACGGCCCGCGTGGCTCGCTCGCGCCCGCAGGTGCCCGGGCGACGCCGCCGGGGGCAGGGGAAATCCCGGGAGCTGAGGGGAGGGCGCGCATGCCGAGCAACAGGCGAACGATCGCGACGATCGCCGCGACCACGACCGCGATCCCCAGAAACCACGCGAGGACGACGGCGATCTGCCCGAGCTCGGCGGGCCAATTCCAATGCAGCTTCTGGAATCGGGCCGCCTCGTCCGGGAGCTCGCGCTGATAGTGCGGGACCGAGAGGATCGCGTCCGCGCGCGCCTTGGCTTCCGCCCGCGTCGCGGGAGGCACCACGCCGCCGGCGACGGAGGCGGTCGTCGCGAGGCAGGCCGCGGCGAGGAACAGGCGGCGGAGAATCAATCGAACACCTTGGTGATTTCGGCCAAGTCGAGATCTTCTTCGGAAGCCCGCAGCCGGTAATAGATCACGCTGGAGAGGGTCGAGGAGATCGTCGCGCCCACCACGCCGAAGGCCAGCTGCCAGACGACCCACGCGACCGGATGCCCGCGCAGCACCGCGACGGCGACCCCGGACGACCCTCCGACCAGGAGCCCGAGGAGCAGATGAAGTGCCAGTATCTGCCAGCCGCGTCCCACGGTCAGCTCCTTGCTGCGCGTCATGGCGGCCAAGATCGATTTGCCCTCGATCACCTTCACCGGGACGGCGACGGAGTAGACGATCAGGAAATAAAGTCCCGGCACGAGACAGAAGAGGTACCCCACGAAGATCGCCGTGCCGACGACGATTCCGGTTCCGGCGGCTCCAGGAGCCTTGCGGATTCCTTGTCGGAAGCATTCCCACCACGTCGCGCGACGGCCGCGGAGGTATTCGAAGACGCCGTAGATCAACGTCGAGGTGATGAGTTGGCTCGTCACGAGCGAAAGGACGATGTTGGCCCAGAAGAACCGACCGAACGGAACCGGATGCACCAGGGTCTTCCAATTCAGGGCGCTGATCGTCAGATTCGGCGCGCTGATGACGGTGGCAAGCCCGCAGAATGGAATGAGATTCCTCCAGAACACCGCCAGCGTTTGAGCCGCCACGCGTCCGATGAGAAACGGCGGGCGGACGGTGCCGCCCACGGTCGAGAGGCTCAGGTACTCCGGGGGTTCGGTCACGGGATGCCTATTCGAAGACCTTGACAAGCGCGGCGAGATCGAGATCGCTGTCGGCGGCGCGAAGCCGGTAGTACATCACGCTCGGGAGGACGCTGTTGACGGCGCCCAACAGAATGGTCGTTCCGACGCTCCAAATCGCAGCGAGACCCGCGCGGCCGGCCACGAGTGCGAGACCCACTCCCGCGATCAGTACGAAGGAAAAATTGAACAAGAGGTTGAGCCCAAGGATGGGCCATCCGCGGCCGCGAGCGAGCTCCTTGCTCCTGGACATCGACTCGAACGCGCCTTTTCGCTCGATCACCGCGACGGGGACGGCGATCGCGTACAGGACGGAAAGGTAGATGCCGGGAACGATGCACATCAGGAGGCCCACCCAGGTCGCGATGCCGACGAGGAGGCCCGTCAACCAGGCCCGCCCGGCCCCTCGCACGCCCCTGCGAAGGCACTCGCTCACGGAGGGACGGCGCCCTTGAAGGACCTCGAACACACCGTGGATCAATGCCGCGATCGTAAGCTGCTGGAGAACCATCTGGAGAACAGTGGCAAGCGCTTCCCAGCCGCCTTCCGGGTCGCCGGCGACGATCCGACGCCATCGCCAAGCGTAGAGCGCGATCAACGGCAGATTGACGATCGCTGCGACGGACACGAATGCCGGGAGGCCCTCGCGCAGCACGCCGAGGACGTTCGACGCGACCGACCCGATCTCGAACGGCGGACGGTGTGCGCCGAGGTCGAACTCGTTCATTGCGACCTTCCCCCGCTCGAAGGCGGAGCTGGCCGCTCCGCCAAGTTGGGGCATGGTAACGAAATAACCGCGTCCAGGGAATCGCGTCGGAATCGCACGACCTCCGTCACCAAGGCTCGACGGGCAGCCGGCCGCCGCACCTGGCCGTATGATGTGCTCACGGTCCCGGGGGCTTCGACATGCGATTCCTATTCGTCTCGGTCCTCCTCCTCGCTCTTATCGTCCCATCCTTCGCGGACGACATCGTGAGAATTGCTCCGCCCGTGCCGGGGCCGGTTCCGTTCATCGGCGAGCAACCCGCCGTTGCGGCGACTCCCGACGGCTTCGCCGTGTCCTGGGTGGACCTCGAGGTCCTGGAGCCGTTCGATCTCTTGCCTCACCTCCGCTTCGCTCGCCACGACTTGAGCGGGGTCCGGGTCGCGGATTCGGGATGGCTCGACTTCGATATTTCCCAGCTCTACCCGTTCGTTCCGCGCCTGCTCCCGGTGCAAGGAGGATTCGTTTCGTTCTTCGAGGACGACGCGACGGCGGTCTGGAACATCAACGTCGGCTCCGACGGAGGGCAGCTCGGACCGGGCCGGGAGATCCTCACGTCCGGGGAGCTCTATCCGTTCTCGGTCGCATCGAGCGGTGGCAACGTCGTCCTGACCTATCCGGAATGGAGGGGGACGTGGACCGACTGGGCGGTCCCTCTCGGGAACGACGGCCGGCCGAGCGGGCCGCGGGTGAATGTCGTGCCCGCGGTGTCGGGACAGAATCTTTCGTATCGAATCATTTGGGACTCGCAGCTCGCGCCGACACGGGGCGGCTTCGTCACGACGTGGTTCGAGGGTGGCATCGGCATTCGGGTGCGCGAGCTGGACGCCCGCGGCGCCCCGAGCAGTGCCGTGACGACCGTCGTCGGATCCGGATGCCCCTGGCCCGACCCCGCGATCGCGACCGTCGGCGGCATCGAGGCCGTCGTGTTCGCCGACGGCTGTAATCAGACCGACCTCTACATGACGACGCGGAGCGGGTCCGGGGCGTTCGGCCCGCGGCGCGTGCTCGCGGATGGCCCGGTGAGCGAAGGATCCGAGACGACCTACGAGACGGTGCGTCCTCTGCGGGTCGCCGGGGGCGACCGCACGATCGGCGTTCTTTATTCCGTCGTCGTTCCTCTTTCGGGCGGCGGCAGCACGATCGACTGGGTCTTCGCCGAGTTCGACCTCGAAGGGCGCCTCGTCGGCGCGCGCAGGAAGCTCCAAGCGGACCTCGGGATCGTGCCCGCTGGCGACGTCGATCTCGAGTGGGATCCCTACCACGGCCGTTTCCTGTTGGCCTTTGCGGGCTCAGTGCGGGCCGACCGCGGCGTGTACGTCATGGCGGTGCCCGCGGGGGAATAACCCCTTGTGACCACCCGCGTATACTCACGCCCCATGCCCCAGCTCCTCATCGAAGACGTCGTCAAGGCGTACGACGGCAAGGTCGCCGTGGACCACGCCTCGTTCGAGGTGAGCGGAGGGGAGATCTTCGGCCTGCTGGGGCCGAACGGGGCGGGGAAGTCCACGCTGATCCGGATGGTGATGGACATCCTGCGTCCGGACAGCGGCCGCATCCTCCTCGACGGACGGCCGTCGAACGACGCCGATCACGACAAGGTCGGCTACCTCCCGGAAGAGCGCGGGCTGTACCGGAAGACGAAGGTGATCGACGTCCTCGACTACTTCGGGCGCCTGAAGGGGATGAAGGGACCGGACGTCAAGGCCAAGGCGATGGCGGCGCTCGAACGGGTCGGGCTCGGCGACTGGGCGAAGAAGAAGGTCCAGGCGCTCTCGAAGGGGATGCAGCAGAAGGTCCAGATCGTGGGGACGCTCCTGCACGAGCCCTCGATCGTCATCCTGGACGAGCCGTTCTCGGGCCTCGATCCCGTGAACACGCGGATGATCAAGGAGATGATCGTCGCGCTGAAAGTGGAGGGGCGGCTGATCGTGCTGTCCACCCACCAGATGGCCGAGGTCGAGGAGCTGTGCGACCGGATCGTGATGATCGATCTCGGAAAGCGCGTTCTCTACGGCACCGTGCGCGAAATCAAGAAGCGGTACGCCGCGGAGATGCGCGGCCTCCCCGGACGCGGCAACGTCGTGCTGGTGGACGGAGAAGGGGATTTCGCGGGGCTCCCCGGCGTGCTTTCCGCCGCACCGTCGGGGGCCACGACGAAGCTCACGCTCTCACCCGAGCTGTCCCCCGACCGGTTCCTCGCGGGAGCACTCGCCGCCGGACTCTCGGTCACCCGGTTCGAGGCGCACCCGACGCCGCTCGAGGAGATCTTCGTCCACGTCGCGACGTCGAGCGAAGGGGCGGCGGCGTGAAGGGGAAGGCCTGGATCGTCGCGCGGCGCGAGTTCCTCGCGACGGTGCTCCGGCCCGGATGGCTCATCGGCACCTTCGGGATGCCAGTGTTCGTCGGCCTCTACGCCGGGCTGATCTTCCTGGTGACGCACGCCGCGGTGAGGCTCGACAAGCCGACCGGGAAGGCCGGGATCGTCGATCAGTCCGGGATCGTGAAGGTCGAAGCCGGCCCCGTCTCCGCCGCCGAGATCCCCGACGAAGCGAAAGAGGCGTTCGAGGGCGCATCCGCGATGTCCGCGCAGGTGGGACCCGTCGGATCGATGGTGAAGACGCTCCTCTCCGGGACGACGTTCGTGCCGTTCCCGTCCCTCGACGAGGCGCTCGCCGCCCTCGACAGGAAGGAGATCGGCGTCGTTTTCGTGGTGCCGAAGGATTACCTCGCCACCGGAAAGATCTCCGCGTATGACGCCAGCACCTCGGTCTTCTCCGAGGGGAAGCTGACGTCCCTTCCGCTGAGACGTCTGCTCGTGAAGAGCCTCGCGGCGGGGAAGGTCGATCCGCAGGTCATGGAGCGCATCCTGCAGCCGGCTGCCATCGCCACGTACGCCAAGCAGCCGGGAGGAACGTGGGCGGAGCGGGGGATCATCGACGTCGTCAAGCGATTCGTCGTGCCGTTCGGCTTCACGATTCTCTTGGTGGTGTCGATCCTCGTCGCCGGCGGGACGCTGATCCAGGGGGTGAGCGAGGAAAAGGAGAACCGTGTGATCGAGGTGATCCTCTCGTCGATCGACGCGCGCTCGCTCCTCCTCGGAAAGCTCGTCGGGCTCGGGGCCGCCGGCCTCCTGCAGCTATCGATCTGGCTGTCGATGGCGCTCGTGCCGCTCGTTCTGCTCGTCGCGGGGCTCGCCCTGTCGCCGATGATCGTGCTCGTGTGTCTCGCGTATTTCGTGCTGGCGTTCCTCCTCTACGGGACCCTCATCACCGCGACCGGCGTCCTCGGCACGAACGCCAAGGACATGCAGCAATACGGCATGTTCTGGGCGATCGGCTGCGCCGTGCCGATGTTCTTCCTCCAGGTCGTGATGAGCGACCCCCAGGGCACGGCGGCTCGCATCCTCTCGTACATACCGCTGACCTCCGCGGTCACGATGATGCTGCGCATCGGCGCCGGCGGCGCGCCGTGGTGGGAAGTCGTTCTGACGCTCGCGCTCTTGGCGGGATGGGTGTGGGTCACCCTCCGCTTCGCGGCGCGCGTCTTCCGGACCGCCCTCCTCATGTACGGGAAGCGGCCCAGCGTCGTGGAGGTCTTCCGCTGGATGCGCCAGGCCTAGGACGCGGCGGCGTCCTCTTCCTCGAAGCGAACGCCCATCGGCTCGAGCGCCTCCAAGACCGGCTCGTAAATCTCCCGGTGAACCGGCACCCGCACGCCGTGAAGAAGGATGCGGCCGTCCAGGATCAGTCGCGCCGCGATCGCCGCGGGCAGCGACACGGTCCGGGCCATCGCCGAATCGCCCCCGGGCTCGCCGTACGCGACGAGCGTCGAGGCGATCTCTCCCACCGCGCCATCG
>JBGQLU010000204.1:0-5936 GCA_041500265.1 Acidobacteriota bacterium | reverse complement strand
GTCACGCTCGACGCCGACGGCGACGTCGTCGCCTACGACATCGAGACGCAGACCCGCGCCGTCTTCGAGAACGTCCGCTTCGTCCTCGAGGACGCCGGTGCTACGTGGGACGACATCGTGGACGTCACCGTCTTCCTCACCGACATGAGAATGGATTTCCCCATCTTCAACCGCCTCTACGCCGAGGCGTTCGCCGGGAACCGCCCCACCCGCACGACGATCGAGGTCGGCGCGCTCCCGACACCGATCGCGGTGGAGCTGAAGGTGATCGCGTGGGTGAAGTGAGATGGCGGGCGAGCTGAAGCCCCCTGTCGGCGCGATCGGCTGGTGCGATCTCACCGTTCCGGACGCGGACGCCGTTCGGGACTTCTACAGCGAGGTCGTCGGCTTCACGGTCGAAGGGTTCGACATGGGCGGCTACTCGGATTACGTGCTGCAGCAGCCCGAATCCTCCGCGCCGGCGGCAGGCGTCTGCTGGGCGCGCGGCGCCAACGCAGGGCTTCCCGCAGTGTGGCTGGTCTACTTCGTCGTGGAATCGCTCGACCGAAGCCTGGCGCGCGTGAAGTCCTCCGGAGGGACGGTGCTCCGTGCGCCGACTCGGGGTGGGAACGGGGTCTACGCGGTCGTGCGCGATCCGGCCGGAGCGGTTTGCGCGCTGTTCGAGCCCGCCGGATAGACGGCCTCTACTCCTCGACCCACCCGGGGATCTCTTCCGCGAAGATCACGCGGTTCCCGCTCGGATCGACGACCGAGAACTCGCGAAACCCCCACGGCTTCTCTTCGAGAGCCGCGTCCGGGTGGACGACGCTCCGATCGCGGCAGAGGGCGTAAAGGGTATCGATCCCCGTCATGTTGATCCGGCAGCTCGTGTGCTCGGCGAGGTTCCGGTCGTCGCAGAGCCAGAGATGGATCTGGACTCCGTCGCGCTCGACGCCGGCGTAGTCGTCCGATTCGATGTGCCGCCTGAAGCCGAGTTTCGTCTCGTAGAACGCAAGCGACGCCTCGAGATCGAGCGCCGGCAGGACCGGTATCCCGAGAACCAACCGCGGTTCGGTGCTCATGCCGGGGAGTCTAGCCGCTTCTCGAAGCAGAGGCGCAATGGGTCGGCCGCCTGCCCTTCGCACGGGACGGGGCGGAATCCTTCTCCTTCGTAGAACGCCGGGGATTCGGGCCGGCCCTGTCCGGTCTCGATCCGGAGGGCGTGATAACCGAGTCGCCTCGCCTCGGCTTCGATCTCCGCGAGGATCGCCCTCGCCGCCGACGCCCCGCGCGGGCCGGGGATGACGTGGAGACGCCGGACCTCTCCGACGCCGGGCTCGAAGGGGCACAGGCCCCCGCATCCGACCTCCCGTCCCCCGAGGCGCGCGACGAAGAACGCGGACCCGGCTTCGGCGAGCTCGAGCGCCAGCATCGCAGCACCTCGGACGCGGCCGTGGCGACGGGTCAATTCGCCGTCGAGGGAGGCGAGAAGGGCGGCGACGCTCGGGGACCGGTGGTCGGCCCGCTCCACGGAGATCCGGTCGTTTTCGCTCTCGCCGTCGCTCACGCAGCAGGCCTCCTCATCGGCCCGAAGTTGCTGTATGGTCGACGCAAGCATGAGCTTCGCGCAACTCCCACCGGAAGGCGAAAAGCTGATATAAATCGGCCAGGCACGGAGGATCCCGTGGATCACGCGATGACCAGCACGACGTTCGATCTCCCCGGTTACCGGATCAAGCGCTCCCTGGGCATCGTCCGCGGGGCCATCGTGCGCTCGCGCTCGATCGTCGGAAACATCGGCGCGGGGCTGCAAACGCTGATCGGGGGGAACATCACCCCCTACATCGAGCTGTGCGAGAAGGCCCGGTCCGATTCGTTCGAGCAGATGCTCCAGCACGCCGAGCGGCTGGGGGCCAACGCCGTGACGGGCGTCCGCTTCGACGCCAGCGACGTCATTCCGGGCGTGGCCGAGGTTCTCTGCTACGGCACGGCGGTCTGGGTCGAAGCCGAGAGCTGACCCTTCATGGCGATCGGCCACACCCTGAAGCGCAAGCTCGCGGGCGTGCGTTTCCGCGCCACGCGCAAGCTCCCGTTCGTCGATCCGCTGGTCGTGTGGCCCGGTCTTTCGAGCGCCGACGTCCGGATGCGCCCGTTCGCCGGCAAGCCCGACAACGTCGATCGGTACGAGCTCGCGCTGATCTGCGCGGCCGTGCGGCTCGCCGCGCCCCGATCGATGTTCGAGTTCGGGACGTACGACGGGCTCACGTCCTGGCATCTCGCGGCGAACGCCCCCGAAGGGGCGCGGCTCCACACGCTCGACCTGCCGATCGACCACCCCACGCGTCGCGCGGACGCGAGCGTCCCGGGAACCGGCCACGTCAAGGACGTAATCCCGGGGGAGAGATTCCACGGCACCCCGGAGGGGGCCCGCATCGACCAGATCTACTGCGACTCGATGGACTTCGACCCGCGGCCGTTCGCGGGCTCGATCGACTTCTGTTTCGTCGATGCGAGCCACGCCTACGAGCACGTGAAGAAGGACACGGACAACGCGCTCCGGATCACGCGACCCGGAGGCACGATCCTCTGGCACGACTACTCGCGGTGGTGGACCGGCGTGCAGCGCGCCCTCGACGAGCGCGCGAGCGAGCTGCCGCTCCGCGCGATCCGGCGGACCAGCCTCGCTACGTTGGTGGTTCCGGCTCGATCGTCCTGAGCAGCGCCCGCACCGGACTCGCGTCGAACCCCGCGAGCTTCAACGGAAGCGCGATCAGCTCGTAGATCCCCTCCGGGACACCGCCCAGAACGAGCCCCTCGAGGATCGCCATGTCGTGCGCCAGGAAGCGCGCGTGGGCGATCAACTGCTTGTCGGCGAAGAGATCGACGCTCGGCGTGTCGATGCCGGCGAGCCGGACGCCGCGGATATCGAGGAGATCAATGGTCGCGGGCTCGAGCGCCGCGAAGTCCTCGTTGAACCGCTCGGGGTCCGGATACGTTCCGGTCGCGATCAGGAGCCGCTCGGTGAGCTCCCCCCCGGGGATCGCGGCGGGCGGGATACGACTCCCGCGTGTCGCCGGCACCCGGACGACCCGGCAGCGCCCGAGGTAGCGCTCGAGCGGCTGCGCCTCGATCGTCCGCGCGTCCCGGCCGTAATGGCTCGGGGCGTCGGCGTGCGCGCCCAGGTGCACGGTCGCCCGCAGGGTGGACAGCGTCAGCGAGTCCCCCCGGCGCATGTCGAGGAGGACTTCCCGCGACGGCGGCGTATCCCCCGGCCAGACGGCGAGGGCCGCGGTGAGGGTGGGGGTGATGTCGTAGAGCACGAACGGAGCACTACGCCTTGACAGTCGTGACCTTCGCCAAGTGCATCAGCTCGAGCGTGCGGATCACCGGCCAAGCCGGGTCGAACTCCGACGGGCGGACGCTGAACTTGGCGCTCCGCGGCTTGCCGTGGTGGTTGTTGTGGAGCCCTTCGCCCCCCGTGATCAACGCGATCGACCGGAAGTTCCCCGCGGTATTGTCGAAGTTCTTGTATCCGGCGTGGTGGCAGAGGCCGTTGATCGACGACGACAGGACGAAGACGTAGAGGAGTCCGGCCAGCAGGATCGAAAGGATCCCCCACCAGCCGAGGAACAGGCAGAGGATGCCGGTTCCAACCAGGAGCCCCGCCCCCCCGAAGTCGAAGGCGTACTTGTCCCAGAAGTCCAGCTTGATGTCCTTGGCGAAGGTCGCCACCGTCTCCGGATTCCGAGCTTCCTTAATGTAATAGAAGACGTTGCCGAACTGGATCGGCAGGAAACCCTCGATCACGGGGCTGTGCGGGTCTCCGGATTCGTCCGTATGCGCGTGGTGCTTGCGGTGGACCGCGACCCACTCCCGAGGGACGATCCCTGTCGTCAGCCAGACGCAGAGCCGGAAGCCCCACGAGACCACGGGGTTCAAAGTGAGCGCCCGGTGGGTCGCGGCGCGGTGCAAATAGATCGTGGTGCTGAACACCATGATCTGGAGAACGACGACCGAAACGGCGAGCGAAATCAGGAAGGACGTGAGCACGGACACCTCGTCAGAGAAAGTCGAACCGCCTCTAGGATAACGACTTCTGGCCCCGAATGCTCTCCCGGGAAAAAGGATCGAATCGATCCATAATTTTGGCGTTCCCGAAAACGACGACCCTTCAGAGCTCGTGCCGGATCGCCCAGAGGTCGGGGAAGAGCGGCTGGAAAAGGCTCTGCTTGAGGAACTCGACCCCCAGCGATCCCCCCGTTCCCTTCTTGTTCCCGATCGTCCGCTCCACGAGCTTGACGTGCCGGTACTTCCATTCCTGGAACCCCTCGTCGAGGTCGGTCATCAGCTCGAAGAGGATCGCCATCTCGGGCCGGCTCCGGTAGAGCCGGAGGAGCCCCGCCTGGATCTGGGGGTCCGGCGCGTGCGGGGCGGCGGCGGGCTTCGAGCGGAGCGCCTCCGGGATCGCCACCCCCTGATGCTCGAGGAAGTCGTAGAGGTGGTCGATGAGCGAGCGCTCCGCCAGTCGGCGCTCCAAGGTCGCCTTCGCCTCCGGCGAGGCGGCGTAGCGGAGCATCTCGGGGCGCTTGTACCCCATCACGAACTCGAGCTCGCGGAACTGCACCGACTGGAACCCGCTCGCCGTGTCCAGCCGGTCCCGAAACGCGGAGAACGACATCGGGGTCATCGTCTCGAGGATGTCGAGCTGCCCGACGAGCGTCTTCATGATCGTGCGGACCCGCTTCAGCGTGTGGATCGCGCCGTAGAGGTCGTTCGCGCTGAAGTCGCGCTCGATCTTGCCGACCTCGTGGAGCACTTCCTTGAACCAGAGCTCGTAGACCTGGTGGATCACGATGAAGAGCATCTCGTCGTGCTGCGGCGGGGTCGAGCGGGGCTCCTGGAGCGTGAGGAGCCGGTCGAGGTGCAGGTAGCTCGCGTAGGTGAGGTCGGGCATGGCGTTACCTCGCGGCGACGAGCGCGGCAAGGCCCAGGGCCAAAGCCAACGCGATCGCTCCGGCGATCGTGAAGACGGCCCGCCACTGCGCCTTGGCGCGGCGGACCGCGTCGGCGTAGGGGGTCCGGCTGAAGGTGACCATGGTGTAGAGGGGAACGAACCGCCCCGGGAAGAGCTTGGCCAGGGACTTTTCGAATTTCTTCCCGAGGAGGAAGACGGTGGAGGCGGTCTTGTCGCGCATCTCGACGAAATTCCCGATCGCGAGATCGGCCAAGGCGTCGGTGTGCGGCTTCCTCCGGCGCTCGTATTCGGAGAGCGCGCCGGAGGCGTCTCGACCGGAGTCCCTCAAGCACTCGTCGAGCACGATGCAGTCCTCGAAGGCCGCGTTCGCCCCCTGGCCGTAGAACGGCACGATCGCGTGCGCGGCGTCGCCCAGCAGCACGACCCGGTCCTTCCACCGCCACGGCGCGCAGCGGACGGTGACCAGCGATCCCACGGGGTTCTGGAGGAAGTCGTCCTCGAGTGTCGTGAGCAGCGGGACCGCGTCGGGGAAGACGCGCCCGAAGTAGGCGCGGACCTCGTCCGGAGAGGCGAGGCTCGCGAACGAGTTCGGCCCCGTAAACGGCCAGAAGCAGGTGCACGTGTAGCTTCCGTCCACGTTCGGCAGCGCGATCATCATGAAGCTCGCGCGCGGCCAGATGTGGAGGACCCCCCGCTCCAGCCGGAACCCTCCCCCGTCGGCGGGAGGAATGCTCAACTCCTTGTAGCCGTGCGGCAGGTACGACTGGGCGTACTCGAATCGGTCGGTCTTCTGGAGCGCCGCGCGAACTTCCGAATAGGCGCCGTCGGCCCCGATCACGAGGTCCGCCGCGACCCGCTTCGACGCGCCGGACTCCGCGTCCACGAACGTGCACTCCGCGGCGTCGAGATCGACCCCGGCGCAGCGCGCGGCGAAATTCACCGTCACGTTCGGCATCGCCTCGGCGGCCTCGACGAGCAGCCG
>JBGQLU010000203.1:0-6027 GCA_041500265.1 Acidobacteriota bacterium | reverse complement strand
GTGCGTGCGCGGGTCGATGTAGCGGCAGCCGTAGGGGCACGCCTGCACGCAGTAGCGGCAGCCGAGGCAGTACGACTTGTCCACGAGGACGACCCCGTCGGGGGAATCGAAGGTCGCGCCGACCGGGCAGACCTGCACGCAAGGCGAGCCGGCGCAGTGGTTGCACATCTTCGGGACGAAGAAGTTCTTCGACCCGTCGTTGGTGCGGTACCGCTCCGGGAAGCCGTCGTAGCCGCCGTTGGGCGAGTCGACGACCGGAAGGATGTCGGCCTCCGGGTGCGCGGGGTCCACCGCCGGAATGTGATAGCGCTCGACCCACGTGCGGAAGTAGAACGGCTCGCGCACGACGTCGTTTTCTTCCTTACAGGCGCGGACGCAATTGCCGCACCCGATGCACTTGTCGATGTCGATGTAGAACGCCCACCAGTGGCGAGCGACGTCGTAGCCGGGGGCCTGTTCGGGGGTGCCGGCCGAAACGAACGGCCAGGCGGAGGTGGCGGCGCCGAACAGCATGATGTACTTCCCGCTCTGCAGGAGGAACTCGCGGCGGTCGGAGTCCATGACCCGTCCTCCTAGGCGATCGACGGAGCGTGCGGCTTGTGGCAGTCGGTGCACGGCTGGTCCCCGGCGTGGTCCTTCGGATCGACCTGCGGGAACCCCTTCGGCTTCGCGACGTTCGTCGTGTGGCAGACGGGGCAGAGCGTCTTCGGGTCGAGCTTTCCTGGGACCACGTTCGCGGCATCCGCGACGTGCGCCGACTGCGCGCCGTGGCACGCCTCGCAGCCGAGCCCCGCGTGCTTCCCCGCGGCCTTCGCCTTCTCGAGGTCGTCGTGACAGTCGGCGCAGGAGGCGCGGCCGGCGAAGTGAATCCCGCGCGCGCTGACGTCGTCGAGCGCCCCGGCGCGGTAGTGCCCGTAGACGCCGAATCCCTTGGGGATCACGAACGAGCGCACGAGGACGAACGCGACGAATCCGGCTGCGAAGATGAGCGCAAGCCGGACGAGATGCTCACGGTCCCGGATCAACTCTCGCATCGGGCCTCCCCGGTCCTCGCTGCGAAACGCGCATGGGTGATATCAGCAATATCGCGCGGAAGGGCGCCCAGAACCGAACCGAAACGGTCGGGTTGGGGGACCTGGGAACATCACCCCATGGCGCCCCCATGGCGCCGAACCTAGGATTTGCCGTGAAGCCGCCGGCGGTCCGGGACGGTCCCGGCACCGGACGGCTCGGTCAGGAGCGACCTCATGCGGCGTTACGCGGTTCTTGCATCCCTCGCGCTCGCGACGGCGGCGCTCGGGCCCGCCTCAGCACAGGACACTCACGTCAAGATCTTCGCCGCGGCGTCCTACGTCTCACCGCTGAGCGAGGAGAACGTCACCGTCGGAAGCGTGACGGATTCGGTCAAGAATGCGAACGCGCTCGGGTGGGATTTCGGGATCGAGGGGCGGTTCACCAAGTGGATCGGCCTCGAAGTCGACTACATCCACGCGAACCAGGACGTCAAGTTCAATGGGCAGACGATCGGCAGCACGACGCTGGCGCCGCTGTCGGCCACCTTCGACATCCACGTGGTCCACTCCAAGATCGTCGATTTCTACCTCGGGCCCACGTACTCGTACGTCAACTGGGGGGACATCAAGCTGAACGGCTCGGGGTCCGGCCTCTACGGGTCGAACAATCTCGGAACCGACTCCGAGAATGCGTGGGGCGTCTCGCTCGGGCTCGACATCGGGCTCGGGAAGCACGTCGCCATCGTCACCGGCATCCGCTACCTTCAGCTCGACCTGACGCCGCAAGGCGGCCAGAGCGCCAAGGTGGACCCGCTGTTCACGCGTCTTGGGATCGGCTTCCGGTTCTAGCGGCGGGCTTCCCGGAATTCCTTTCGGAGGCGCTCGAGGAGCGCGTCGTTGGTCGGGTCGATCAGCGGCTCGGTGTCGTACTGCTCGAAGAAGAGGCTGGCCTTCGTCCCCTCGGGGATCTCCAGAAGCCGGCGCATGCGCGGGGCGTCGGGAACGAAGCCGCGACGGATCAAGCGCGTGACGGTGCCGGCGATCGTCCCGGTGAACCCGCACACGTAGACGACCGCGTATTTCGGCGTGAGCCCCCCGACCGGAAGGCCGAGACGTCGCTCGAGATCCACGAGCTTTTCCCCGTCGAAGAAGGTCTCCACCCGTCCCTTGTCACCCGTCCAGTCCGGCACTTGCGTCGCGCGGCTCACGGTGGGGAAGTAACGAAGCGCGAGATGGTCCATCGCCCGCTCGAGGTCGGCCTTGTACCCCAGCTCTTGGGGACGGCTCGCTCCGTGGAGAATGGCGAACCGCCGGAGCGCATCCGGGCGTCCGGCCTTGAGGGCGTCGCGCACGATGCTCACGAAGGGTGCCAGGCCGGTCCCCGCGGCCACGAACACCTTGAGGCGAGGGTCGTCGTCGCCCACGGTGTGCGCGAGGGTGAACCGCCCGGTGACCTTCCCGCCCAGGTGCAAGCGGGCGCCGACTCCGAGAGGCCAGAGGAGATGAGTGAACGGGGTGTCCGACTCCGGGTCGGCGGTCCGCCGGATGTAGAACTCGAGCCAGCGGCGCTCCCCGGGCTCGGAGGCGATCGAGTACGGCCGCAGGACGGCGCTCGGCCCTTCGGGTCCCGGGGCGTTCAACCCGAGCGTCACGTACTGTCCGGCGTCGAACCACGCCTGATCGTCGGTGGGGACGAGATCGGGCCGGATGCGGAAGACCGCCAACGTCTCCGAAAGATCGTCGCGTCCGACGATCGTCGCGTTCATCGGCACCGGCTTGGGCATCGTCGATCGTCCCCGCTACTTCATCGAATTCCGCACGTCGACCAGCAGCTGGTCGATGGCGTCGACGCGGATCAGGCCGACCCGCGGGTACTCGAGGTCGAGGATGACGTAGACGGTCACCGCCATCACCGCCGCGAAGGCCAGCATGCGCGTCCAGTCCCGGGTCCGCGCGGCGGCCATGCCGTTCCCCGCCAGGAGAGCGCAGCCGAGTGCCAAGACGACGAGCATCGCGAAGATGATCGCCGGGGGGTGCATCTTGGTCGCCGCCGTGCGGGTGGTCACGATGTCGATCATCGCGTTCAGCGCGGAGAGCATCAACGTCGTGGTCGCGGGCTGGTTGGCGGCGCGGCACGCTTCGACCGACCGTGACCAGATTTCGCCCTGAACGGCGATGCTCCGGTCGAGCTCCGCCTTGGCCTCGGACAGGTCGCGGATCTTCCGGTAGGTCGCCAGCCGCGAGTCGACGTACTTCCGGAAGAGGTCCCGGAGCGCGGGCTGCGTCTCCGCCGGGAGGAGATCGATCCGGAGGTACGCGGTGCCGATGTCGTTCGCCTCCTCGACCACCTGCTGCTTCCGGACGTCGAACCTCGACGCGGCCCCGGAAAAGGTGAACGCGATCAGGAGCCCCATCAGGGCGAAGACCGCGCCGTCCACCGTGCCCGCCCCCGCGTGCGCCCCCTCGGGGTCGGCCGCGATCCGCCGGATCCCGATCCTCCGGCCGAGCTCGAGCACGACGAACATCCCGACGAACAGCCCGGCGGCGAGAACGACGGCGTACCGCATCGAGTCCAAGGGCCGGTCTCCCGGTGGTCAGGAATCCGGCCGATGATACAGGGGTACGGTACAGCAACCGAATTAGTAATTCGGTTGCTGTCCCCAGTATTCACCGCAGCGCGCGCAGGAGCGGCGGCGTTCCCACCAGGGTCGCGAGGGAGATCGACGCATACGTCGTGCGCTCGAGCTCGCCGACCTCCTCGAACACACGCTTCAGCTTCCGCACGGACGCCTCGGCGCGGGCCCGCCCGCGGCCGTTCGACGCGAAGGCGTCGGGAGGCGCGGGCTCGAAGGCGTCGATGACGTCCAGGAGCGAGATGCCGCGGGGATCGCGGGCCAGGCGGTAACCGCCGTGGACGCCGCGGCTGCCGCTCGCGAGCCCGCTCCGCACGAACTGCTGGACGACCTTCGCCACGACGGTCGACGGAAGCCCGTACCGGGAGGCGACCTCGGCGGCGCTCACGGTGGCGCCGGGCCAAGCGCGCGCCAGGTCGATCGCGGCGTAGAGGGCGTAGCGCGTGCTCTTCTGGACGATCACTCGTCCACCGGATCGGGAGCGGGCGACGCCGTCAGGTCCAGGTCCACGCAGAATCGGGGCGCCGGACGAAAGCCCTCATGCCGGAAGAAACTGATCAGCGAAGGGTCGTCCCATGACACTTCGGTCTGGAGGCGCGGGACGCGAAGCGCGATGAGGTTGCGGCGAAGCTGTGCCACGAGCGCCCCCGCCACGCCGCGGCCGTGAAACGCCGGATCCACGCCGATCGTGTCCAGGACCGCGGCCGGCTCGAGCAGGCCGAACTCGCCGTAGTAGACCCGTGCCAGAAGGAAGCCCGTGAGATGGCCGTCGATGTCCGCGGCGAGCGAGATCTTGATCCCCGTTTCGGCCAGGTTCTGCCGGAGCTTGACCCGGAAGTACTCGGCGCGGCGCCTCCCCACGAGGCGCGCGTCGAGAGCGATCACCGGCTCCAGGTCCTCGGGCGCGAGCCCGCGCACCACAACCGCCTCGCTTGCCTTGGTCGTTCCGCTCATCCCGTGCCTCCCGCCGCCCGCTACGGCAGCCCTCATGCGATCAGCTGCCCGCCGTCCACGCGAAGGACCTGGCCGGTGACGTGCCGCGACATCGGCGAGGCGAGGAAGAGCGCCGCCGCCGCGACGTCGTCCGGCGTCCCCGCCCGGCCGAGCACCGTCTCCTCGATCGCGCGCTCGCGGGCGGCGCGGTCGAGCCGTTCGGTCATCGGCGTGTCGATCCATCCCGGGGCGAGGACGTTGACCCGGATCCCGAACCGGCCGGCCTCGCGCGCGGCGGTCTTGCCGAGACCGATGAGCCCCGCCTTGGCCGCGACGTAGTTGGCCTGCCCGAGCTTCCCGCGCTCGCCGTTGATCGAGGCGACCAGGACCACCGCCCCTCCGCCTCCCTCGCGCAGGACCGGAATCGCCGCGCGCAGCAGCCGGAACGCGGCGTCGAGATTGACGGCCATCACGTCGCGCCAGGCTTCGTCCGAGGTTTTCCAGATCACCGCGTCCCGGGTGATCCCCGCCGCGTGGACCACGACGTCCAGCCTGGTGAGACGCTCCCGCGCCTCCGCCACCGCGCGCTCGCACTCCCCCTCGCGAGCGACGTCGGCCTCGATCGCGACCGAGCCCGGAACCGCCGCGCGCCCCGGCAGGTCGATCCCCGCGACCCGCGCCCCGGAGCCGAGCAGCGCGCGCACGATCGCGGAGCCGATCCCGCCGGACGCGCCGGTCACTAGTGCCGATCGCCCCGTCAGGTCGAGCATTCCGCGCGGCATTCCTGCGCTCACTCTCAGGCCCCCAGGGCGAGCGTCGCCCCTTCGCGCGCCAGCCGCCGGAAGCGGAACGCCCCCCAGAGCGCCGCACCGATCGCCCCCGCCAGCACCGAGTGCTCGTGCGCCCGGATCTCGACCGTCCCCTTGTGCTCCGCCGCCGCCTCCCGCAGGGACGCGATGAGACCGACGTCCCCCGCGAGGCCGCCGGTGACGAGCACGACCCCCTTGGCGCCCGACGAGGCGATCAGCCGCAGGTAGCGCCCCGCCATCGACTGGTGGATGCCGCGGATGATGTCCGGAGCCGCGATCCCGCGCGAGACCATGTTGATCACGTCGGTCTCGGCGAGGACGGCGCAGATCGACGAGCACGCCTCCGGCGCCTGAGCCAAGAGCGACAGCGGCCCGATCTCGTCGATCGTCACCCCGAGGTAGCGGCAGATGTTCTCCAGGAACTGGCCCGACCCGGAGGCGCACTGGCTCGTCATCCGGTAGGAGAGGACCTTCGCGCGCTCGTCCATGAGGACGGCGCGGGTGTGGAGCGCGCCGATGTCCACGATCGCGCGCGTGTCGGGATCGAGGAAGAGGCCGCCCCGCGCGTGGGTCGTCATCCCGTAGAAGTGCCCCGTGCGGAAGCGGACGGCCTCGCCTTCTCCCGTGGTCGCGACGTAG
>JBGQLU010000202.1:0-6027 GCA_041500265.1 Acidobacteriota bacterium | reverse complement strand
GACTTCCTCACCGACCAGCCCGAGCGGATGCTCGTCGCCGAATGGGTGCGTGAGAGGATCCTGGTCCACACGCGCGAGGAGATTCCCCACGCCGCCGCGGTCAGCGTGAGGCGATGGCACGAGCGCGAGGACGGGCTCGTCGAGATCGAGGCGACGATCTACGTGGAGCGGGACTCGCAGAAGGGGATCGTCATCGGGAAAGGGGGCGGCCTCTTGAAGGCCGTCGGGACCGAGGCCCGCGCCGCCATCGAGCGCCAGCTCGGCCGCCGGGTCTTCCTCAGCTTGCGCGTCGAGGTGCGCGAGGATTGGCGCAACGACCCACGCGCCCTCGGGGAGCTCGGGATCGGCTGAGCCCGGCCGCTCTGCTATGATCCGCCGTTCGTGAGGCAGCGCCGTGACGACGCGTACGTTTTGGGCACGTCTCCACTCGGCGAGGCGGATCTCATCGTGACCCTCCTGACGCAACACTCCGGACGCGTGCGCGGGGTCGCCGCGCAGGCGAGGAAGAGCCGGCGCCGGTTCGGCGGGGCTTTGGAGCCGATGACGCGCGTCGCAGCCGGCTGGACCCATCGCGAGGGACGCGAGCTCGACCGCATCGAGTCGCTCGCCGTGGTGCGCTCCTTTGCGGCCATGCAGTCCGACCCCGCGATCCAGGCGACGGTCGCGGTGCTCTCCGAGATCGCGAACGCGGTCTCCCGCGAGGACCTGGCCGAGCCGAACACCTTTCGCTTGATCGGGGCGGTGCTGGAGGCGCTCCAGGGAGGTCTCGCCCCGTGGGCCGCCGTGCGCTACGCGGAGTACTGGACCCTCAAGCTCCACGGCGTCCTTCCCGATCTCGACACCTGCGCGGGATGCGGTGCGCTCCTTCCGGAGGGGGAGCCGCGCTTCGTGGCGGCGGGCCAAGGCCTCCTGTGCCGCGTCTGTCCGAAGCCCGCGGGGGCGCCGGGTCTCCGTCCCGCGGACCGCGAGGCCCTCGCGGTGCTCGATGCCCGCCCGCCGGCGGGGCTTGCGCTTCCGCCGGAGGTCGCGCGCCCGGGCGGCTCGCTCGAGACTCTCTTGCGCGGCACGCTCGAGGCGTTCATCGAGCGGCGCCTCCGGACCTACCGTCACCTGCGCGCCGCAACGGCGGACCTCCCGGGGCCGTCATGAACTTCCAGGACTTGTTGCTGGGCATCCAACGGTTCTGGGCGGACCGCGGCTGCGTGATCCAGCAGCCGTACGACGTCGAGGTGGGGGCGGGCACGATGCACCCGGACACGTTCCTGCGCGTCCTGGGGCCCGAGCCTTGGCGCGTCGCCTACTGCCAGCCCTCGCGCCGGCCGGGGGACGGCCGCTTCGGCGACAACCCGATGAGGGTCTACAAGCACTTCCAGTTCCAGGTGATCTTGAAGCCGTCGCCGCTCGACGTGCAGCAGCTCTACCTCGATTCCCTGACCGCCTTCGGGATCGATCCGCTGGAGCACGACATCCGCTTCGAGGAGGACAACTGGGAATCGCCGACCCTGGGGGCCGCGGGGGTCGGCTGGCAGGTCCTGATGGACGGCATGGAGATCTCCCAATTCACGTACTTCCAGCAAGCCGGAGGGCGCGAGCTGTCCCCGATCTCGGTCGAGCTGACCTACGGCATCGAGCGGATCTGCATGTTCCTGAACGACATCAAGAACATCTTCGACATCCCATGGAACGCGCACGGGATCACCTACGGCGACGTGCGTCATCGCGAGGAGGTCGAGCACTCGATCTACTCGTTCCGCGAGGCGGACGTGGGATTCTTCCGCGCGCAGTTCGAGCGCTGGGAGGAGGAAGCCGGGCGGCTGCTCGATCGCGTCCTTGGGGAGACGCCCGCGCCGCTCGTGCTCCCCGCCCACGAGGGGGTGCTCAAGTGCTCGCACCTCTTCAACGTGCTCGACGCCCGGGGGGCGTTGTCGGTGACCGAGCGCGCCGCCTTCATCCAGCGGATCCGACGCCTCGCCTGCCGGGTCGCCGACGCCTACGTCGCCCAGCGCGAGGCCGCCGGCTTCCCGCTGCTGCGCGCCGCCAAGGCGACGACGTGATGCCGCGATGAATCCGCCTCTCTTGATCGAGATCGGCTGCGAGGAGATCCCGGCCCGTATGATCGCGGCGGGGGCGGCCGATCTCGAGGCGCGGCTCGTGGCGGTGCTCGACAACGCGGGGCTTCCTCACGGTCCTGCGACGTCGTGGGGAGGAACGCGCCGCCTCGCGGTCCGCGTCCTGAACGTAGGCAAGGGAGTTCCCGACGCCGTCGAGACGGTCCTCGGCCCTCCCGCGGCGGCCGCGTTCGGCGCCGGCGGAGCGCCCACTCCCGCGGGAGCCGGATTCGCGAAGAAGCAGGGGATCGATCCCTCGGCTCTCACGCGCATCGAGACCGAGAAAGGCGTCTACGCGGGGTTCACACGGGCCGTGCCGGGGCGGACGCTGGGCCAGGTCCTCGCCGGAGCCCTCCCGCCGCCGGTCGCCGCGATGTCGTTCGCGAAGTCGATGCGGTGGGGGGACGGCACGCACCGCTGGGTCCGCCCGGTGCACTGGGTCGTCGCCCTGCACGGTGCTTCCGTCCTCGATCTCGAGATCCTCGGGGCCCGCTCGGGTCGCGCGTCGGACGGGCATCGCTTCCTGGCTCCCGGCCTTGTGCCGATCGAGAATGCCGACGCGTACGTCGAGGCGCTTCGCGCGGTCCACGTGCTCGTGGACCCCGCAGAGCGACGCGCGAAGCTCGAGGACGGGCTGAGGAGGGCGGCGAAAGGAGCCGGAGGCGCCCCGGTCGCCGACCCGGCGCTTCTGGACGAGATCACGAACCTCGTCGAGTGGCCCGGCGTCGTCGTCGGCCGCTTCGATCCGGCGTTCCTGGATCTCCCCCGCGAGATCCTGGTCACCACGCTCAAGCATCATCAGAAGTCGTTTTCGGTGGAAGGCCCCGAGGGCCTCCTCCCCGCGTTCCTCTCGGTCGCCAACACCGACCGCGATCCGGGCGGCCACGTGCGGCGCGGGAACGAATGGGTCGTGATCGGGCGCCTCGAGGACGCGCGCTTCTTCTGGAAGGAAGACCGCAAGGTGCCCCTGGCCGTCCGTGTCGCCGACTTGTCGAAGGTCACGTATCACAAGAAGCTGGGAAGTTACGCGGACAAGTCGAGCCGGAACGAGACGCTGGCTCGATCCATCGCCGAGCACTTGAAGCTGGGATCCCCCGAATCGGAACGCTGCGTCGAGGCGGCCCGCTTGGCGAAGGCCGACCTCGTCACCGGCCTCGTCGGAGAGTTTCCGGAGCTCCAGGGGATCGTCGGAGGACTGCTTCTCCACGCCGACGGAGCCGATCCCGCCGTTTCGCGCGCGGTGTACGACCACTACCGTCCGGCGAGCGCCGAGGATGCGATACCGTCCACCGAGGTCGGCTGCGTCGTGGCCGTGGCCGACCGGCTCGATACCATCGCCTCGTTGCTCGGGGTTGGCGAGGCTCCCACCGGCTCGCGCGACCCATTCGGCTTGCGCCGGGCCGCGAACGGCGTGTTCCGGATCGTGATCGAGCGGCGATGGGCCATGGCGATTTCGGACCTCGTCCGGCTCACGCACGACGCCGCGGGCGCATTCGTCTTCTTCCGTGAGCGCCTCGACAATTGGCTTCTCGACCGGGGATTCACGGCCAACGAGCTCGCGGCCGTTCAGAGGCGGAAGGTGAGCGACACCGCGTTCGACGCCTGGGCGCTGGCGGACATCGTCGTGCGACTGGAATTCTTGCGTTCGACCCGCGCTCTAACCGACTTCGCGCGCCTCGTCGATCTGACGAAGCGGGTCGACAACATTTGCACGCAAGCGAATGCGGCGATCCTCAAGGCGGTCGACAGCGGATTCGAGCCCGGCCGGTTCGACGAGCCGGAGCCCGCGGCCCGCGAACTCGAAGCGTTTCACGCCAAGACAGCACCCCGGATTCGACGGGCGTCCGACGCTCAGGACTTCACGACGGTCGTTTCCGCCCTCACGACGTACGTCGAGCCGATCGCCAGTTTTTTCGAACACGTCTTGGTGCTCGACCCGAAGAATGTTGACTCCACCGTGGCACGCACGGCCTTGCTCGAGCAGGTGAACTCGACTCTCACGCTCGACTTCGACATTCGCGAGCTGGCCGGCCAAGCCGACATCAAGCGATAGGAGTTTCCCTTGGACAAGCTCGTCTACTTCTTCGCGCAGGGACAGGCCGACGGCTCGGCGAAAATGAAGGACCTCCTCGGCGGCAAGGGGGCGAACCTCGCCGAGATGACCGCCATCGGGATTCCGGTCCCCCCGGGGTTCACGATCTCGACCCGGGCCTGCAACCTGTACTTCGAGGGGGGGCGCAAGCTCCCGAAGGGGCTCGACGCCGAGGTCGCCGCGGCGATGAAGCGGCTCGAGGGTCTCCAGAAGAAGCGCTTCGGGGACGACGCCGATCCGCTCCTGGTGTCGGTGCGCTCGGGCGCCAAGTTCTCGATGCCCGGGATGATGGACACGATCCTGAACCTGGGGCTGAACGATCGCGCCGTGGAAGGGCTGGCGCGGGTGGGGAGGGACCGCCGGTTCGCGCTCGACTCGTACCGCCGGTTCATCCAGATGTACGCCGACGTGGTGCTGGACGTCCCGAAACACGACTTCGAGCACCTCCTCGCCGCGATGAAGAAGGCGCGCAAGGTCAAGGACGACACCGAGCTGACCGCGAAGGACTTGGAGACGCTCGTCGAGCAATACAAGGCGAAGGTCAAGAAGGCGACGGGGACGCCGTTCCCACAGGATCCTCAGGCTCAGCTCTGGGGGGCGATCGCCGCCGTGTTCCGCAGCTGGGACAACGACCGCGCGCGGCTCTACCGCCGCCAGTACGGCATCCCGGACGACCTCGGGACGGCGGTCAACGTGCAGTGCATGGTGTTCGGAAACCTCGGGGACGACTGCGCGACCGGGGTGGCGTTCACCCGGAATCCGGCCACCGGAGAAAACGTCTTCTTCGGCGAGTTCCTGCCGAACGCCCAGGGGGAAGACGTCGTCGCGGGCATCCGCACCCCGCGCCCGATCTCGCGCGCGCAGGCGGTCGGCGCAGGGGACGACTCGCTCGAGGCGTCCCATCCCGAGTGCTACCGCCAGCTCCTGGAGATCCGGGAGACGCTCGAATCGCATTACAAGGACATGCAGGACATCGAGTTCACGATCGAGCGCGGCACGCTCTACATGCTCCAGACGCGCACGGGGAAGAGGACCGGCCTGGCGGCGCTCCACATCGCCTTCGACTTCAAGGAAGCGGGGGTGATCGACCGGAACACCCTCCTCGCGCGCGTCGAGGCGAACATGCTCGTGCAACTCCTCGCTCCGATCTTCGACGCGAAGGACAAGCAGGCCGCGAAGCGGGACGGGCGCGTGCTGGGGAAGGGGCTGCCGGCCGGCCCCGGCGCCGCCTCAGGGGCGATCGCCTTCACCGCGGCGCGAGCGGTCGAGATGGCGCGGGCCGGACGCAAGGTGCTCCTCGTCCGCTCCGAGACGAGCCCCGAGGATCTCGCCGGCATGGTGGCGGCGGTCGGGATCCTGACCAGCCGCGGCGGGATGACCTCGCACGCCGCCGTGGTCGCGCGCGGGATGGGGAAGCCCTGCATCGTCGGCGCCGAGGCGATTCACGTCGACGCGGCAACCCGGAAGCTCAAGGCGGACGGGAAGGTGCTGAAGGAAGGGGATGCCATCTCGATCGACGGCACGACCGGGGAGGTCATCCTGGGCGCCCTCGACCCGCACCCCTCGGAGATCCAGCAGGTCCTCGTCGAAAAGACCCTGAAGCCGGAGCGGTCGCGCCTCTACGGCCGTTACGCCCAGCTCCTCAGGTGGGCGGACGACGCCCGGCGCTTGAAGGTCCGGACCAACGCCGACACGCCTCACGACGCCGCGGTCGCGCGGGCGTTCGGGGCCGAGGGGATCGGGCTCTGCCGCACCGAGCACATGTTCTTCGCCGCCGACCGGATCTCGGCGGTGCGCCAGATGATCCTCGCCGACGACCTGAAGGGG
>JBGQLU010000201.1:0-6062 GCA_041500265.1 Acidobacteriota bacterium | reverse complement strand
GGCTCGTCCTGTCGCTGCTGCGCGAGATGGAGCGCTCGAACGCGTCGCTGGGGCTCGCGACCCTGTGCATCGGCGGAGGCCAGGGCGGCGCCGTCGTGGTCGAGAGGAGCTGACGGTGGAGACGGCATCCTCGCCCGATCCCTCGGGCATGAGCCACTGGATCGACACGAACGAGATCGTCCACGTCGTGTTCGACCGCCCGGACGAGAAGGTCAACCTCCTGACCCCGGCGATTCTCGAGGACCTGCGCGAGCTGCTCGATTCCATCGCCGCGCGCGAGGATGTCCGCGGCTTGATCTTCAAGAGCGCCAAGCCGGGGAACTTCATCGCCGGGATGGACGTCGAGGTGATCGCGTCGTTCACCGACGCCTTCAAGGCCGCGGAGGGGGCGCGGTTCGGGCAGGGGGTCTTCCAGAAGATCGCCGACCTTCCCGTGCCGTCGGGGGTGGCGATCGGCGGGGCCTGCCTCGGCGGCGGGACCGAGCTGGCGCTCGCCTGCACGGTCCGGGTCGCCTCCGATGCCGCCTCGGTCAAGATCGGCCTCCCCGAAACGCAGCTGGGGATCATCCCGGGATTCGGCGGCACGCAGCGATTGCCGCGTCTGGTCGGGCTGACGGCGGCGCTCGACCTCATCCTCACGGGACGCCAGCTCGACGCCAAGCGCGCGCTTCGCGCGGGCCTCGTCGACCTGGTCTGCCCTCCCGAATACCTCGAGCGCGAGACGCTGAAGCTGATGGCGAAGGCGGCTTCGGGTCGGAGGCGGTCCCGGCCGATCGTGGGGCGCCTCGTCGAGCACGTGCCGCCGCTGCGGCGCTTCGTCATCGCCCAGGCCAGGAAGACCGCCGCGCGCAAGGCGTCCCCCGAGGCCTATCCGGCCCCGTTCCGCGCCCTCGAGGCGATCGACGCCGCATTCTCGATGCCGCTCCCCCAGGGGCTCGATCTCGAGGCCCGGATCGTCGGCGAGCTGGTCCCGACCCGGACGTCCAAGAACCTGATCTGGCTCTTCAAGAGCCAGTCGGCCCTGAAGAAGGACGCCGGGGGGATCGTGACGCTCCCGCGCAAGGTGCGGCGCGCCGCGGTCCTGGGCGCCGGCATCATGGGCGGCGGCATCGCCCAGCTGGTCGCCGACAAGGGGATTCCCGTCCGGCTGAAGGACATCCGCGCCGAGGCGCTCCTCACGGCGATGCGCCAGGCGTCGAAGATCTGGAAGGAACAGCTCGACAAGCGGCGCATCACCCCCCGCGAGATGCGCCAGAAGCTCGGCTTCATCGCTCCGTCCTTGGACGACGCCGGGTTCTCGAAGGTCGACGTCGTGCTCGAGGCGGTCGTCGAGAACCTCGAGGTCAAGCAGAAGGTCCTCGCGCAGGTGGAGGAGCGGATCGGGGAGAGGACGGTGTTCGCCTCGAACACCTCGACGCTGCCGATCTCCGACATCGCCGCCCGGGCCATGCGCCCCGAGCGGGTCGTGGGCATGCACTTCTTCAATCCGGTCCATCGCATGCCGCTCGTCGAGGTGATCGCGGGATCGCACAGCTCCCTGGAGGCCGTCTCGACCGTCCACGCGCTCGCGCTCGAGCTCGGCAAGGTCCCGATCGTCGTGCGCGACGCCCCAGGCTTCCTGGTCAATCGCATCCTGATGCTCTACTTCAACGAAGCCCTCCGCCTCCTCGTCGAGGGGATCTCGATCGAGGACGCCGACCGCGCGATGGTCGCCTTCGGGATGCCGATGGGGCCGTTCGCCCTGCTGGACGAGATCGGTCTGGATACCGGACAGCACGCCGCGGGCGTCCTCCAAGGGGCGTTCGGAAAGCGCATCGGCGCGGCGACGCCCGCCCTCGCCGCGATCGTCCAGAGCGGCCGCCTCGGGAAGAAGAACGGCAAGGGGTTCTATCTCTACAAGGGCGGCAAGCGCACCCGCCCCGACCCCGAAATCGGGAAGCTCGCGGCCGTCTCCGGCTCGCTGCAGCTCCCCGTCGAGATGCTCCAGGAGCGGATGGTCCTGGCGATGGTCAACGAGGCGGCCGTCTGCCTCGAGGACGGCGTCGTGCGCGAGGCGCGGGACGTGGACGTCGCGATGGTGTTCGGGACCGGCTTCCCGCCCTTCCGCGGGGGCCTCCTCCGCTATGCCGACGCCGTCGGGCCGGCGGTCCTCGTCGACCGGCTCGCCCGGCTGGCCGACGCCCAGGGGGAGCGTTTCCGCCCCGCCGGCCTCCTGCGCGACCTGGTCCGCGAGGAAAAGCGCTTCTATCCGGCCTGAGGGGGACGGAAACCCGGCGCCCTCCGGCCCGTTAACAACAGGCGTCCCGCGGCTGCGATAGAATGTCGCGTTAGGCACCGAGTGTCCTTCGTCTCGTTTCTCGCGCAGGGGGAAGTCCGATGATCAAGTTCGCCGCCCGCTTCATCGTCCTCGCCGCCGTCTTGGCGCTGCTCCCGGTCGCCGGAGCCGGCGTCCTGGCGGCCGGCGATCCGTCCGTCGACATCGACACGCGCAAGGCGATCGAGGCCGTGCTCAAGAAAAGGGCCGGCGACCTTCTCGCGGAGAAGGACAAGGACGGCATCAGCCACAAGCGCGGGACGTACTCCAAGGACTTCAAGCGCGTCGATGCGACGACGTATCTGGCGACGTTCAACGTGGACACGGTGGAGCCGTCCGCGGAGGATCCGAAAACGGATCGTCTGAAGACGGAGCGCACCATTGTGACCCTCAAGAGTGAAGCCGGTGGCTGGAAGATCGCGAAGGAAGAGGTGAAAGACACGACCTCTCAGCTCTATCGCGGGTGGTTCGGAAGCAGCGAGATCTACCGCTTCGACAAGCTGGCCTTCGAAAAGGAAGGAATCAAGGTCTCCGCAACGAACGGATTTCTGTACCGCGGCATGCGCCAAGGGAAGCCCCAGGACTTTTCGGTGTTCGCGGACGATCTCTCGTACACGTACGATCCTCCCCCCGATACCGGCTATTACGAGGCGATCAAGCGCCGGATCGTCGCCAAGCACCCCGAGGATCTGGTCTTCAAGCCCGAACGGCTCGACGGGTGGTGCGATGCCGACAGCTGCGAGGAGATCTTCAAGACCGCGTTCGTCGGCCTCGCCAAAGTCTCGGCGGGTGGAGGGGATGCCGGGGGCGCGGCGGGCGCAGGTGCCAAAGGCGCGGAGCAAAAGATGCGCGCGGCCTTCGCCGACGACGCCAAGGAGGTCGAGAAGAACCAGAAGGACAACCCGTTCAGCGGATTCTGGCTGCTTCCGGAGAAGGACCGGCGGTTCTGGGCCTTTCGATTCAAGAAGGACGGCAGCAAGGATCACTACGCGTTGCTCGACTACGACAACTGGGAGCCGTGGGAAGTTCGCTACTACGTGACCGACTATGGCTACTTCCAGATCCTCGGGCCCTATGGGCCGTTCCTGGGGACGCCGTTGTTCGCGTACTACTCCGAGGACATTCGGAAAGGCTCGATCCCTCAGTACGACCTCGAGCAGCGGGAAGACCTCGACGGGCGCGACTACGAGCTGGCCAGCGTGAAGGGGTCGGTCGATCTGGCGCTGGACGATCCGGAAGCGTTGACCGGAGACGTGACGTTCGTCCTGAACACCAAGCGCGAGCTGTCCGTCCTCCCGTTCGGGATCGCGCGTGCCAACGTCGCGTCGGACGTCAAGGACGCCAAGAATCCCCGGTTGTTCGTCAATTCGATCCAGGACGGCGACGGCAATGAGCTGAGCTGGGTGCGGAGAGGATCGTTCGACGGTCTCCTGTACCTCTCGAAAGCCGTTCCCGCCGGCACCAAGCTGACGATCCGAACACGCTTCCTGAGCCTGGACAGCATCCAGAAGATCAATCCCACCTATTCGCGCGTCAATCGGGGAGGATGGCTTCCCTTCGTGCGGTTCGCGGACTTCATCGATCAATTCGACCTCACGGTCCGGACCCCCGAGCGCTTCACGGTTCTCGGAATCGGCAAGAAGATCGGAGACGACGTCGACGGGGGCGTGCGAACGACCCGTTGGACCTCGGAGAAGCCGGTCAGCTTCCCGACGATCATCTTCGGCGATTACATTTCCGCGATTTCGGATCACAAGGCGACGAAATCCGACGGGACCGAGATCCCGGTGACGGTGTACGTCGACAAGGTCAGCACGAACGCCCTCGACACCAAGGTGCTGGCCCGGGGAGCCGAAACGCAGGGAGAGATCGACACGTTCCGGCAGTCGCTCACCTCCGGGGCGAGGGACATTCGCGGCAAGCAGCTGGGTCCGATCGCGGTCCAAGCGGCGATGGCTCTCGATCTCTACAAGGAGCTGTACGGCATCGATTACCCGTTCGCCAAGCTCGACCTCGTCGCCGATCCCTTCGGCTCCTTCTACGGCCAGGCGCCCTCCTCGATCATTTATCTCGGTTTCGGCGTCTTCCGCGGCGCCGGCGAGGTGGCGAACGGCGCGCTGTTCAGCGGTGGGGCGGGCATCACGAAGTTCAACGAGGACGTCGTCGCGCACGAGACGGCGCACCAATGGTGGGGCTCGGTCGTCGCGAATTCGAACCAGCGCAACTACTGGTTCATCGAGAGCCTGGCCGAGCTGTCGTCCGCCGTCTTCATCGAGCGCGCCTACGGTAGGAAGAAGTATCTCGAAAAGGTCGCGGATTGGCGGAACAACATCATCGCGCACGACGAGGTGACGAGCGTCCAGAACAACTACACGGTCTGGGCCGGTGAGGACGGGTTCTCTTCCGTGCAGTCCAACATCTACAACAAGGGTCCCTACGCGTTCCACGTGTTCCGCTCGACCTTCGGCGACGAGAAGTTCTTCCAGCTCTTGAAGGCGATGGCGCAGGAGCTCCAGCACAAGGAAATCGTGACCCGCGACATCGAGGAAGTCATGCAAAAGGTCGTCGGCGGGAACATGGATTGGTTCTTCGACCAGTGGATCCGCGGCGTCGGGCTCCCTCAATACGCCATCAACTGGACGAAGCGCAGGAACGAGCAGGGGAAATGGATCGTCGAGGTGGACATCAAGCAACGTGTCCTGTTCGGAAAGGACAAGACCGAGATGCCGGGTGTCTATTACCGCGGGGTCGCGCCCCTGACCTTCGTCGACGCCAACGGCAAGGAAACGAAGACGGAGAAGAAGTATCTGGTCCAAGGCCCCGAAACGAAGTTCGCCTTGATCGTGGCGGACGAGCCCGAGCAGGTGCTCTTCAACAAGGACGGCGAGATCCTGGCCGAGGACGGGCTCGTCAATCGGAGCTGGTAGGCCGGCCCTGATCAAGATCCACCACCTGACGAAGAGCTACGGCGAGGGGGCGGCGGCGCTCCAGGACGCCAGCTTCGAGATCGGGCGCGGGGAGTTCGTCTTCATCACGGGCCCTTCCGGCGCCGGAAAGACCACGCTGCTGCGCCTCCTGCTGCGGCAAGAGCTTCCGACCGAGGGGCAGATCCTCGTCAACGGGCGCAACGTGACGGCCCTGCCGGCCGGGAAGGTCCCGGAGCTGCGACGCGGCATCGGGGTCGTCTTCCAGGACTTCAAGCTCATCCGCCGGAAGACGGCGCTCGAAAACGTCGCCTACGTGCTGAACGTCGCTGGGATTCCCCGCGGCGAGCAGAAGCGCCGCGCCTACCTGGCGCTCAAGGGGGTCGGCCTCCAGCACCGGCTCAACGTGACCCCGGACGTCCTGTCGGGGGGCGAGCAACAGCGCGTGGCGATCGCGCGGGCGGTCGTGAACGAGCCGGAGCTGCTGCTCGCCGACGAGCCGACCGGAAACCTCGATCCGGACCTGGCGGTGGAGATCATGCGTCTGTTCCGCGAGGTCAACGCCCGCGGCACCACCGTCGTCGTCGCGACCCACGACCGGGACCTCATCAAGCGCATGCAGAGACGCACGATCGTCCTGGAGCATGGAAGGGTCGCCTCGGGCGGGGTTCCGGCGTGAGCACCGTGGTGGCCCACGTCCGGTACTTCGTCGCCGACGCCGTGGACGAGTGGCGCCACGCGCCCGGGCCGAACGTCCTGGCCACCGCGACGATCGCGGCCGTCCTCCTGGTCGCCGGGTCGAACCTCCTGCTCGTCGCCAACCT
>JBGQLU010000200.1:0-6125 GCA_041500265.1 Acidobacteriota bacterium | reverse complement strand
GTTCCGCCGTCCGCCTGCGCGAACTTCCCGACCTGATCGCGCGAAGCGCCGGTGAACGATCCCTTCTCGTGTCCGAACAGCTCGGATTCGATGAGGTCCTCGGGGATCGCCGCGCAATTGACCTTGATGAACGGCTTGGCCGCGCGCGGGCTGTTCCGGTGGATCGCGCGCGCGACCAGCTCCTTGCCGGTCCCCGACTCGCCCGTGACGAGCACCGAGGCCTTCGTCGGCGCCGCGAGCGCGATCGCGTCCTGCACCGCGCGCATCGTCGGCGACGCGCCGACCATCGTGAAGCGCTCCTCGAAGTTCAGCTTCAGGTCGCGGTTCTCGCTCTCGAGGCGGCTTCGCTCGAGGGCGTTCCGCAGGACGAGGAGCACGCGCTCGCGCTCGAGCGGCTTTTCCATGAAGTCGAACGCGCCGAGCCGGGTTGCCTCGACGGCGGTCTGGATCGACCCGTGCCCCGAGACGACCACGACCGGCAGCGCGGGATCCTTCTGCTTGACGCGCGCCAGGACCTCGAGCCCGTCCATGCGGGCCATCTTCACGTCGAGCAGCACGACGTCGGGGTGGGCGCGATCGACGGCGTCGAGGCCGTCCTCGCCCGATCCCGCCTCGACGAGGTCGTACCCTTCGTATTCGAGGATCATCCGGAGGGACGACCGGATGTCCGCCTCGTCGTCGACGACGAGGACGAGCGGCTTGCGACGCGGCGCCATCGGTTTCCCAAAATAACACGCGCCGGACGGCCCGGAAGGACCGTCCGGCGCGCGACGGGAAGGCACCGACTTACTTGGACTTCTGCGGGACCGTCACGAAGACGACGTCGCTGGCCGCCTTGCCGACGCGAACCTCGATCTTCGCGGTCGTGCCCGGCTTCAGGTCGCGGACCATCTTGTTCCACTCGGCGACGCTCTTCACCGGGACGTCGTTCACGGAGAGGACGATCGCCTGAGGCTGCAGGCCCTCCTCGGCGGCGTCCGATTCGGGGTCGACCGACACGATCATCACGCCCGGGTCGCCGGGGGCGAGCTCGAGGCGTTGCCTCAGGAACGGCGGGATCGCCTGCACCTTGATCCCGAGCCCCTGCATCGACTCGGCGGACTCGCCCTCGTCGTCGTTCGACTTCGGCTTCGATTCGTTCCCTTCCTCGTCGAAGGTGACGGGCCGGGTGCCGAGCTTGACGTCGATCCGCTTCGTTTCGCCGGCGCGCACGACATCGAGCTTGACGGTCTCGCCGGGCTTGTGGGCCGCGACCCGGCTTTGGAGATCCTGGTTGTCCTTGACCACGTCGCCGTCGATCTTCCGGACGATGTCGTCCTTCTGGAGACCCGCGCGGTCGGCGGGGCCCGCGGGGGTGACCCGGGCGATTCGGACGCCGTTCGTGTCGGGGAGCTTGTAGTAGTCCTTCATCCGATCGGAGATCCCGCCCGACTGGCCCATCGTGACGCCGAGGTAACCGCGCTTGACCGAGCCGCCCGAGCGGATCTCCTCGGCGGCATGGCGCGCTTCGTTGATCGGGATGGCGAACCCGATCCCTTCGGCCAGCTCGCCGCGGAAGATCGCCGTGCTGATGCCGACGACGCGTCCCTGGGCGTCCAGGAGCGGCCCGCCGGAGTTCCCGAAATTGATCGCGGCGTCGGTCTGGATGAAATTGGCCAGGCCGGGAACGGTGGTGCCGATCGGCACCTGTCTCTTCTTCCCGGAGACGACCCCGACGGTGACCGTCCGCTCGAGACCCAGGGGGTTCCCGATGGCCATGACCCAGTTGCCGATCTTGAGCGAATCGGAGTCGCCGAGCGGGAGCGTCGGGAGCTTCTTTCCCTTGGGGTCGATCTTGATGAGCCCGAGGTCGATCATCGGGTCCGTGCCGATCACCTTCGCTTCGAACTTCTCGCCCGTGTCGAGCGTCACCTGGAGCTTCGTCGCGCCCTCGACGACGTGATTGTTGGTCAGGATGTAGCCGTCGTCCGTGATGATGAACCCGGAGCCCGACGACACGTGCCGCTGGGACTGGGGCTGGCGAGGCCCGCGGTGGAAGAAGCGGAACATCGGATCGTCGAAGGGCTGGTCGTTCCCCTGGTCGTCGTCCCCTTGATCGTCGCCGGCGTTCTTGTTCACCGCCGTGTTCTGGACGCCGACGACCGCCGGAATCGTGCTCTCGGCGATCGACGCGAAATCCGGACCCGCGATGCCGGCCCCCGAGGGGCCCGACGCGGCCGGAAAGATGCCCGCCGCGGTTTCGCGCGCCGCATGCATGACCGGGGGAGCGTTCAGGCGCCCCCCGACGATCATTCCGAAGACGATGCTGACGGCCACGACGCCGAGGAGCGCCGCAAAGCTGGCCTTTCGGTTCATGAAAGATACCTCCGTCCGCCCTTTTGGAACGGACCGGGACCCGAGTGCAAGGGTTCGAAAGCGATGACGGAGATCAACCCGCAAGGCCTGCGGGACGCCCCCCGCCGGTCGGGAGGAGTTCCGCGAGCGCGTCGCGGAGCGAGCCCACGTCCACCGGCTTTTCCAGGATCTGATCCACGCCCAAGTGCTTCGCCTGCTGGCGGACGCCGTCGTTCAGGAACGCCGAGATGAGGATACACCGAGCGCGGAACTCGCGCCGACGGAGCTCGGCGAGCAGCGTCAGACCGTCCATCTCCGGCATCTTGTAGTCGATGAGCAGCAGGTCGACGTCGCCCATGTCGCGGCCGCTCGACAGGACCTTCCTCGGATCGTTTTCGGTCATCGTCCGGTAGCCGGCGCGGCTCAGGAGCTTCTTGTAGCAGTCGAGCACCGACAGATCGTCATCGACGACCAGAACGCTGTAGCGATGATGTCCCATCGGAGTCATCAGGCCTCTAGGGGAAGGCAAACGCCATGCCGGTCCGCAACGCCGGACGGAACGCGATTTGCGCGGCTTTTGAGGGAATTCCGCCGCCGGCCGCGCGTCAAAGTGACACCCGGCTCGCCCCCCGTCCGCCGCTTTGGCCGGAGATCCTCGCTCACGACTCCGGGTCCGCCTGGCCCGCGAGCTTGTACTCCTTCAGCTTCCGCTGAAGGGTCCGCAGTCCGATTCCGAGCATCTCCGCCGCCTGGGTCCGATTGCCTCCCGTGCGCTCGAGCGCCGTGAGGATCGCCTGCCTCTCGATCTGGTCCATGGTCAGTCCGCCGGAGGCGGCCGGAACCGGCGTCCCATCCCCCGGCCCGGCGGCGTGTCCCGCCCCCTCCGGGCCGAGGTCGCCCGTGACGGCGGCCTGACGCCGCAGGTCCTCGGGGAGATCCTCCAGGCGGATCTCGTTTCCCGGCGTGAGGACGACCAGGCTCTCCACCTGATTGCGCAGCTCCCGCACGTTCCCTTCCCAGCGGGCCGCGACCAAGGCGCGGAGAGTCTCCGGCGACATGCGCAAACCCTCGCGGTCGTTCTCCTTGGTGAAGATCTGAAGGAAGTGGTTCACCAGGAGCGGGATGTCCTCGCGGCGCTCCCGGAGGGGCGGGATGCGCAGCGTCACGACCTTGAGCCGGTAGTAGAGATCGCTGCGGAACGCCCCGCGCAGGACGGCAGCCTCGAGATCGGCGTTGGTCGCCGCGATCAGCCGGATGTCGACCTTGATGGTCTCCGTGCCTCCGACCCGCATGAACTCGCGATTCTCGAGAACGCGCAGCAGCTTCACCTGCATGTCGAGCGGCAGCTCCCCGATCTCGTCGAGGAAGAGCGTCCCCTTGTCGGCCAGCTCGAACTTCCCGATTTTCCGCCCCGTCGCCCCCGTGAACGATCCGCGCTCGTGCCCGAACAGCTCCGATTCGAGGATCTCGGCCGGGATCGCGGCGCAGTTGATCGGGAGGAACCGCGCGTCGCGGCGCGGCGAGTTCTCGTGGAGCGCGTTGGCGACGAGCTCCTTTCCGGTCCCCGAGTCGCCGACGATGAGGACGTTGGAGCGCGTCGGCGCCACCATCTCCATCTGCCGGAACAGCGCCTCCATCGCCTTCGACTTGCCGATCAGCTGCCCGAACTTCTCGCCGAGCCGGCTCTCGAGCTCCACGACCTTCTTCGAGAGGAGGCGCTTCTCCACGATCGTGGAGGCCCGCTTCCGGAGCTCGAAAAGGTCCACGGGCTTGGTGAGGTAGTCGTCGGCGCCGCGCTTCATCGCGTCCACGGCCGACTCGACCGAGCCGTGGCCGGTGATCATGAGGACGCCGATATCGGGATCCACGGCGCGCGCGGCGGCGAGCACTCCGAACCCGTCGACGCCCGGCATCATCAGATCGGTGATGACCAGCACGACGTCGCGGTGCGTCCTCAGGTAGTCAAGGGCGGGGCCGGCCTCGGGGAACGCGGCGACGCGGTAGCCGATCTTCGAGAGAGCCCGCTGATAGCTCTCGCGGTTGCCCGTCTCGTCCTCGATGATGACGACGTGAATCGACTCGTTCATGCCCGGCCCGCGATGGTAGCAGGAACGCGCCTCATTCCCGGCCCGCGTCCCCGATCAGGTCCATGAATTCGCCAGTACCGACCACCCGCACCCCGAGCTCGCGCGCCTTGTCCAGCTTCGATCCGGCTTCGTCTCCCGCGACGACGAGGTCGGTCTTCCTGCTGACCGATCCGGCGACCCGCCCTCCGAGACCCTCGATGCGCGCCTTCGCCTCCTCGCGGCTCATCCCGGGCAAGGTGCCGGTGAGGACGACCGTCTTGCCGGAGAGCGGAGAGCTAGCCGCCCTTGGACCCGCCCGCTCCTCCTCGGCCGCCTCGACCCGCACCCCCGCGGACGCGAGCCGGCGGAGGAGGTCCCGATTCTGCCTCTGGTCGAAGAAGGTCCGGACCGCGAGGGCGGTCTTGGGACCGATCTCCGGAGTGGCCTCGAGCTCCTCGGCGGAGGCGGCCCCGATCGCATCGGTCGAGCCGAACACGCGGCCGAGCACCCGCGCCGCGCGCTCGCCGACGTGGCGGATGCCGAGGGCGAACAGCAGGCGGTGGAGCGGAAGCCGCTTCGACGCCTCGAGCTGCTGGACGATCTTCAGCGCGTTCTTCTCGCCGAGCTTGCGCGGCTTCGCCGCCTCCCCGAGAACGGCCGCTCGCGAATCGGGGACCCATTGAAGCTCCGCGAGATCGCGGGCCGAAAGCCCGTACACGTCGGCCACGTCGCGGACGAGCTTCTTGTCGAGGAGCTCGTCCACGAGCGCGTCGCCCAGCCCCTGGATGTCCATCCCGGTGCGCGACGCGAAGTGCAGGAGGGTTTCGCGGAGCTTCGCCGGGCAGGCCACGTTCGTGCAGCGCCGCGCGACCTCGCCCTCCTCGCGGACGACCGCGGACGCGCACACGGGGCACCGTTCGGGCATCGCGAACGGTGTCGCCCGCTTCGGCCGCTTGTCGAGAACCACCCGCGTCACCTGGGGGATGATCTCCCCGGCCTTCTCGACGACCACGGTGTCGCCGACGCGGACGTCCTTCCGCGCGACCTCGTCCTCGTTGTGCAGGGTCGCCCGGGAGACGGTCGTCCCCGCGAGCTTTACGGGTGAAAGCTCCGCGACCGGAGTCAGCACGCCCGTCCGCCCCACCTGGACGACGATGTCCCTCACGGTGGTCATGGCCTGCTCCGGCGGGTACTTGTAGGCGATCGCCCAGCGCGGGAACTTGCTCGTGAACCCGGCGGCCCGCTGGACCCTGACCTCGTCCGCCTTCACGACCGCCCCGTCCACGGGAGTCGCGAGCTCGTGCCGGCCTTCTCCGACGCGGCGGATCGTGAGGACGACGTCGTCGTAGGTCTCGCAGACGACGTTCAGCGGATTGACCGGCAGGCCGAGTCTCCGGATCGTCTCGAGCGCCCCGCTCTGCGAGTCCGGGGGATCGACTCCCTCGAGATCGGCGATCTGGTAGAACAGGGCGTCGAGCTGCCGGGAGGCCGTCACGCTCGCGTCCTTCATGCGGACCGAGCCTGCGGCGGCATTGCGCGGATTGGCGAACGGCGGCAGCCCCGCCTCGTCCCGCGCCCTGTTCAGACGGGCGAACGAGCCGCGCGACATGTAGATCTCCCCGCGGACTTCCAGGAACGACAGGGCTCGTTTCAGCCGCTTCGGGACCGATTCGATCGCCCGCACGTTGGCGGTGACGTCCTCGCCGACCCGGCCGTCCCCGCGGG
>JBGQLU010000199.1:0-6166 GCA_041500265.1 Acidobacteriota bacterium | reverse complement strand
CTGCCCCCGCTCCAGCGCGCGATCCTGGACGCGATCCGGGAGCACGGGACCGGCGCGGCGTCGCTCCTGATGGCCGCGACCGGAGCGAACCGGAATACGCTGAAGGACAACCTGAGACGGCTGGTGGACCGCGGTCTGCTGGAGCGCATCGGAAGCAAGCGCGGCACCTTCTACCGGCTCGCGGCCGCCGACGCGCCGCCCGCCGCTTCGCCGGGGGCGGACGAGGCGTAGCGCTCCCTAAGCTTCAAGGACGGCATCGACGGCGGCGCGGACCTTTTCCGCCAGCTCGTGAGCCCGCGCCAGCGCGCCCCGTTGCCGGGCGAGAAACTCCTCGGCCACCGCCCGATCGGTGAGCGACGGCACGTTGATCCGAACGTTCAGCGCGGCCCCCTCCGCGGCGGCCAGCGCGCACGCGCCGGCGACTCCCGCGTCGGAAACGGAGCTCGGGTTCCCGTCCTTGGCGACCGCGAGGGCGAGCTCGAGCGCCCGGATCGTCGATTCCAGGACCTCGAGGGGGACCTTGGCGGCCGAACGATTCGCGGATTCGACCGCTGCCGCGCGCGCGGCGGCCTCCTCCGGGCTCGCCTTCGGAAGGCGCATCGCCGCGAGCACCGCGTCGAACGCCCGGGTGTCCCGATCCACCGCCGCCAGGAACCAATCCTTCTGCGCTTGTCCCTCGACGCCGATCGCTCTCATCGCCGGGCGCGCCGATTCCATCCCCGCCTTCGACCACGTGAGGGCGGCGACCATGCTGGACAGCGACGCGGAGAGCGCCCCGGCCAGCGCCGCCACGCTCCCGCCGCCGGGGGCGGGGGAGTCGCTCGAGACCTCGTCGGCGAAGGCGGTGAGGCTCATCGCCGTCAGCCCCTTCGGCGCGCCGGCGTAACGGTATTCGATGACCTTATGCGCGGGATCGAAGGGGGTGAGCTCCGCGAGGCCCAGCGAGAGCACCGCGCCGTGGACCCTCTCCTTCTCCGGGACACCCGCGGTCTTCCCCTGCCGGGCGAGGTAGTGGTCCCCGGCGGCCAGGATCGCCTCCCGCGGGATCAAGCCAACCAGCTCGCTCCCCGTGACGCGGAGTCCCAATTTCGCGGCCTCCTCGCAGCACGCGTCGAACACTTCGTGGACCGGAGTCGTCTTGTAGTTGGTGAGGTTGATCGAGACCTGCGCCCGGCCGAACTCGGGGATGTACCACCCGACGGCGCGGCAGTTCTTGAACCGGCCGGGGAGCTGGACGGTGTTTCCCGACCCGTCCTTCTGGATCTTCCCGTCGGAGCCGCGCTTGGGCTTCCCCGCCTCGCGAATCTCCTGCGCCACCGCGTTCGCGAGCTTCTTGTCGCGCGTGTTGAGGTTGACGTTGTAGGCGATCAGGAACTCGCGTGCGCCGATGACGGTCGCCCCGGATCGGGGGTTGAAGATCGCGGGGCCGAAATCCGGGTGGAAGGCGGAGTCCTTCATTCTCTCCGGTAGGGCCTCGTATTCCCCCTTGCGAACGTCGGCGAGCGAGATGCGGTCGGGCCGGCTCGCGGCCGCTTCGTAGAGGTAGACCGGGATCCCCAGCTCCCCGCCCACCCGCTTTCCGAGGCGCTTCGCGAGCGCGACGCAGTCGTCCATCGTCGCTCCCTGAACCGGCACGAACGGGCACACGTCGGTCGCGCCGATCCGCGGGTGCTCCCCCGTATGCCGGGACATGTCGATCAGCTCGGACGCCTTCCGGATCGCCCGGAACGCCGCCTCCTCCACCGCCTCGGGCCCGCCGATGAAGGTGACGACCGTCCGGTTGGTGGCCGCTCCGGGATCGACGTCCAGGAGGAGGGCGCCCGGCGTCGCGGCGATCTCGGCCGCGATCGCGTCGATGACCGTCCGGTCGCGCCCTTCGCTGAAGTTGGGAACGCACTCGATGAGCTTCATGGCGCGGGATGGTAGCACCGTGAATCGGCGTCCCGGCCCGGTCGAGACACCCGGAATTAACCCCGGCGACACCCGGTTGTCATAGCCGGAAGCCATCAATGAGCACGACACGGAGGACGCCATGCACGAACTGCGCGACATCGAGTCGCTCCTCGAAGACGCGATCGAGCTTTTGGAGGAGAACCGCTTTCCGCTAGCGGCCGAAAACCTTCGCGACAACCTGCGCGCGATCAGCGGCGCGCCGACGGCGGGCGCGCGCCGCCGGCGAGTCTTCCAGCTCCGCGACCTCTTCGACGGCATCGGATCCGGACTCGACGTCTTCTTCTGCGATGCCGACCAGGGCCCCGGCGGCGTGCGCTTCCGTCAGACGGCCGAGCACCGCCGCGGACAGGAGCGCTACCGCCGCACCCTCGAAGCGATTCAGGCGATCCTCACCTTGAGCGCCGGGGACGAGACGCTCGACTCCGGTTGGACCCCCGAGATGACTCGCGTCGCCTGATCCCGAGCTCGGATCGGCCGCGACATCGGCGATACTCCGTTCGGGAGGTCGCGTCTTGAGCCTGCCCGTCCTGCGGCGGCCGGTCGCCCGGCTTGGTCTCCTCGCCGGGCTCCTTCTATTCCTAGGGGCCGCGCCCGCCGTCGCGCCGCCGTCCGACATCGTGCTGCCTCCGGCCGAGGTCGCCTGGCATGCCCTCGACACCCCCGGCTTCTCCGTCGTCGGAGACGCCCGCCCCGAGCAGCTCCGCGAGGTCGCTCGCGGCATGGAATCGCTCCGGCTCGTGCTCTCGCGAATCGGCGGAAGCGATCCCGGCGATATCCAGCCGATCCCCGTCGTGGTCTTCGGAACCGCCAAGTCGTTCGATCCGTACCGGCGCGGCTTCGGTAGCGGGGCCAAGAACGTGGCCGGGTTCTTCACCGAGCGCGGGGACAGGCGCATGATCGCGCTGACGACGTCGCTCGGCGACGGCTCCTACGGCACCATCTACCACGAGTACCTCCACCACGTGGTGCAAACCAAGCTGGGAAAAGTCCCGGTCTGGTTCAACGAGGGAATCGCCGGGGTTTACGAGACGTTCGAGTGCACCGGCAAGGCGGCGGTCGTCGGCCGGGCGTCCCACGACAAGCTCCGCTGGTTGAACGCCCACACCTGGCACCCGCTGACGGAGCTCTTTCGAGTGGTCGATTCCACGCGACTGCACGACCAGAGCGACGAGATCACGGAATCGTTCTACGTGGAGTCATGGCTCCTTGTGCACGACGTCCTGTTCGGCCACCCCGAACGCCGTCCCCAGCTCGCGACGTTCCTCGAGGCCTACGCGCGCGGCGAGGGGCACGACGGGGCGTTCGAGCGGTCGTTCGCTGGGGGGATCGCCGGCGTCGAGGCGGAGGTCCAGGCATACGCTCACGGAACGCTCCCCTACGTCACGTTGAGCTTCGAGGAGTTGAAGATCTCCGAGCCCGGGGAAACCCGAACCCTGGATCGGGCGGAAGTCCTCGACACGCTCGGAGAGCTTCTCCTGGCGGCGGGCGTGGACGAGCTCAAGGCGGCGGAGGGGCACTTTCGCGCCGCGCTGGACGCCAAGCCGGGCGATCTACGCGCGCAGGCCGGCCTGGGCGAGGCGGCCTTCTTCGGCGGTCGCTCCGACGACGCGGGGCCGCTGCTCGACTCTGCGGTGGATGCCGGGCTCGAAGATCCGGTCGCGCTCGAGATCGCCGCTCGTCTCGCGTATCAACGGCGCCGAGGCGACAACGCCGCGGCGACGGCGGGCGCGCCGCCGCCGGCCGTGCTCCGCGCGCGGACGCTCGCCCGGCGGGCGCTGCGATCCGTTCCCGACGACACGGACCTGCTGGCGCTCTACGGACTCACGTTCGTGAACGATCCCGGCGACGTCGCCCTCGGAGTCGCGGCTCTCGAGCGGTTGGATCGTCTGGAACCGGATCGCCCCGACGTTCTCCACAACCTCTTGTTGCTCCACTGCCAGCGCCGTGATCGGGCGCGTGCCGAGGCCGTCCTGAGCCGAATCGAGGCGACCGGCGACGCCGGCGCCAAGGCGGATGCGCGCGAGGAGGTCGTCGAGCTCGATCTGAGGGACTCGGATGACGCGGTGAAGGCGCGCGAATACGATCGCGCGATCGCGTCGCTCAAGTCGGCGCGCGACCGGACGTCCCGCGAGGACCTGAAGGCCAAGATCGCCGATCGCATCCCGCGTCTCGAGGCCGCGGCGGCGGCGGCGAAGAAGCCGGCACGCGCCGCGGCCCCGAAACACTAACCCTTGGGCCCGTCCCTCCGTTTCTCCCTCACCGACTTGAACAACTCGTCCCGCAATAGCTGGGCCTGAGGGTCCCGGGTCGCCCCCGACGCGGCGCTCGCGAGGTGGGTGAGCTTGTCGGTCAACAGCGCTCCGAGCAGCCCCTCGATGAGGCCGGAGCCGGCGCCGTTCGTCCCCCCGCCCATCGTGATCTTCGGGACGACGTCCACCTGGGACTTCTCGACCGCCTCGGCAAACCGGCTCATGACCTGCTGCACGAGCTGGAACTGCGGGCCGCCGTAGGCGCGCACCTGCTCCTCGATCGCGAGCGCCTGCGCGACGCCGACGCGCGCCGCGCGCTCGGCCTCCGCCTCCGCAAGCGCGCGGATCTTCTTCGCCTCGCCCTCGCCCAGGAACCGGGTGCGCTCCGCTTCGGCCTGCGCCAAAGTCTGGATCTGCGCCGCCTGCTGCTGCGCGCGCGCGAAGTCGGCCTTCCCCTGGTTGCTGAGCACGGTGATCGAGATCTCGGACTCGGTCAGCATCGTCTGCTGCTTCGCCCGCGCCTCCGCCTCCCGGAGCTCACGCTCCTTCGCAGCGGCGCGCTCCTGCGTGCTGTAGGTCTCGACCTGCTCCTCGGCGATCTGGCGCGAGCGCAATTGGGTCAAGATCTGCTCGATCTGCGCGCCTCCGGCGCCGGCTCCCGGCGTGCCGATCAGGACCTCGAGCAGCTCCAGGCTGTACTGCTCGAATTTCGTCTTCATCTGCTCGCCGGCGAGCTGCTGGATCGCGCTCCTGTCCTGCAGGAGCTGGATCAGCGTGCGAGTCTGCCCGATGTTCTTGAAATAGGCCGAGACCATCGGATCGAGGGTCTGTTCCACGAGCCTCTTGATGTCCCCGAACCGCTGGATGACGAGCGGAGCCTTGCGGTAGTCGATGTGCACGACGACCGAGAGCGGGAGCGTCGGCTCGAATGCGTCCTTGGTGATCAAGCCGACCTCGGCGAGATTCGCGTCGAAGCCGTGGGCGCCGGATTCGTTCCGGACCCACTTGAGGATGAAGTTCGTGGTCGGGACGTGGAGGACCTTTCCGGCGTACGTGTTGAAGGCGTACTTGCCGGGGAGGAGCGGGTCCTTCCAAACGCCGCGCCGGCCGTTCTCGACCAGTTCGCCGTGCCGGTACTGCTCCCCCGAGATGTCGGCGCCGGCCTCTCCCGTGTAGGAGACGACGACCGCCACGCTCCCGACCTCGACGACCGTCTTCGGGATCATCTCGATCGTCGCGAACAAACGGTTGATGTAGTACGTCCCGTCCACGACGACCTGGAGCTGGCGCCCGCGGAACCCTCCCGCGGCGAGAAACTTGTCCGCGTCCTGGAAGTTGTTGTGGTAAGTCCCCCGTCCCGCCGGGTCGTTCCCCACCATCGGAGCGATGATCTCGCCCGGGGGAAGGGACGGCCCGTCGTGCACGGTGACGATTCCCACCTCGTCGTCGGTTCCCTTGATGACCTTCGGCCGGAAGCCGTCGCGTTCGCCGATGAGGGCCGCCATCTTCCCGAAGACCTCCGCCTCGGTCCGATCCAACGGAAGGTAGTAGATCTGGTCCGGCGTGAGCACGACGAAAAGCACCGGGTTGATCGCGTAGGTGCCCTCGCGCAGGATCATCCGCTGCGGCCCCTTCTGGCCCCCGGTTTTGAGAAAAGCCGCCGCGTCCTGGAAGTCGTCCGCGCCGACGTTCGAGGCGAGCGCCTGAGTCGGCGGTAGGTCCCGCCCGTCGCGAGCGAAGACATAGCCGATCTTTCCCTGCGGGATCGTCACCAGCGGCATCCTGTGGACGCGATACTGGAACGGCGTGAGGAGGTGCCATCCGCCCCGCAGCAGCTGCGGTTGGAACCCGGCCTCGCCCTCGAGCGCGATCAGGCCGCGGCGCACCGAACCCTTCGCCGAAACGAGCTTTTCGACGACGCCCACGCGCGTGTTGGGAATGTAGCGGATCCACGTCATCAGGAG
>JBGQLU010000198.1:0-6320 GCA_041500265.1 Acidobacteriota bacterium | reverse complement strand
GAGTAACCGATGCGTCTCGTGCTCATCGTCGTGATCATCGCGCTGCTGCTCCTGATCCTCGGGTTCGCCATGACGAACCTCGAGACCAAGGTTCCGATCACCATCTGGCAGTCGACCTACCAGAACGTGCCGCTCTGGTCGGTCGTCTTCGTCGCGGTTCTCGTCGGGATCGTGTCGGTCGGCATCATCGGCGTGGTCGACGGCGCCTTCATCCGCCTCCGAAACCGGCAGCTCGCGAAGGAGAACCGCCGCATCGAGACCGAGCTGAACTGGCTGCGCACGCAGCCGGCGCCCGGGCGCCTCGAGCCGGACGTGCCGATCCGCGAAGTCGCCGACGAGGCCGCGGAACGCGCCCCGGGCGAGGACGATGCCTTGGAGCCGGTCGGCATCGGCCCGGCGAGCGCTCCGGTCTACCAGCCCGACGAAGAGCCCGGAGACGACGGGGACGATCCGTACAGCGGCGGCCGCGCGGTCTGAACGCCGCCGGCGCCCGCCGTCACGAGATCGCGGCGAGCTGCTCCGTGAGCGCGGCGACCCGCTTGGCGCCCAGGTGGACCCGCAGGAGGTCGATCTCCTGATCGAGGAGCTGGCGGAACGCCAAGTCCGCGTCTCCGATCCGGTGCTCGATGACCGAGCGCTTCACGCCGTCGGGATCCCACGAGCCGTCGGGCCGCAGCTCGGCGCTCGCGAACATCGCCGCGTGTCCTTCGCGCAGGCTGCTCCGGCACGACCGCACGAAATTCGCGGCCCCGGCCCCGACTTCGGCGCGAAGGGCGCGGAAGAGGACGACGTGCCGGGCGTTGAAGCTCGAGATCGCGCTTTCCAATCCTGCCGGCGGCTCCCACGGAGCCTCCGCCGGGGCCGCGGCCTCGGGCGCCGGCGCGCGATCGGAGGAGCCTTCGTCGGACGATCGGTGAAGGGCGGCTTCGATGTCCTCGCGCCGGATCTGCGCGGTGCTGTCGAGCTCGAGCGGACGCACGACCGGATCGGGCGCGCGCTCCGCTTCGGGCGCCGGGATCGGCGCCGCTTCCGGCTCGGGGTCGTGGATGCGCTCCACGAAATCCTCGTGGGGGGCTTCCGACAGCGCGACCGGTAGCGGGTCGATCGGAGGCGCCTCTCCCGCGGCCCGGTCGTCCACGGCGAGGTCCGGCCCGACGGAAGCCGCCGGCTCGTCCATCTCGAAATCGCGCCCCTGCGGCGCCGGAGCGATGTCCACCTGCATCCCCTCGAGTCCGGTTCCGGGCTCGCCGAGCTCGAACTTGGGGAGGACGTCGTCGGCATCCGCCGGGCGGAGCGCGGCTTCGATCTCGTCCCGCGAGAGCGCCAGGGTGGCGTCCGCGGGGGAGTCGATCACAGGCAGGACCGCCGGGGTCGCCGCGGGACGGTCCTCGGGAGGCCGCTCCCCGGCCAGCCGCCAGGGCTCGGAGATGATCTCCGCCGACTCGTCCGCCTCGGACAGGGCGATGGGGGTCGGTTCCGGCGTCTCTTCGGGCGCCGTGTCGGGCACCGGCTCCTGCGGCGGTGCCGCGGTTTCCGGCCTCGCGTCGAGCACGCCCAGCGCGAGGTCGACCGTCTGCTCGACCGGCGCTTCGCCGATCGCTCCCAGGAGCCGCAGCGCCCAGAGGATCTGACACGACCGGAAGTCGCCGAGCACGCTCTCGCGGCAGGCTTCGGCCAGGGACTTCGGTTGACGCAAGAGCGAGATCAGCTCCCATTCCTCCGCGCCGACGCTCATCTTGTCGAGGATCGACAGGTACTCCGGCAGGAGCACGAGCCTCGCGCCGAGCCCGCCGCACCCGGAGCGCACGCGCGACCACGAGGTGACGCGCCGCACGCCGGCGAAGATGAGGTCCTCGACCGTGCGGTTGAGCGTGATCTCCTCGATCGTGGGGAGCTCGCCCGCGTGGAACTGGAAGTCGCCCGATTCCCAGCGAAACGTGTCGAAGACGATCTCGGAGAGCTGCTCGCGCACGGTGGCGCGGAGATCGCTCTCGTCGATGACCCCCATCTCGAGCAGGATCGTGCCCACGCGCTTGTTCGAGAGGAGCCGGCGGGCGGTTTCCTCGCGATCGCGCAGCGAGATGACGCCGCGGCGGAGGAGATGCGCCACCAATCCGTCGTCGATCGCGTTCGAGGTCGCGAAGACGCAAACTCCTTCCTTGAGGTGGAACGTCCTCTCGAGCGTGGCGCGAGCCACGTGGAGCACGCCGGTCTCGCCGTCCCGGCAGAGCTTGACGAGAATCTCCGGGAGCCCCGAGCGATCGAGCCGCCCTTCGAAGCTCGAGCCCGCGGGGACGTCGAGCCCGCGCTCGACTTCGTGGACGATCCCGAGCACCTTGAAGGCCAGGAGCGACTGGTAGATCTCGAAGTTCGACAGGAAGACCTCGCGGCAGAGACGGTCCACCGACGTTCCGCGCGCTCCGGCGTCGCCGATGCGCTGCAGGAGCATGCGCTCCCCGTCGCGGATCTCGAGGCCTTCGAGGGTCGTGCGCCAATCGTCGTCCAGGGCGAAGCGCGTCTGGGACGAGCCGACGCTTCGGCGAATCCGGGTGAACGAACGGATCTGGCGAATCCCCTGGAGGAGGAACTCGGCCGTCTTCATCCCGAGCGTGACGACCTCTTCGGTCGGCAACGGGCCCACGGAGAAGTGGTATTCCCCCTCCTCGACGGGGAACAGGCCCAGCACGATGCCCCGCACCTGGCTCAGCACCCCGCGGACGAGGTTGTCCGGGGTCAGGTGCCCGGCCTCGACCAGGATCGTCCCGAGCCGCTTTCCCGACGAGAGCTTGCCGATCGCCCCCTCGAGCTGGTCCAGGGTCACGACACCGTCGCGGAGGAGCAGCTCGCCCAGCCGGTCGTTCGGATCGCCGGATGCCGCGAACAGGATCCGGCCTTGCTCGATGTAGACCTTTCTCGTGATGCCGTAGGCGCTCAGCGAGAGAACCCCGGTGGACCGCTTGCGGCAGAGGTTCCACAGGAGGTCGGGGACGCTGATCCCTTCGAGCCGCCCGTTGATCAGGCTTTCGGGAAGGCCGGCGCCCGTCGTCTGTTCGTCCATGCTCACTCGCCCCGCGGACGCGCGCCCGATCGCGCCGTAACCCCCCGATTCCCGACCCGTGCCTGGGACTCGGGAACGAGGGGGCCGTCCGAACCCCAAACTAAAGTTAGGCCGCTTGTCTACCGGGTCAAGCCGACCCGGAAAATGCCGCCTCAGGGCTGGGTCCCGGGTATCCGCGCCTCGTCGACGAGCATGACGGGGATCCCGTCGACGATCGGATAGATCCGCCCGCAAGAGGCGCAGAGCAGCCCCCGCTCCTGGTCGTGCGGCCGGACGACGCCGCGGCAGGCGGGACACCGCAGCAGGTCCAAGAGTCGTGCGTCGATCGGCATCGCGATCTCCCCCGGGCGAGGAGGGCGTTGTACACCGCGCGCCGCCGAGGAGGCAAGGGCCCCCCTATACTCGCGCCGTGATCGAGCTTCCCGCTTCGCTGCGCCGGGCGATCGAAGATCATGGCCGGGACCTGACGATCCTCGTCGTCCGCCTCGGGGCCATGGGAGACATCGTGCGCACGCTGCCGCCGGTGCGCCTTCTCCGATTCGCCCTCCCGGACGCGCGAATCCACTGGATTGCGTGGGATCCGTGGACCCAGCTGCTGGCCGACCACCCCGATCTCGACGGCGTGATCGCCCTCCCCCGCGGAGCACTCCGAGCGCAGGCGCGCTCCCCCCTTGCGTGGCCGTCCTTGGGGATCTCGGCGCGACGCATCCTCTCCGAGCTCCGCGGGCTGCGAGCGAACCTCGTCCTCGATTTCCACGGCGACCTGCGCAGCGGCCTGATCGGCCGCCTCTCCGGCGCCTCCGTCCGCCTGGGCTTCGAAGGCCACCAGCAGAAGGAAGCGAACCGGCTCTTCACCACGATCCGCGTCCCGTCCGGCGACCGGCGGACTCCGCGTCTGGAGCGGAACCTGGACCTCGTTCGCGCCCTGGGGGCCCCGGTCGATCCGGTGCCCGACGCCGGCCTCATCATCGGCGCTCGCGATCGTGAGGAGGCCGGCGAGATCGCGCGGGCGATCGCCGGAGAGCGGGAGTTCTCCATCCTCAATCCGGGAGCCAGCCGCCGCCAGGCCTACAAGAAGCCGCCGGCGGCCCTGTTCGCCGCGGCGGCCCGCGCGCTCTCCGCCCGGGGCATCGTCCCGATCGTCGTGCACGGTCCCGATGAGGACGCGGACGCCGCCCGCGTGGTCGAGGCTTCGGCGGGGCTCGCGCGCGTCGCACCCCCGACCTCGCTGAAGGTCCTGGCCGCCCTTCTCGCCTCCGCGCGCGTGTTCGTGGGGGGCGATTCCGGCCCTCTCCACCTCGCCTGCGGCGTCTCCTGCCCGGTCGTCGCGATCTACGGTCCGACGGACCCGCAGGTGAACGCGCCGTGGGGAGTCCCTCGCGTCTCCTTGTGGCCGCCCGGACGGTCGTACACGGGGATCAAGTCCAAGGACCGCGCCGCGGCCGGCTTCGACGGTCTGGGAGGCGGGGACGTCTCGAGCGCGATCGACGCGATCCTCGCGAAGCCCCGGGAGGACGGCTAGGCGTCGAGCTCGTCGAGCAGGAATCCGATCTCCGAGGCCAGCCCGTCGTGGCCGTGCGCCTTCGCGACCTCGATCCCCCGCCGGTACGACGCCGCGGCGTCCTCCGGCCGGCCGAGCCGCTCGTAACAGAGGCCGAGGTTCTTGAGCGCGGCTCCTTCGTCCCCGGGAGCCAGGCGCACATAGGCGTCGTACTGTTCGGCCGCGCCGCCCCAATCCTCGACGCGGAAGAGCTCGTGCGCCAGGAAGTAGCGCGCGCGGGCGTCGTCGGGGACCTTGGCGACCATCTCCTTCATCATGTCGAGTCGCGACCTGCTCATCGGGGGAGGTTCCTCCAGGAAGCGCGATGCCAGCGAAGTGCCACGCGCCCCAGTCCGCGCCCGCGGGCGAGGCGGCGCGCGAGGGCGGCGTCGCCGCCCGCGTACAGCTCGTACCAGAGATCCTCGCTCCCCGGCCCGAGCGGTGCCGCCGACCCCGAGATCTTCGCGCAGGATCGCTCGATCCGCCGGATCGCGGCCTGCCGGCGCCCGAAGGACACCGGGCGGGCTCCCAAAGTGGCCCCGTCGAGATCGATGAGGAACGCTTCCACGGCGGCCCCTCGCGGCCGGACCAGCACGTTGCCGAGGTTCAGGTCGGGGTGCACGATCCCGCGGTCGTGCAAGCGCCGGATCGCGCCCATGGCCGCGGCGAGATCCTCCCGCGTAAGGGTGCGACCCTTCAATCGGCTCGCGAGATCTTGGGCGCCGTCGATCTCCTCGAACGCCATGAAGCCGCGAACGAGCCCCGCGGACCCGCGCGTGACGAGCAGCGCCACCGGTGCCGAGCCGGCGATGCCGCGCGACAGCGCCTCCGAGGATGCCGAAAGAATCGCGACCAGGCGGCCCGCCGACGGGTACCGGTCCCTCCAGAGCGGTGCCGCGGCGCCGCCGCGCCTCATGCGCTTCAGACGCCACGACGCGCCGCTCCCGCGGGCGACCACCGCCGTCGCGCCGCGCCCGGAGGCGACTCCCCGTCCCGCGAGTGCCCGCTCCCAGGTCTCCGGCCGATCGAAACCGCCGGCGAGAAGATCCTCGACGTCGGCGTCGGACGCGTACAAGGCTCGCTGCTCCCCGTCGCGCCGCGCAAATCCCGCCGGAGGAGGCGGCCAGCTCACGGCGAGGCGGGCTTTCGCGTTCGCGTCGCGAGCCACGCGAAACCGACGCCGAGGAGGTAGAGGCCGACCATCGGCGCGGCGAAGATGCTCATCGTCAGCGCGTCCCCGGAGGGGGTGACGACGGCGGCCACGATCGCGATCACGAGGATCGCGACCCGGAGGTGACGCAGGAGGAACCCGGGCGTCACGATGCCGAAGCGCGCGAGCAGCAGGATCACGATCGGCATCTCGAACACGGCGCCGGCCCCCACGATCATGCGCGTCTCGAAGTCGAACGCGGACTCGAGGGTGAGCTGCGCCTTGAACTGCGCTCCCAGCGAGATCAGCCAGTTGGCGCAGGCGGGCATCGCCACGTAGTACCCGAACGCGCCTCCCGCCACGAAGAAGAAGGACCCGAGCACGATGAACACGCCGGTCGCGCGCAGCTCCTTCTTGTAGAGACCGGGCGCCACGAATCCCCAGAGCTGCCAGAGGATGAAAGGCGCGGCGAGGAAGAGCGCCGCGATCGCCGACGCCTTCATGTAGACCATGAACGGCTCGGTGATCGAGATGAAGATGATGTCGCCCCCGTTCATCAGGTGCGCCCGGAT
>JBGQLU010000197.1:0-6449 GCA_041500265.1 Acidobacteriota bacterium | reverse complement strand
GATCCAGGACACGGTCTTCCTCTTCAAGAACATCTACCCCGAGACGACCGCGCGCGAGGACGGGCTGGCGTTCGCCGTCGAGCTGGGGGACCAGAAAGGGATATCCGCCGACCTCCACGAATACATGACGATGCTCTTCTACACGCCGCGAGCGCGCGACGCCTTCATGGCCCGCTCGTCGTCGTTCGTCTACCGGCAAAAGGTCAACAAGGCCGTCTGGGCCGACCTCCAGCGCTTCGACCTGAACCCCGAGCTTCCGAAGTTCGCCTTCCCGACGCTCGTCGTGACCGGCCGCTACGACTTCAACGTCGCGCCGTCGGTCGCCTGGGCGATCCACCAGGCGATCCCGCACTCGGAGCTGGCGGTGTTCGAGAAGAGCGGACACCTCCCGTTCTGCGAAGAGCCGGGCCCGTTCCTCTCGCGTGTCGAGGCGTTCTTGTCGAAGTGAGAGCCGGTCAGTTCCCGCACAGCCCCGGCCGCAGCGCGATACTCCCCGCGAACCGGTGCGACGCGACGCCCACGTTCCCGCCGCAATCGGTTGCCTCGACCCGAAGCTCCGGCTGCGAGAGCGTCGTGAAACCGCACGCCGCCGCAAGCCGGCACAACTCCGTCCCGGTCACGGCGAGACTCTCGTCGGACAGAAGTCCGTCGCGATTGCCGTACGTCAGGCCGTCGTAGATCGTGCAGCCTTGCAGCTTGACGACCTCGTGGACGACGCCTCCGGCTGCGCCGTCGTCATCGCCGGCCCGGAACACCACGCTGAACGGGACACCGCTCGGGATGAGCAGCGCGTGCTCGGGCGGGCTCGACAGCTCGACAACCGGGGGCTTCGTGTCAATCGTGAAGTCCACCGCCGCCGTCGCGGCGTTGCTCGACGTGTCCTTCGCGGTCAACGTGACGTGGTAGTCGCCGTGCCGGGAGTACGAGGGCCCGGGCGCCGGATCGTAGCTCCTGAGAACCGTCGGATCGCAGACGTCGGTGATGTCGTCGGTCACGATGACCGGGAGCGCCGCAGGGCCGAAGCACGACTTGGCGGGCGGGGCGACGATCGCTCCGATCGGAGGCTTGGTGTCCTGAACGGTGATGAGCGTGTGATCGATTTCGGTCGCTCCCGCCTTGTCGGTGACGGCCAGGGTGACGTCGTGAGCGCCGAGATGGAACGGCACCGACGCCGTCATAGTGGACGCGAGTGCGGAGCTTCCCTCGGACCACGCGTAGCCGGCGATGTCGTCGTTCGTGCCCGGAGTCGAGTCGGCGTCGGAGCTCGAGGAGCCATCGAGATGCGCGGTAGCCGTGAGCCCGCCGTCGCATTCGAGCACCTGGTCGGCCCCGGCCCGGGCCACCGGCTCCCGATCGAATCGATTGAAGAGGACCGTGACGACCTCGGAGAACGAGGCCGCAATCGCCAGGTCCAGCTTCCCGTCGCCGTCGAAGTCGCCGACGACCGCGTCCGATTCCTCGTTGCCGCCGTCGTAGCGTCCTTGGAGCGTCAAGGCTCCGCCGCCGGTCCCGAGGAACACGCCGATGTCGTCACCACTGAACGTCGTCGCGACGTCCGGGAGGCCGTCGCCGTTGAAGTCCCCCACGACCGCGAACGAAGAGTAACCGTCCGTCTCGTAAGGGGTCTGCGGTCCGAACGTGCCGTCCCCCCGGCCGAGGCTGACCGAGAATCCCCCGGATCCGGCCATCAAGAGATCGACGATGCCGTCGCCGTCGACGTCCCCGCTCGTCGCGTACACGGTCTGGTCGAGCGAGAAGGCGTCCTTCCAGACCTCCTGGAATCCACCGGCACCGTCGCCGAGCAAGACCGCGGCGCGGTTCCTCCCGACGCTCGTCACCACGAGGTCCGTGTGCCCGTCGCCGTTCCAATCGGTCAGGCGAAGATATCCTGCTTCGCCGACCCGCGAGAGGATCGGCGGGGCGAACGCCCCCCCGCCGAGAGAAAGGTCGACCTCGATCGTGTCGGTCCCGACGGAGAACACGAGGTCCGCCTTGCCGTCGCCGTCGACGTCCCCGATGGCGAGCGAATTCGGTCGTGCGCTCGGGAGGAACGGAACGATCGGATCGAAGGTACCGTCCCCCTTCCCATACGCCAGCTGCACCTGCCGGAGGGACCAGTCCCCGACGGCGACGTCCTGGCGGCCGTCGGCATCGAGATCGCCCGCGGCGAAGACTCCCGGCGCGATCGCGCCGACCCGGGTCCTGCGCTCGGGCGCGAATCCTCCGCGATCCGTCCCGAGGAGCACGAAGACGTCGCCCGAGTCCTCGTTGAACGTCAGCAGGTCGGAGCGGCCGTCGCCGTCGAAATCGGCCCGCGCGATCCCGAGCGGGAAGCGACCCACGCCGAAGCGCGTGCCGGAGGTTCCGTCGCCGTTCCCGAGAAGCACCGACACGCTGGACCGATATCCGTTCGCCGTCGCAAGATCCTCCTTCCCGTCGCGATCGAAGTCGCCGACGGCGAAGCCGAAGGGGAGAGGCCCGCCACCGAACGTCGCACGTGGTCCGAACGTTCCGTCCCCGCGGCCGGGGAAGACCGCCCCACCGTGCGCGGATTCGATGAGGTCTCGCTTGCCGTCGCCGGTCACGTCGGTGATGGCGACCTGGAAGACGACATCTCCTCCCGGATAGTACGTCACCGCTTTCCCGAACGTGCCGTCACCGGCGTTCGGGAAGACGGAGGCCTCGAGGCTGTCGGCGGTCGCCAGCTCGTCGCGCCCATCTCCATCCAGGTCGCCGGACGCGATGGCCCTGTGATACGCCCCGTTCGAGACGAGGCTCCCCGCGTCGAACGTTCCGTCCCCGACTCCCAGGAGAATGGAAATCTCCGACGACGGAGAGATCAAGACCGCCAGGTCGCGACGGCCGTCGCCGTTGAACTCTCCGGCCGTCAACGCGTTCGGGCCCGGGCCCACCGGAGAGCGCATCTCGGGAAGGAACGCCCCATCGCCGCGCCCGAGCAGGACCGAAACGTCGCCGGATGCGAAGTTCGTCACGGCCAAGTCGACGATGCCGTCGCCGTTGAAATCCGCGGCGACGATGTCTCTGGGACCATCGCCGACCGGAACGGGCATCGGCTCCCCGAACGTGCCGTCTCCGTGCCCGATGCGGACGACCACCTCGTCGGTGGCGTAGCTCACGACCGCGAGATCGTCGAAGCCGTCGCGATTGAAGTCCCCGACGGCGAACGGGCCGTACGGAACGTCGACCCGAATCTCGGGCGCGAGACCGCCCCGGCCGTCGCCGAAGAGCACCGAGAGGTCGTGCGTATTGGAATTCGTCGTGGCGACGTCCGGAAGGCCGTCGCCATTGAAGTCTCCCGCCTTGATGAAGTAATTCTCACCGGGTACGGCGTAAACGCGGTTCGAGAAGATGGGCGGATCGGCCGCAGACGACAGGCCCGCGACGCTCGCGCAAATCGACGCCATTCCGACGCCGAATCGGCTCAGGATTCGAAAGGTACCCTGCATGGCGCCCCCGCTCTCGACTGGCTGCGGGCTATTGTGCCACTCGTTTCCCGTCCTGTCTCCTGCGAGGATTGGAGACGAAGGTCAGCCTCCTCCTGGCGGGCGCGGACAAGCTCTCCGAAAGCGTGAAGAGCGAGTTGGCCCCCCACGGAACGAGGCGGGATGCGCGACGCGAGGTCCGGAGGGCCCGCCGGCTTACTTCCCGCGCGTCGAGAAGCGGAAGGGCAGGTAGCCGGGGCACACTCCGACCGCGCTGGTCAGGACGAACATCACCGCGAAGACCAGGGCCACGATCGCGACGGTCCCGCTGATGCGCCCTGTGAAGTAGAGCCCGCCGATCACTACCGCCAGCACGGTCCTGATGACGCGATCCGCGGTCCCCATGTTCTTGATCATACACGCCTCCTTGGCCAGATCGAGTTGTACTCGCTCAGGGAGCGGTTGACAAGAACGGAGGCCGTTTCGGAGGCGCCGCACGCGCCGATTCACGCCGCGATGTGCCAGACGATCCTCTGGAACGGGCGTAGGCGTTCTTGGAGCGTTGTCCCAGCTTCCTCGCCGCCGCGTCGACGAACGTCGCCGGTCGGTCGTGAAGGGCCGGGAACCGTTCCGGCCCTCCGAGTTGGTTCATCCCCTTCATGCGATCCGCGCCGATGCCTCGTGCAGAGCCCGGGAGAGGTTCCCGAAGAGGCGATCGAGGTGGGCCATCGTTTCGTCTTCTGTGTCGCCCCACGCCCAGAACGAGATCATCAGCTGATATCCCATTTGGCTCTCGTCCGGAACAGGAAGCTCGACGTACTGCGTGCGCATGATCGTCGTGCCGACGACACCCCATTCGAATTCCGGATCGATCTCCGCGAGGTGGCGATGCATCGCGTTCTCGAGCCACTCCACGCGGGGATACGACAGGTTGTGAAGAAGGTTGCGGTAAAGAATCATCAGCCGGCCGCTGCACTCCTGCGCCTTGTGGAACTGCGGGCTCGGGTTGTCGTGCGGCCCGGTGAACTCGCAGTCGTTCGACTCGAGCGCGCCGCCCGGAGCGTTGAGCCAGTCGAGCAGCCGATAGAACGTTTCCACGGCCCCACGGCCGCTCCACGGCGTGAAGTCTTCGAGCGACGTCCGCACGAGCTGCGGCTGGGCCTTGAGATCGTAGTACCGGCTATCGGAATTCGACGCGGCTTCGGTCCACGGGTGGGCGCGAGGAGTATCGAGGCCGGAGATCTCGCGCCTGGAGGTTTTCATGCGTAGGGAACGGCGACCTTTGTCGGCTCGGAGCACGCTCTCCAGAGAGCTCTATCTAAGGAGACGGACCAACCCTTCGACGGCTTGCCGGCCGGATCGTCTCGCCTAAGCGCGTCGCGTAGGGGTACATCGCTGATCTCTCGACGAAGTGCGAGCCACGAGGTGTGACCGCCGGTCCGCATGCCCGCTCCCAGCGGCGCTCGCGTGGGCACGAGAGCGTCCCGACCACCGCCCCGCGCCGACTCATCGACCGATGTCACCGCTCCCATTACCTTCCCCGCCTGGCTAAGTTGCCCGTTCAATCTCGGTGGTACCCCAGAGCCACGTGGTACCGCGTGCACATCCGAGCGATCGCCGATAGTTTCGATGGCGCACTCCCTAGGACACCAAGAAAAAGGGAGGGGCCGAAGCCCCTCCCTCTCAGTGTGTTACGGAACGACTAGTTGCACATGTTGGGCTGATTCCCGTTGGGGAGATTACAGGTATCTCCCGCGCCCGGGCACCCTGTGCCCACTGGACCGGGATTGCCGATGCAGAAAGTCCCGGTGATGTTGCACTTTCCGCCACCGTTGTCACCCACGCACGGTCCAGTCCCACCAGCGCAGGGGTTGGCGGCATTGCAGAACGCCCCGCCAACGGTGCACGTTCCTGCCTCGTCTCTATCCAGCCCGAGCCCTCCATCGCGCCGAGGAAGAACGCAGATCCCGGTGGCGGGGTTGCAGCCAACGTTGAGGGCACCGATATTACAGGGGCCGATGCCGCTGATACTGCAGACGCCGTTCCCGGACTGATCGCCCCAACTGGCTGTCTGGTTGCAACCCTGGCACTTTTCGTTCTTGATCAGGTAGAGGATGTGATGTCCTGCCGGCGGGTCGTTCTGGCCCACGTCGAAAACCGCCGAAGTTGGTCCCGCTTGTTGGTCGCAGCTGTCCGGGAAAGCGCAGACGGGGGCGGCGCCGTTCTTGCCGCACACATTGTGATTGCCCCTGCAGTGTCCGGTGGTGTTCGAGTTGGTTAGGAGGCACCCAAGGACTGTGGGTGCTGGGAGCAGCGTGGTCCCATTGATCGACCAGGGCACCCCCATGGGAGGCGGGTTGATGACGGGTACTGGGACGTTGGCACGGAGTTGAGTGAGATCGACCTTGATCGCGTCGATCTTATCGGCTCCGAATGCTTGATTCCAGAACATCTTGACGGAGGGGGTGCAGACCCCCCCGGCACCCGCCGCGCAAGTCGCATCGCCGGGGGGAATGGTGGTGGGATCGCAATTGGCGAGGCTGAAATTGCACACTTTGACCTTGCTCATGCTGTACGTGTGGTAGGCGCACGTCGGGCCGCCTGTGTTGTGCTCCTTCTCCGCGCCGCCGGGCGCGTGCACGGCCGGGCAGATGACCGGCACGTGAACCGCGGCCGCGTTCCCGCCGCCGAAGGCGCCGTCGCAGTGAGGTTGAGAGGAGCAACGGACCGCGACCCCGTAGTCGGTGTCGACGGCCGGCGCATCGACGAACTTGGCGTTGTCGGAGTAATCCCGGAGCAGGGTGTCCCCGGGGTTTCCGATCACGCCGTCGTTGTTGTCGTCCGTCCAGAACTGGTACTGCGACACGCCGTTCGGGCAGGCGTCCATCGACGATCCGCTCGCATCGAGCGTGACGATTTGACCAGGGCCGGAGGACGTCGAGGGTGTTGCCGTGAGCGTGGCGGTGATGTTCGTGCAGGCCACGCAGGTGGCCAGCCCGGTGTTCG
>JBGQLU010000196.1:0-6463 GCA_041500265.1 Acidobacteriota bacterium | reverse complement strand
CCGCCGACGACCAGCGTGAGCGAGCCGACGATCCCCAGGAAGGACCGGAAGGCGAGCATGAAGGTGTTGATGAACTTGAACTGTTCGGTCGTGTCCCAGATCCCGATCGCTTCCTTGTCCTTCGGGTCGAAGCGGTGCTTGGCGGCCGCGATCTCGAGGACCTGCGCCTTCAGGCGGTCGGTGTCCCCGCTCTTCGCGGCGCGGAAGATGAACTCGTCGACGTACTTCTGCCCCGTCAGGGCGCGGAACGTCGACCCGGGGATCAGGATGTTGTCCTTGTCCCGTCCCGAGTAGCTCGAGTCCTGGTCCTTCTTGACCATGACCCCGATCACGAGGAACGGGGAGCCGTTCATCCGGATCGACTTCCCGACGGGATCGTCCGATCCGAAGATCGAGGTCGCGAGGTCGTTGCCGAGGAAGGCGACGCGGCGGCGGCCGTCCCAGTCGAGCGGATCGATGAATCGTCCCCCCTCCTGGGCGGCGATCGATCGCATCCGTCCCCACTGCGGCGTCACGCCGTGAACGTCCGCGGCCAGGGTCTTCTCGCCGTATTGGACCCTGAAGCTCGACTCGTACTCGCTCGAGATCGCCTCGAGACCGTCCGCCCGCGCGGCGATGAGCGCCATGTCGTCTTCGTCCATCCGGATCTGCCGCCCCCGGCCGAGCCCCTGGAAGGGAATCGACGTCCGGGACGGCCAGGCGATGCAGATATTCTCGCCGAGACCGGCGGAGCTCTTGTACAGCTGTTTGTGGAACCCCTGCCCGAACGCCAGTAGAAGGCTGACCGCCGTCGTCCCCCAGACGATCCCGAAGGTCGTCATGAAGGTGCGCATCTTCTGCGAGCGCAAGTCGCGCAAGAGCTGCTTCAACTGGAGGAAGAACGCCATGGCGACTAGAAGTCCGAGACTTCCTTCGGCGGACGCTGGACGACGAGATCCCCCTTCTTCAGGCCCGAGAGGACTTCGCAGTTGAGCCCGTCCGACAGGCCGGTCTGGATTTCGACCTTCTTGGGCGGGGCCTTGGGACCGCTCCCCGGGATCTCGACGAACGCCTTCTTCCCGGCGTCCTCGAAGGTGATCACGCGCTCCGGAATCAGGAGCGTGTCCTTCTTCTCCTTGATGACGACGTCGGCGTTGGCGGAGTAGCCGGCCCGGAGCACCGCCTTCTGGCCGGGGTCGAGCTCGATCTCGACTTCGAAGAGCTTGGCGTTGTCCTTTTCGGTCGCCTGCGGGGCGATGCGGGCCAGCGTCCCGGTGACCGTCATGTCCGGTAGGGCGCCGATCCGGAGGCGGGTCGGAAGACCGACCTTCAGCTTGCCCACGTCGATCTCGTCGACCGTCCCCTTGAAGATCAGATCGCTCATGTCGGCGATCGTCGCGAGGTCGGTCCCCGCCTGGTACGAGGTGAGCGGAACGACCGGATCGCCCGGATTGGCGAGCCGCTCGAGGAGCGTCCCCGCCGCGGGGGCCCTCACGATCGACTCGAGCCCGACGCCGCCGCCCAGGATCCGCCCGTTGCGGACGAGGTCCAGGTTGTCCTTCGCCTGGGCCAGCTGGATCCGAGCCTGTTCGAACGCTTCCTTCTTGAGGTCGTAGTCTCCCTTCGAGAGGATCCCCGACAGGGAGAGCTGGTCGGCGCGGTCCATTTCGGCGGCGGCCCGGTCGTACGTGCTTTGGGCCAGCTCGTGGCGGCGCTCGACCTCGACCCGCTCGGCGGGGGTCGGGTCGGGGACGATCTCGAAGAGCGCGTCGCCGGTCCGCACGGGGTCGCCGACCTGGGCGCTGCAGCGCTTCACGATTCCCGAGATCTTGGATTTGACGTGGAATTTCAGCCGCGGCTCGATCTTCCCGACGGCCACCGCCTTGTCGGTGATCGATCCGACCGTCACCTCGACCTTCTTGAGGCCGTCGTCCGCGCCGTCGCGCCGCTGGAGCCAGGCGTAAGCGCCGAGCACGGTGAGAGAGAGGACGGCCAGGCCGATCAGGATCTTCACTACCTTGCGCATGGGGCGCTCCCCCCTTGGGACGGTACGGGAACTGGACGATTCCCGCTATCCCTCCGTAATACGTCTGAGCCCTGTCGCCGGTTCCTGGGCCTTCCCGAGGACGACCCTTGTTTGACGCCCGCGAGACCCACGGAGATACTTGCCTCACCCAAGGCAGGGAACCGTCGCACCAGGAGAACGAATGAACCGGGCCTTCTGTTTCGGCAGGGGGGCGAGATTCGCGGCTGCGGTCGCGATCGCGGGGGGAGCGGTCGCGGCGGGGGGGTGTTCGGCGGGGCACGCCGGGCCGGTCAAGGCTCCCGCGGTGGGAGCCCCCGCCGATCTCACCGTTCGCCGGGGGGCGTTCGAATCCCGGTTTCTCCTGACCGGCGAGCTCGAGGCCGTCTCCGCGGTGAGCCTGGTCGTCCCGCGGATCCCGAACTGGCAGACGACGATCCGGTGGCTCGAGGCCGAGGGGTCGGTGGTCAAGGCCGGCCAGAAGGTGGTCGAGTTCGATACGGCCGCGTTCGCGAGCGACTTCGGCGAAAAGCAGCTGCAGGCCGATCAGGCCCAAAGCGATCTCGAGCAGGCGGAAGCCGACGCCGCGGCCCAGCACGCGGACAAGGAGTTCCAGGTCGAGCAAAGGTCGATCGCGGTCGAAAAGGCCCGGATCGCCGCGGCCATTCCCGTCGAGTTCCTGCGCGGCAAGGAATGGCAGGACAACCAGCTGGCCCTCAAGAAGGCCGAGACCGAGCTCGCGAAGGCGAACGAAGATCTCGCCTCGCAAGAGAAGTCGGCCAAGGAGTCGGCGACTCAGAAGCGAATCGCGGTCGACAAGGCCGGACGCGAGCTCGACGCCGCCCGCCTGGCGATGGACGGCATGGTCCTGACCGCTCCGCGCGACGGCATCCTCGTCGTGGCGGACAGCCCGATGGAGGGGCGGAAGTTCCAGGTCGGCGATTCGGTCTGGGTTGGGCTCCCGGTCGTCAGCCTCCCCGATCTCGCCAAGATGCGAGTCTCCGCGAAGCTGAGCGACGTCGACGACGGGCGCATCGCCCCCGGGCTTCCGGCCACCTGCACCCTCGACGCGTACCCCGACCGGACGTTCCGGGGACGCATCGCCGACATCATGCCGGTCGCGCAGGCCGACGGGCGGCGGTCGCTTCGCCGGATCTACACCGTCCGCGTCGATCTCGACGCGTCGGACCCCGACCGGATGCGCCCCGGGATGTCGGTGAAGGTCGACGTCCTAGGGCCGCGGAAGGACGACGTCCTGCTCGCCCCGCGGGCCGGGATCGACTTTGGCGGAAGCGCGCCCCGCGCCCGCCTCGCCTCCGGAGGGACGGTCGACGTCAAGCTGGGCCCTTGCAACGACGAGGCGTGCGTCGTGCTGGACGGCCTCCACGACCAGGATCGCCTGAGGAGCGGCGGATGACCCGGCGCCGGGCTCTCGCCTGGGCGGGCGGCGCCCTCGCCGCCGGCGCGGCGTGGTGGGCCTTCGAACGCGAAGCCCTTCCCGATGAGGTTTGGGGGAAAGTCGAGCGAGGGGATCTCGTTCTGACGGCCGAGGTCACGGGGACCTTGAGAGCGGTGGTGAGCGAGGCGGTCGGCCCACCCCAGGTTCCGGACGTCTGGGACTTCAAGATCGCGATGATGGCCCCCGAAGGAAAGGACGTGAAAACGGGGACACCGGTCCTTGGGTTCGACACCAGCGAGCTCGAGCGGAAGCTCCAGGAGAAACGGGCCGAGGGGGAATCGGCGGCGAAGCGGATCGAGAAGCGCGAGAAGGACGCCGAGGTCGCCCGCAACGAAAACGTCCTCCAGCTCGCCGAGGCCACCTCGCGCCGGAGCAAGGCGGAGCTGGCCCTGGACGTTCCTCCGGAGCTGGTCAAGAGCCAGGAGCTGAAGGAGGCGCGCCTCGAGCTCGAGGACGCGACGCGCCAGATCGAGTACCTGAAGTCGAAGATCGAGGCGCAGTCCCGCGCCGATCGGGTGGCGCTGGCCGCCCTGCACGCCCAGAAGGACGCCGCGGATCGGCGCGTGCGCGAGATCCAGGACGCCGTTTCGAGCATGTCCGTCAAGGCGACCCGGGCCGGCACCGTCGTCTACGCGAACGATTGGCGGGACGAGAAGAAGAAGGTCGGAGACTCGGTCTGGCGAGGGGCGAGGATCCTCGAGATCCCCGACCTCACGGCGATGCGGGCCGAGGGGCAGGTGGACGAGTCCGACGCGGGGAGGATCGCGGTCGGGCAGAAGGTCCGGTTCCGGCTCGACGCGCATCCGGACGTCGAATTCACCGGGAAGATCGCGTCGATCTGGAGCACGGTGCAGCGCGAGTCGTGGCGGAACCCCCTCAAGGTCATGAAGCTCGACGTGGCCCTGGATGCCACGGACCCGAGGAAGATGCGCCCCGGGATGCGCTTCCGCGGAACCGCCGAGACGGGGCGCGTTCCGGGAGCGCTTCTCGTACCGTCGGACGCGGTGTTCCCTACCGACGACGGGCCGGTCGCCTACCGCAAGACCGCGCTGGGGTTCGAGCGCCGCCTCCTGGAGCTCGGCGCGCGCAGCGAGCTGTCGGTCGAGGTGAAGCGGGGGCTCGATTCCGGCGACCGGGTCGCTCGCCGCGACCTCGGCGCGCCGGACGGGGGCGGGCGATGATCCGGGGCCGCACGCTCGCCGCGGGTGTCGGAGCCGTCGTCGTGATCGCGGCCGTTCCGTGGCTCGCACGATCCCGCGGCGGCACGTCCGTTCCGACCGTAACTGTCACCGCGGCTCCGTTCGAACGGCGCATCCTGGCCGAGGGCAACCTCGAGACCGCCGAGGCGACGCCGGTCGCGGCGCCCCTGGACGCGCAAGGAGCGCTGAAGGTCGCATGGCTGGTCCCCGACGGCACGTCGGTCAAAACGGGAGACGTCGTGGTCCGCTTCGATCCGACCGAGATGGAAAAGAGCCTCCGCGACGGAGAGTCCGATCGATCGACCGCCGAGAGCCGGATGGCGGGAACGCGCGCCGAGACCGGCGGCACGATCCGGAACCTGGAGCGCGACGGCGCGCAAGCGCGGGAGGAGCTCGCCGCCGCCAACCGCTACAAGATCGACGATCCCGACGTCTTCTCGCGCCAGGAGATCATCCGGTCCCAGATCGACCGGACGCTCGCGACCCAGCGGATCGACACCGCCGACGCGACGCGCAAGGTCCGGCAGTCGCTCGCCAAGGTCGATCTGGACCTCATCGACATCGAGCGGAGGAAGGCCGGAATCTCGATCGACCGGGCGAAGAAGGGGCTGGACGCGCTCGAGATCAAGGCCCCTCACGACGGCATCCTCGTCTACCAGCGGGATTGGCGGGGAGAGATCACCAAGGTGGGGGATTCCGTCTGGCCGGGCGAGTCGGTGGCGGAGATTCCGAACCTGGGAACGTTGCAGGCGCGCGTCTTCGTTCTCGAAGCGGATGCGGGGGGGCTGACTCCCGGCCTGCCCGCGAAGGTCACGATCGAGGCGCACCCGGGGGTCGTCTACGACGCGACGATTCAGAAGGTCGATACGCTCGCGAAGCGCCGTGAGGGGTGGATTCCGGTGCAGTACTTCGGAACGGCGCTCGCCTTCAAGACGACCGACCCGACGTCGATGAAGCCGGGGGAGCGGGTCCGCGCGGTGCTCTCCCTCGATGCGAGGCCGGCCGCGCTCAGCGTCCCCCGGAACGCCGTGTTCGAGAAGGACGGGAAGAAGATCGTCTGGCGGAAGAAAGGGTCGGGCTTCACCCCGGTCGAGGTCACCCTCGGGCCCGCCGCCGTCGGCCGTGTCGTCATCGAGAAGGGGCTCTCCGAAGGCGAGGTCGTGGCGCTCGCCGACCCGACCGCGGCCGCGGCGGGGACGAGAGAGGCCGCGCGCTCGGCGGGCGCGGGGTCGCCAACGGCGATCGGAGGGGGGCGATGACGCTCCCGGAGTCCCTCGAGAGCGCTCTCCAGAACCTCGCGGCACACAAGCTCCGGTCCGCGTTGACGATGCTCGGGATGATCTTCGGCGTCGGCGCGGTGATCGCGATGCTCTCGATCGGCGCCGGCGCGGAGCGCCAGGCGCTCGTGATGATCGTGCGCCTCGGCGTGAGGAACGTGCTCCTCCGCTCGAAGGAGATGAAGGACGACGAGCTCGAGGAGGTCCGGAAGAAATCCCAGGGCCTCTCGTGGCGGGACGCGCAGGCGATCAAGGACGCCGTCCCCGGAGTCGATACGGTCGCCGGGAAGATCGAGATCGAGGCGTACAAGATTCTCGCCGCCGGCACCAAGACCAAGGCGAAGGTGTACGGAGTCTCCTGGCGCCACGCGGAGCTCACCCACCTGGTGGTGAAGGAAGGCCGGTTCCTCGACGGCAAGGACGAGCTCGATCACGCCCAGGTGTGCGTGATCGGCCCCGCGGCGCGCCGCGACCTCTTCGGCTACGGGGCCGCCCTCGGCCGCGACCTCAAGGTCGACGACGTCTG
>JBGQLU010000195.1:0-6509 GCA_041500265.1 Acidobacteriota bacterium | reverse complement strand
GCTTCGGCCCCTCCCATTTTTGTGCCTTGGCGCCGGTCGCGGCTCGCGCCAGCCTTCCTCGTCGTGGCCTTCCCGACCCTCGCCCGGCCGACGCGATGGACGCTCACCGCTTTCGTCGCGATCCTGGCCCTCGGAGCGCTCCTCCGGGGGCTGTACTTCCGCGACTTGAAGTCCGATCCGTTGTACGTCCGTCCGATCCTGGACGCCGAGCTCCACGACTACTGGGCCCGTGCGCTGGCGAGCGGCGACTGGGCGGTCCCGCCCCACCGGCACGACCCGGAGATTCGGACCACTCCGTATTTCAGGCCGCCCGGCTACCCGTACACGCTCGCGCTCGTCTACCGGGTGTCGGGCGGAGATCCGGCGGCGGCGCGGTGGTTTCAGTTCGGGCTCGGCCTTCTTAGCGCCGGGCTCGGTTTCCTGCTCGCCCGGCGCATCGGCGGGCCGATCGCCGGACTGGCCGCCGCCACGGGGCTCGCCACGTCGTGGACGATGATTTTCTTCGAAGGAGAGCTGCTCGATGCGACCCTGTTGACCACCCTGACGCTCGCGGCCCTCCTCGTCGTGCTCCGCACGGCGGACCGCCCGTCCTCGTGGCGCGCGATCGTCGCGGGGGGGCTCCTGGGCGCTCTCGGCGCCGTCCGGCCGAATGCCCTCGCGCTCGCCCCCGTCGCTGCGGCCTGGCTGCTATGGACGGTGGGTCGCCGGACCTCGCGCCGGGAGGCGGCGCGGGTCGGGCTCGCGCTCGGCGCCGGAGCCGTGCTCGCCCTGGCACCGGTGGCGCTGCGCAATCACGCGGTGTCGGGAGATTGGGTCCTGGTGTCCGCCAACGGCGGCATCAACTTCTGGATCGGGAACAACGCCGCTTCCGACGGCGTCCAGGCCGGGGTCCCGGACGTCCTGCGATTGACCGGACAGGCGGGATGGACCTGCTTCGACTACCCGCTGTTGATCCGAGGCCTCGTTCGCGAGGTCGGGCGGCCCCTCCGGTACGCCGAGGCCTCGCGCATCTGGGCGGCGAGGGGGCGGGACTGGATCGTGGACCATCCCGCGCGGTTCGCCCGGCTGACGCTGACCCGGATCGCGCTGTTCTTCGGGCCGCGCGAGGTCGGCGATCGCGACGTCGACCTGTCCCGGGAGGCCTCGCCGACGCTACGCCGCCTTCCGGGCCGGTTTCCGGCCGTCCTGGCGGTGGCACTCGTCGCGCTGGCCGGCCTGGCCTTCGACGTCCGCGCCGCCCGCTCGGGTTCCGGCGGCGAGGAGGAGTTTCGACAGCGCCTGGAGGCGGGATTGTTCCTGGCCGCATGCGCTCTCGGCTACGCGGCGACGTTTTGCGTGTTCTTCTTCAACGCCCGCTACCGGGTCCCGGTCCTGGCGATCGCATTCGTGCTCGGCGGTGTCGCCGTGGCCCGGCTCGTCCTGCTGGCGAAGGCGCGGAGCTGGCGGGCGTTCTCCGGAACCGCGTTCGCCGCCTGCGGGCTCGCGGCGCTCCTCTCGATCGACCTCGTCTCGTACCCGCGCGCCCTCGACGAGTGGCGCTACCAGCGGGGGAACGCGTTCCGGGACGCCGGGCGCACCGACGACGCGATGCGGGAGTACCGAGAGGCCCTGCGCGCGAACCCTCGGGCCCTCCTCCCGAGGAACGACCTGGCGCTGGCGCTCCGCGATCGTGGGCGCCTGGCCGAGGCGCTGGCCGAGTGGAACCAGGCGCTCGCGATCGACCCCGGGGCGGTCGAGCCGCGATTCAATCGCGCTCAACTGTTGGCCGCCGAAGGCCGCCTGGACGACGCCATCCCGGAGTACCGGCGCGTGATCGAGGAGCTGCCGGGGTACGCGAACGCCCACCTGTCGCTCGGGACCGCGCTCTTCCGGACGGGGCGCGACGGCGAAGCGTTCGAGCACTACGCCGAGGCGGAGCGGCTGGCGCCCGACGACGCCCTGACCGCCTTCGTCGTGGGGCGCGCCCTCCTCGCGCGCGGCCGGCGCGAGGAGGGCCTGCGGGAGCTTCGGCACGCGCTCGCGCTCGACCCGAGCTACGAGCCCGCGCGGCGCGCGCTCGCCGACGCCGGAGGCTAGACGGAGAGCGCCCTCAGAACAGCCGGTCCGGGTCCTCGACCGTCCTCAGGTGCTCCGCGGCGGCGCGCGTCGTCCGCCGGCCGCGAGGGGTCCGGTCGAGGAACCCGATCTGGATGAGGTACGGCTCGTAGATCTCCTCGAGCGTCTCGCCGTCCTCCCCGACCGCCGCCGCGAGCGTCCCCAGCCCCACCGGGCCGCCCTGGAACTTGTCGAGGATCGTCAGGAGGATCCTGCGGTCGAGCCGATCGAGTCCGAAGCGGTCGACCTCGAGCCTCTCCAGCGCGTCCACCGCGACCTCCTCGTCGATCTCGGCCCGCTCGAGCACCACCGCGAAGTCCCGCACCCGCCGCAACAACCTGTTGGCGATCCGGGGAGTGCCCCGGGACCTCCGAGCGATCTCCCCCGCCCCGCCGGCATCGACCGGGGCGTCCAGAATCGCCGACGACCGGTTCACGATCGTGCTCAGGTCGTCGACGCCGTAGTAGCTCAGGTGGTGGACGATGCCGAACCGGTCGCGGAGCGGGCCCGAAAGGAGACCGACCCGCGTCGTCGCCCCCACGAGCGTGAACCGTGGGAGCTCGAGGCGCACCGAGCGGGCTCCGGGCCCCGATCCGATCACGAGGTCGAGCGCGAAGTCCTCCATCGCGGGGTAGAGGATCTCCTCGAGCGCCCGGCCCAGCCGGTGGATCTCGTCGACGAAGAGCACGTCGCCGGCGGACAGGTTCGAGAGGATCGCGGCGAGATCGCCGGCGCGCTCGATGGCCGGTCCCGACGTGACGCGGATCTGGCCTCCCATTTCGTTCGCGATCACGTGCGCGAGCGTCGTCTTTCCGAGTCCGGGCGGGCCGTAGAGCAGCACGTGGTCGAGCGGCTCCGCGCGGCGGCGCGCGGCCTCCAGGAACACCCCGAGGTTGTCCTTCACCCGGGCCTGCCCGATGTACTCGCGAAGCCAGCGTGGCCGAAGGCTCTGCTCGAACTCCAGGTCCTCCGGCCGCGAGGCTCCCTCGATGAGGCGGTCGTCGTCCGGCATGGCCCCCACCCTAAGAGAGGACGCGAAGCGTCTCGCGGAGCAGGTCCTCGATCGAGGCCCCGGAGGCCAGCGCCCGGCGCGCCTTGGCGACGGCCACCGACGCGGACGCCTCGGAATAGCCCAAGTTGACGAGCGCCGAGGTTGCGTCCGATTCGAGGGAGGCGGTCTCGGAGCCGGGGGCGGCGATCCCCTCGGTCGGGACCACGGTTTGCCGTCCGCGCCGCGAGGCCACGCGATCCTTGAGTTCGAGCAAGACGCGCTCCGCGGTCTTGCGTCCGATGCCGGGGATCCGCTCGAGGACCGTCCGGTCCGACTCCCGGACCGCGGCCTCGAGCTCCTGGACGCCGACGCCGGACAGGACCGCCAGGGCGATGCGCGGGCCGACGCCGGAGATCGCGATCAATCGCTCGAAGAGCGCGCGCTCTTCCGGCGTCCAGAATCCGAAGAGCTGGATCGCGTCCTCGCGAACGTGGGTGTGAACGTGGAGCGCGACTTGACCATCGCCGGCTTCGGCGAGGCGGTAGAAGGTGCTGAGGGGGATCTTCACCCGATATCCGACGCCGCCGACGTCGAGGACGAGCTCGTCGGGTCGCGCGTCGATGACTTGTCCGGCGAGTCGACCGATCATGAGTGCATGGCGCGCGCGGGAACCGCGCGGGTCGGCATGGTACCACGGCCCCGGCCGGGGAAGCGCTCAGGGCCTCGGACGCGAGCCGGCGGCCGAGGCGACCCGATCCCGCGCATGCGAGCAGGCGAGATGGCACAGAGCCGTCGCGATCGCGTCGCAGACGTCCGGCCCGCGCTCCGAGCCGGCGCCGGGGACCAGGCGCGCGATCATCGCCTGAACCTGGCCCTTGTCCGCCCGCCCGCTTCCCGTCGCCGCCTTCTTGATCGAAGCCGGAGCGTATTCCGTGACCGGGATTCCCGCGGCCCCGAGAACGGCGAGCACGACCCCCCTCGCGTGAGCCAGCTGCAGCGCCGAGCGCGCCGAGACGCCGTGGAACGGCGCCTCGACCGCGGCTTCGACCGGGGCGTGCTCGCTCACGACCCGATCGAGCGCGGCGTGGAGCGTCGCGAGGCGTTCCGGGAAGGTAAGGCCGGCCGCGAGCGCGATCTCTCCGCAGGCGACGAGCCGAGGTCGGTCGGCGGTTCCGCCGAGCACCGCCCATCCCGCGCGGCGCGATCCGGGATCGACCCCGAGAACCGCGCGCTCCGAACGGCTCACGCCTCCTCGGGGACCGACGCCTCGTCGAAGGTGAGATTGGCGTAGACGTTCTGCACGTCGTCGTGCTCCTCGAGCGCCTCGAGGAGCTTCAGGCACGACGCCGCTTTCTTGCCGTCCAGCTCGATCGTGTTCGTCGGGACCATCGCCAGCTTCGATTCGCTCGGGGCCAAGCCGGCCTTTTCGAGGGCATCCTGGACCTGAGGAAACGCGGCCGGCACGCAGGTCACCTGAAAGACGTCGTCGTCGCGGACGAGATCGTCGGCGCCCGCCTCGAGCACGACGTCCATCAACTTTTCCTCGGTGGTCGTCGCGGCGGCGATCGTGAAAGTCCCCTTCTTCTCGAACTTCCAGGACACGCTGTTCGGCTGGCCCAGGTCGCCGCCGAACTTGGTGAAGATGTGCCGGATCTCGGGCGTCGTCCGCATCTTGTTGTCGGTGACGACCTCGACGTAGATCGCGACGCCCCCCGTTCCGTACCCCTCGTAGACGACGTCCTCGTAGGTGACGCCGGGAAGCTCCCCGGTCCCCTTCTGGATGGCCCGCTTGATGTTGTCGGCCGGCATGTTCGCGGCCTTCGCCTCCGCGATCGCGGTTCGGAGGCGCGGGTTTCCGTCGGGATCGCCCCCGCCGAACTTGGCGGAAACCGTGAGCTCCTTGATGACCCGCGTGAAGACCTTGCCCCGCTTCGCGTCGAGCGCGGCCTTCTTGTGCTTGATCGTGCTCCATTTGCTGTGGCCGGACATGACCATTCCCCGGGTTGATTCGCGGAATTTTAGCACACGGAACCGCCATGATCCGCCCGCGGCGGACCGCGCGTCCCGCCGAAACCTGCGGTCAGAAGGTGAACTTGACCCCGGCGAGTAGGGTGAATCCGTCCAGGCGAACGTCACCGGCGTGAACGTAATACAGGCCGGGGTCCGGGATTCCGTCCTTGGGGCCGGTGAATTCGCACGCGGTCGGGGTCACGGCGCAGTCGGTTCCCGGGGGCGCGTTGACCGCGGGGACCAGGCTGCCTCCGTCGATCAGTCCGCCGGTCGGGACCTGCACGGCGCCGAACGGACCGAACGCCCCGGTCTGCGTGATCTTCGCGGTGTCCGCGGGAACCGAGATGCCGAGCTCGTTGCCGCCGTTGATCCGGATCTTGAAGCGGCCGTTGTAGACCATGTAGCGGGCGTCGAAGTAGACGACCCAGTGTTTCTTGAAGGAAACCTCGAAGCCGCCGCCCACGTGGAACTCGGGCGCGTCGGGAATGTCCGCCTGGATTCCGGTGAGGTCGGAGAAGCTCGAGGGCGACGAGAAACTCTCGCCGTTGAACACGGTGCCCACGAGCTGGGCGAAGCCCCCGACGGACCGGTCCATGTTCAAGGAGAGCGAGTCGAGCTCGTTGCTCGATTGGAACGAATTGAACGAGTAGCCGATGCCGGCGCACAGGTAAGGATTGAAGTTGGCCTTGGGCCGGAAGCGGATACCGGTGGTGAGCTGGATCGGGATCTCCTGCACGGTTCCCGCCTGCAGGTTGAAGATGCGGAACTGGAACGGCTGCGTGCTCGAGCTGGGCGTGCGGTCGAACTGCGCCTGGACTTCGACGTTCCCGACGTTGCCGCGGCGGTAGCCGGCCGAGCCTTCGATGTACCACGTCGGCGTGAACGCGTAGGACACGGAAAAATCGATCGAATTCTGGGATCTCACCCCGAAGTCGGAGATCGCCGAGGCATCGTTCCGCGGATCCTGGATGAAGTCGAACGTGGCGCCGTTGGCGTCCAGCAGGGTGCGGAAGTTCCCCGAGGCGCTGTGAACGCTGTCCTTGGGCAAGAACGCTCCGAGGCTCACGCCGAAGCGGAACTTCTTCTCGATGTCTTCGGCGCGAGCCACCGTCGCCGCCTGGGCCCCGAAGAGCACAGCGGCACCCCACGCCAGCCACACGCGCGATCTGATCACGATTCGTGCCCCCGCCGGCGGACGCGACGTCCCTTGAGAGAATTTCGCCGGATCGAACGCGTCTTATACCGTGGCGCTCGGGAAGGCGTCAAGGCGAAAGCGCGCGCCTCGCTGCGTTTCGCCCGCGCGGAGCCGCGGCCTCCCGGAGAAAAAGAAAGGCCCGCCGTTTCCGGCGGGCCTTCCAAGAGAGTCCCGGCAACGTCCTACTCTCCCACGCAGTTGCCCACGCAGTACCATCGG
>JBGQLU010000194.1:0-6514 GCA_041500265.1 Acidobacteriota bacterium | reverse complement strand
GGTCCCGCGCTCCTAGATACAGCAGTTTCCGGAGCAGCCGTTGGCTTCCTCGCAACACGCGAGGGTCGTGGGGAGACAACACTTGCACGGGAACTTGAAATCGGCACCACCCTGAACCTTCTTGAGATCCTCGATGAACAGTTCCTTCATGGGCTTACCTCCTGGAGGGCCGACCCGGGTCGGCGTGAAAAAGGCATTGGAACTGTACGCACGCCGACCCCCGAGGTCAACGATTTTCCTGCTGGGCCTTGACCAGTCCGGCGTAGACCCCGGCCTGGGCGAGAAGATCGTCGTGACGGCCGATCTCCACGATGGCGCCGCCGTCCAACACGAGGATCCGATCGGCGTCGATCACGGTGCTGAGCCGGTGGGCGATCACGATCCGCGTGCACCGGAGACGCGCGAGGTTGTCGGCGACGATCCGCTCCGTCACCGTGTCGAGGTCGCTCGTCGCCTCGTCGAGGAGGAGCATCGCCGGCTTCCTGAGGAGCGCGCGCGCGAGGGCGAGGCGCTGGCGCTGGCCCCCGGAAAGCGTCGATCCGCCGTCGGCGAGCAGGGTGTCGTACCCCATCGGGAGCGCTTCGATGTCGTCGTGGATCGCGGCGAGGCGCGCGGCGGTGACGACCTCGTCCAGCGGGACGCCGGGGTCGGCCAGCGCGATGTTCGCGCGCACCGTCGTTCCGAAGATCCGCGCGTCCTGGGTGACGACGCCGACCTGAGCGCGCACCGAGCGGAGATCGAGCTCGCGGAGGTCGAGGCCGTCGTACAGGATCCTTCCGGACTCCGGAGGGTACAAGCCGACGAGGAGGCGGGCGAGGGTCGATTTCCCGGCCCCGGATCGCCCGACGACCCCGATCTTCTCGCCGGGCTCGATCGTAAGCGTCACCCCGGCGACCGCCGGGGGATCGTTCCGCGCGTACCGGAACGTCACGTCCTCGAGCGCGATCGCGCCGGACAGTTTCGGGGCCGGCCGTACGGTGCGCGGATCCTGCTCGGGAGCCGCGTCGAGCACGTCCTCGATCCGGATGATGTGGCTTCGGGTCTCCTGGAGCGAAAGCGCCGTCGTGAGGAGGCTCGACAGCGGGGTCAGGAATCCCGCGGCCAGGGCGTTCAGCGTCAACATGGTGCCGAGCGTGATCTCGTTCCGGAGGACGAGAAGGGTCCCCACGATGAGCACGGCGAGCGGGGAGCCCAGGGCCAGCGCCGACTGAAGCCCTCCGGCGATCGACCCCACCTTCCCGCGGACGAGCGCGACGTTCATCTCGTCCACGAAGAGATGCGTCCAGCGCTCGAGCGCGCGCCGCTCCGCCCCCAACGACTTCAACGATTCGAGCCCGGCGAGCATGTCCACGAGGTGGGCGTGCGTCCGGGACGAGGCCTCCAGCTCCTGCGCGGCCAGGTCCCGCGTTCGGGAGCGGAACGCCACGAAGAGGGCGAGCTGCAGAAGGCCGAGCACGACGACGAGCGCCCCGAGCCGCAAGCTCGCCGCCGCGAGGAGGACCAGGTAGAGGGTCACCAGGGCGCCGTCGAGCAACGTCGACAGCGAGACCGAGGTCAACGCCTGCCGGAGCGCCCGGTTGCTCTCGTACCGGACGAGCAGGTCGCCCGCGGGGCGGCTCGTGAAGAACGAGTACGGGAGATCGGCCAGCCGCTCCATGAACCCGAAGGTGAGATCGACGTCCAGCACGGTGCGCAGCTGGTTCAAGAGATACCCGCGCAGGAGCGTCGCCAACAGCTGGAACCCCACCAGCACGCCGGCGCCCGTCGCGATGATCGCGAGGAGTCCGGTGTCGCGCCACGGCACGACGCGGTCCACGGCGATTCCTAGAATGAACGGCAATCCCAGGGCGAGCCCCTGGAGCATGACGGAGAGCGCGATGACCCGAAGGACGATCCCGCGATAGCGAAGGATGCGGCCGAGGTAGCCGAACAGCCGGCGCTTCCGGATGCGCCGCGGCTCGAACGCTTCCCCGCGCTCGACGATCACCGCGACACCCGTGAACCGCTCCCCGAATCGGGCCATGGGAACGAATCGGGGACCGGCCCCCGGATCCACGACCCGCACGCCCCCGCGGGCGAGCCGATCGAAGACGACGAAGTGCTCGAACCCCCAGTGGAGGATGGCGCCGCGGGGCAAGAATTTCAGGTCGGAGACATCGAGCTGCACGCCCCGCCCGCGCGCACCGAACCGCTGCGCGCCGACGACGATGTCATAGGCTGAGGCGCCGCCGCGGCCGGCGCCGACCGCCTCGCGCGCTTCGTCGAGGGGCACGTCCCGGCCGAGGGAGCCGAGCACCATGGCGAGGCACGCGGCCGCGCAGTCGGTCCCCTCCATCTGGGCGACGTAGGGAATCTTGCCGCGCCGCTCAGCCATCGCGTCGCGATTCGCGGCCGGCCGGCACGAGGAGACGAAGGAGGCTCGTCTCGCCGGCCGGGGCTTCGACCTCGAGGATCTCCCCCGGCGTCACGGCGCCGGCCGCGCCGTCGGGGTCCGGCGTGATCTCGCCGTCCCCGCACGCGAGCCGCGACGGGGCGGGAGAGCGGGGCCAAGCGGCGATTCCGAGCCGCTCCAGTCCATCCTGGAGCGCCACCGCGCCGGGCCTCAGGCTAGAGACATTCGCCCGCACGACGCGCTTCGGATCGGACGGATCGAGGAGGCGCATGGTCCGTCCCGTGAGGATCCGCTCCCGGTCGCGCTCGGGGAAGAAGACCAGAACCGTCCGTCCATCCTGCACGCGCGCGACCCCGCGAGCATAGACGGCGACCGAACCCCACGCCGCGAAGGCGGCGGCGGCGAGAACCGCGAGCGCCAGCAGAGCGAAGGTCGAGCGCACCCACGCCGGCGGCACCCGCAGCACGTCTCCGGACGCGCGCCCGCCGGTGTGGTGGCGGAGCGCCTCCTCGCGGAACAGCCCGTCGCTCATGAGTTCCCGCGCCCCCCGCTCCGGCCGCGGCCGGCGGTCAGCATACCGCAGCGCCCGGCGCGACTCAGAAGCGCGCCCGCCACGCCAGTGGAACGAGGGCGATCGCGGAGAACGCGGCGACGGCGACGAAGACGAGGAACAGCGCGTCCCAGCCGAAGCGCTGCGACACGTACGCCGTAAGCATCCCCTGGCAGGCGGCGCCGACCGATCCGAAGCCGTTGATGATCCCCGCCGCCGAGGCCGTGGCGCGTCCCCGGCCCAAATTCTGAGCCGCGGCGCCCGAGATCAGCGTGTCGGGCCCGAACAGCAGGAATCCGACCGTCGCGAGGCTCCCGACGATGGCCGCCGATCCGTGGGGCGCGGCCGCGCGCACGAGGACGAGAGCGCCGGCGAGCGCCGCCAGCACGGGGACGACGAGCCGGATGGGATTGGCCGAGAACCTCCGGTCCGCGAGCCACCCGACGGCGATGCAACCGGCGATGCCGCCGGCCTCGAAGGCCGTGGACATGTACCCCGACGAGCCCTCGTCGTAACCGAGCCTGCGCGTCAGGAAGAACGGGAGCCAGAAGAGGAGGCTGTATCGAATCAGCTTCAGGCCGAAGTACGCGGTCCCGAGGATCCAGACGGCGGGAGTGCGCATCATCGCGCCGAACGGGGAGCCCTCCGGCCTCGACCCGGGTTCGGGTTCGACGAAGGGCTCCCTCTCCATCGACAACCCGCGGTCCGCCGGCTTCTCGACGAGGGCGAGCAGGACGATTCCCCCGACGAGCGCGACCCAGATCGACGGCACGAAGAACGCCGAGCGCCAGCCGTGGTGGACCAGGAGCGCGGTCGCCGCCGCGGTCGCGAGGAGGCCGCCCACCTGGTAGTTGGTGCTCCAGATCCCCATCACGCGGCCCCGGACGCGCCGCTCGAACCACGCCCCCATCGTCTTGACGTTGTTGGGCCAGCCCGTGGCTTGGGCGAGCCCGTTCAGGCCGAACGCCAGGAGAAAGAGCGACGAGGTCGAACCCAGACCGAACGCGCAGCAAGCCGCGGCGGAGGCGAGCATGCCGAATCCGATCATGCGCTTCGCGCCGAACCGGTCGCCGAGCGCCCCGTTCAGGAACTGTCCGGCCGCGTAGGCGACGAGGTAGGCGGTGTCGATCGCGCCGAGCGCGGCCACGCCGACGTGCAGGTCGGTGTCGAGCCGGCTCTTCACGACGCTGAAGTTCTTGCGCGTCGCGTAGTACGACGCGTAGCTCAGCCACGTCAGGCCGAACGTGCGTGCCTGAAGGCGGCGCCGGAGATCGACGGTCCGGTTGGTCGTATCCACGACCGGCGGAGTCTAACGGCGAACCCGCGATTCCGTCGTCGTTGCGTCCGGGCGATCGCGGCCTAGATTCCCCGAGGGAGGCCGCCGATGAGGCACGCCCTGTGGGTCTTGCTCGCCGTGGCCGGAACTCTCGGTGCCGCAGGCTCGCCGGCGGACGACGGCATCCACGCCTGCCGAGACGCCGCCGGAAACGTCGTCTATCAGGACGATCCTTGTGTCGAGCCACGTCCAGCGCCGCCGGTTCCGGTGAAGCCCGCCGCGAAGAGGACCGCCGCGCCGCAGAAGGTCAGCCGGGCCGTCGTGCCGGCGCCGCGGGCGACCCCCGCGCCCCAGGCGCGCTGGGTCCCGTCGGCGCCGCTTCGTTCTCCCGCTCCCACCGACGGTTCCATCGTCCGGACATGGGAGGCCTTCGTCGCGGCGGTGAACTCCGGGGACCGCGCCGCGGCCCTGGCCTGTCTCACCCCCGCGGCGGCCAAGGATCTCTCCTCCGGCCGCGAGCAATTTCCGACACGGAGCGTGCGCGACGCGGTGAGCGGGCAGGCGCGCGTGGTGGACGAAGGCGAGGTCGGCCCTTACTGGTCCCTGCGGCTTGTCCGAGCGGACCTCAGGCCGAAGTGGGTTTTCTTCGAGCGCATCGAATCCGGCGCCTGGAAGATCGCCGCGTTGTAACGATGGCCCGCGCGGTCACTCCTTGCTGGGCGTCTCCGGCGGGGGCGGGGCAGGCTTCTGGAAGCGCGCATCGTCGACCGCCTCGTTCTGACGCGTCTCGTCGACCTGAATCGTGAACCGGCCGTTAGGACGCGCGACGGTCCAACGAAACGGGATCTTGACGCTGTCGGCGTCGCGGTAGTCGGCGTAGTCGATCTGGGTGGGATTGCGGCCGAGCGGCGTCTCCGCGTAGCGGGTCAGGCGCACGAGGAGTCCCGATTGCGCGTCGAACCACAGATCGACGGGAGGCTCACCCTCGTTCCGCGCGACGACATGCAAGGTCGGCTTGCCGTCGATCGTCCCCGGCGCGGCGGGGCGGAAATCCTTGAAGAGCTTCTTCACATCCGCGGGGAAGTGGAGATCGGCGTCGAGACGCGCCGCTCTGCTTTCGGCGGCCGACATCTCCCGCGGCGGGCGTCCCGGGTTCCCGAGCCAGCCGATCGTCCCGTCGAAGCCGGTCAGGCTGTCGCCGTGCTGCGTGTGCACGATCGAGACGCGCTTGTCCGGCGCTTTCCCGTAGACCTCCACGGGGATCGACTGCCCGCCGAACCCGGTCAGCGTGCCCTTCTGGATGCGGCTCGTGATCTTGCCGAACGCCTCCGCCCCACCCGCCGCCTGCAGGTACTTGTCGAGAATCGGCTCCGCCGGCGGCGGCTCCGCGGCGGCGGGCGCCGGTTCCTCCGGTGAGCGCGCGTCGGTCGCGACCGCGGGAATCCCGACCGGTCGCGCGGCCCCGCGATGGCAGGAGTTGCAGGTGACCGCGTGATGGTCCTCGAAGTTGTCCCGGTTGATGCCGAGGGTCATCGTCATCATCTTGCGGGCGACCTGCTTCTCCTTCTTGTCGTCCTTCTCGGGGGCCCGCTCGACGTGGCAGAACTCGCAGTCTTGGCCGAGGGCGGCCGAGATGAACTGCATCGTGGGGATTAGATCGTCCGCCGGATAGCCCTTGAGAACCTGGATGTTCTTGAACCGATCCTCGGTCTTCTGAATCGGAGCGGGATCCGCGGCGACGCAGAGGACAATAGGGGCTGGCGCCAAGAGGGCGCCGCAGGCGACGGCCAGCATGCGGGATCGACGGTTCATCGGGGCGGGCCTCCGGAGTGGGAAAGGGCCCGCCAATCTACTCCAAAGCAGCCGCTAAGAACGAAAAAGGGGCGCCTCCCGCGAGGCGCCCCAGCTGATTCAGGTCCGATGAGGACCGCGGCCTTAGTACCGGCGATTGCCGCCGCGGTTGCCGCCGCCACCACCATAACCGCCGCCGCCGCCGCCGCCGAAGCCGCCGCCACCGCCGCTCGAGCGCTCCTTGGCCTCGTTGACGGTGAGGGGACGGCCGCCGAAGTCGTGGCCGTTCAGATCCCGGATGGCGCTGTCGGCGTCTTCCGAGCTGCCCATTTCCACGAAGCCGAAGCCGCGCGGGCGGCCGGTGTCGCGGTCGGTCACGAGCTTGACTTCGCTGACCGTCCGGTTGCTACCGGCGAAGAGGTCGCGGATCTGGCCTTCGTCCGCGGTAAAGGGGAGGTTTCCGACATACAGTCTGGTACCCATTCTCGAACTCCTGGCTCTCCTT
>JBGQLU010000193.1:0-6548 GCA_041500265.1 Acidobacteriota bacterium | reverse complement strand
CTACAAGGAGCACGGGCGGCTCCCGCCCAAGGAGCAGATCCACCAGTACCTGATCGACGGCATCGGCGAGGACTTCCTGCCGACGACCGTGTGGTGGGACTACATCGACTCGATCGTCACCGTGGACGACCGGTCGGCTTACGACGCCGTGTTCGAGCTGGCCCGCAAGGAAGGGATCTTCGTGGGATCGTCGGGAGGGGCCGCGGCGGCCGGCGCACGCCGGATCGCGGAGAGCGCTCCGGCAGGCGCGCTCGTCGTCACCCTGTTTCCGGATTCCGGCGAGCGCTACCTGTCGAAGCTGAATCCCGACTGGCTGAAGTCGAAGGGCCTGGTCTAGCGGCCCCTAGTTCTTGTCGTGGCCGTGGCCGTTCCCGTGCCCGCCGCCGTTTCCGTGGCCGTGGCCGTGATCGCCATGATCGTCGTCATGGTCGTGCCCGTGGCCGTGGCGCGAGCGGTACTCGCGATTCATGATCGTCCGGGTGCTCTCGCCGTTGCGGCGCCAGTCCATCGCGACCTCGGGGCTCACCCCGTAGTATTCGTGGGCCATCCGCACCGCGACCAGGTCGCGCGCGTCATGGTCCGACAGACGAACACGGTAGTGCGGGTCGGCCTTGTGCTTGTCCCAATACCCGTAGGCTCGTCCGTACGGAGGGCCCGGATGGGCGACCGGGACGTACCACGCGTCCACGGGAACCCCGCAGCGATTTCCGACGTCGAACCAGCCGAGCCCTTGATGCCTCAGGGAAAAGACGAAGTCCGGCGACCGGCCGGACCGCTGCGTGATCCAGAGGAAGACCGACAGGTCGTCGGGATTCGTGAATCGCCGGCCCCAGTTCTCGACGACCGGGACGTCGCGATCGAAGTAGTGGGACGAGATCGAAAAGAAGAGGTGGCCGTCGTCCGCCACCGGCACGTTCGCTCCGAAGCTGATGTCGAGCCCCGCCTTCGCGACCGGCATCCCGATCGTCGAAGCGGCGGCGGCGAGCAGCGCCGCCGGCACGATGCGTGAAAGCGATTTCATGGATCCTCCCTCCGGGGCCGGAATCTAGGTCCCAGGCGTCGAGGTTGCACGACCTGTGCCGCGGCCGTTAGCCTTGAGGATCGTGAACGTCCTGGCGATCTCGGGCGCGGGCTCCGACTCCGGCAAGACGACATTCGTCGTGGCCGTGCTCCGCGCTTTTCCCGGTTGGGGGGCGCTCAAAACCTCCCCTTTCGGAGCGGCCGGACACCACCACGGCGGCGATCGGAATTACGAATTGGTCATCGAGCGGGAGCGACTCCTGTCTCCTGGAAGGGATACCCGTTCTTACCTTGAGGCCGGCGCCGCCCGCGCCGCCTGGCTGATCGCGAAAGCGCCCCTCGACCCCGGGGCGGCCGCCGAGATCCTTCAGCTGTTCGCCCCTTGCGCCGGGCTCGCCGTCGAAGGAGGCTCTCTCGCCGAAGCGCTTTCCCCCGGACGGCGCTACGTGATCGTGCGCGCGGGGACCACGGCGTTGAAGCCCGAGGCCGCCTCGGCGGTGCCGCGCGCCGACGCCCTCCTGGTCAACGCGCCGGCCGGGACCGGTCGCGAGGAGGTCGCGCGCACGGTGGCCGCCCTGGCGGCTTACGACGCCGCGGCGCCGATTCTGGAATTCGACCCGGCCACGCCCGCCGATCCCGGCCTCGCGCGGGTGCTCTCTGCGATCAGGGCCTGGGCTCGATGCTGATCCGGAAGGTGGTCCCCTTCGAAAGCTCGCCGTTCACCCCCTCGAACTCCAGTGTGTAGACCATCTGCCGGTCGGGCCGCAGGGGGAACATCTTCGTTCCCCCCGACGCCGCGCCGACGAGCCGGTTGTCGTCGTCGGTCACCGCGAGCGCGATGCCGACGCGAATCGACGCCTCGCCGAGGTTCGAGATGGCGATCTTGACCCGGGGGCCGCTGAACAACCCCGACGGCGAGCCGTCGTCTTCGGGCAGGAGGAACTCGATCGAGTCCAGACGGAGTCCCGGCTGGATCTCGCTTCCGACCTGGAGCGTCGTCCCGGCCTTGAACACGTAGGTCTTCGAGAATTGCGCCGCGCCGGCGGGAAGCGGGGCCAGGGTCAACGCGGCGGCCACGACCATGGGAATCGTCCTGCGCATGGAGCCTCCTCGCACGCGGCCATCCTAGCAGGCGGTCAGGGGCGCAAGCGCGCGCCGCGGCGCCACGCGCCGGACCGTCCCCCGCTCTTCTCGAGCAGGACGATGCCGCCGATCTCGATCGCGCGGTCCACCCCTTTCGCCATGTCGTAGAGCGCGAGCGCGGCCGCGGAGACCGCGACCAGGGCCTCCATCTCGACCCCGGTCGGACCTCGCGCCTCGGCGGTGGCCGTGATCACCGCCGAGCGCGTGCGCGCCTCCAAGGCGATCGCCACCTCGAGCGCGTCGAGCGGAACCACGTGGCAGAGAGGAATCCACTCGGCGGTCCGCTTCCCCGCCTGGATCCCCGCCAGGCGCGCCACCGCCACCGCATCCCCCTTGGCGAGCGCGTTTCCGCGCAGCAGCCGGAACGCCTCGGCCGAAAAACGCACCCGCCCGCGCGCCACGGCGCGCCGCCGGGTCGGCTCCTTCGCGCCGACGTCCACCATCCGGGCCGAGCCCCGTTCGTCCACATGCGTCAATCGGGCTCGCTTCATGTCAGGATTATGACGGAGGACAGCCCATGAGCGACCTGACGACCTTGGCCCCGCGATCGGTCTGGAAGCATTTCGCCGCGCTCGCCGCGATCCCCCGCCCCTCCGGACGGGAGGAACGGGTCGCCGCGTACGTCGTCGAGGTCGGCCGGTCGGCCGGCGCCGAGGTCAAGCGGGACGCCCGCGGGAACGTCGTGGTGAGGGTCCCCGCGTCCCCCGGCCGCGCCGGCGCCAAGCCCGTCATCCTGCAGACCCACCTCGACATGGTCTGCGAGAAGAACAAGGGAGTCGAGCACGATTTCGAGCGCGACCCGATCCTGCTGCGCCAGGACGGAGATTGGGTCCGGGCGACCGGCACCACGCTCGGCGCCGACAACGGCATCGGGGTCGCCGCGGCGCTCGCGACCGCGACCGACCCGGCGGTCGTTCACGGTCCCTTGGAGCTCCTGTTCACCTTGGACGAGGAAACCGGCCTGACGGGGGCCAAGGACCTGGACCCATCGATCCTCACCGGACGCACGATGCTGAACCTCGACTCCGAGGAGGACGGCGTGATCTACGTCGGCTGCGCCGGCGGGGAGGACAGCCTCCTCGATCTTCCCTCGGGATCGATCGCTCCGCCTCCCGGGGAGGCGGTGCGCTTGGAGGCGCGCGGGCTGCGTGGCGGGCACTCCGGTCTCAACATCATCGAGAACCGCGGGAACGCCTTGAAGCTCGTTGCGAGGATCCTCGACGCCGCCATCACCGAGGGGATCCCGTTCGCCCTCGCCTCGGTCGGCGGCGGCAGCAAGCACAACGCGATCCCCCGGGAAGCGGAGGCGCTCTTGGTGATCGCGAAGGAGGCGCGTCCTCGCATCGAGGCGCTCGCGGCGCGAATGCGCGATGGGTTCGCGATCGAGCTCGCGGGGGTCGACGACGGCCTCGAGATCGCCTGGTCGAGCGCGCCGGTCCCGGCCCGCGTCCTCCCTCCGGCGGACCGCGACCGCCTCGTGCGCCTGATGATGGCCCTTCCTCACGGGGTGCTCGGCATGAGCCGGGACATCCCGGGGCTCGTCGAGACCTCGAGCAACCTGGCCGTCACGACCCCGACCGACGGCGGATTCCGCGTCGTCACCTCGAGCCGGTCGAGCGTGGCGTCGTCGCTCTCGGGCGTGCTCGCCTCGATCCGGGGGATCGCCGCCCTGGCGGGGGCCAGGGTGACGCCGAAGGACGGCTATCCGGGATGGAAGCCCGACATGGGGTCGAAGGCGCTGGCCGTGGTGCGCGAGGTCTACCGCGCGCGCTGGGCGCGTGAGCCGCACGTGACGGCGATCCACGCCGGCCTCGAGTGCGGCCTCCTCGGGGAGAAGATCCCGGGGCTCGACATGGTCTCGTTCGGCCCGCAGATCGAGGGGGCGCATTCCCCCGACGAGCGCGTGCTCGTCCCGTCGGTCGAGCGGTTCTGGGGGGCACTCGGCGAGGTCCTCGACCGGTTGTCCGCTTAGCCGCCCGCCGTCACAGAAACGGGTCGAGGTCGGCGGGCCAGTTGACGTTCGCGAGCACCTTCTTGAGATCGAAGTTCGGGAAGACGGCGGGGGGAAGCCTCCGCACCGCAAGATCCGGTAGGATCGCCTGCAGCTTGTGCGCGCGCTCGGCCAGGGCGCCGGCGACCGCGGGCTCGGCGCTTCGGCGCCAGAGCGCCACCAGCGGATGATCCCGCCCGCTCGGATCGACGGGGAACACGACGTCGTCCGCCCCGTCGGAAGCCGAGACGAGCGCCCGTAGGAAGCTCGTCCCGACCGCCGGGTAATCGCACGCCAGCACCAGGAGGTCCGCCTTCCCGGTGGAGGAGAACGCCGCGGAGAGCGCTCCCAGCGGGCCGACGCGCGGCCCCCGGTCCTCGACGACCGGGTACCCGGGCGCGGGTGTCGCGGCGCCGCGCGCGACGCTGATGAGGACGCTGCCGCACAGCGGCTTCAGCGCCCTCGCGGCGCGGTCGGCGAGGGTGCCCCCCCCGAGCACCACCTGTCCCTTCGGCTGCCCGAATCGGCGCCCCTCGCCGCCCGCGAGCACGATTCCGATCGTTTGCGCCATCAGGCCTCCGCCCGCTCCGGGGCCGGGGCCATCGCGAGCTTGAACGGGGCGGCGCGATGGGACGACACGAGGCGAAGTCTACAATGCGGCGATGGAGCGGTTGATCCTCTTCGCCAAGGCGCCGCGCCGGGGGCGCGTCAAGACACGCCTGGTGCCGCCGCTCACCGAGGACGAGGCGCTCGCCCTCCACTCCGCGATGCTCCTCGATCAGATCCGCCTCCTCCTGGCGATGGCTGGGCCCGCCCGGACGATCGAGGTCCGCTTCGAAGCCCCCTTCCTCCCGGTTGGCGCGCTCGGCGAAGCGCTGACCGGAGCGCGCACGGCGCCGCAGGGGGACGGGGACCTCGGGAGCCGCATGGCGCGCGCGATCGAGGACGCGGTGCGGGACGGGGCCGATCGGATCGCGATCGTCGGCGGCGACGCGCCCACTCTCCCGCGCCGGCTGGTCGAGGAGGCGCTCGCGCGGGTCGCGCGGGGGGCCGTGGCCGCCGTCGTTCCGGCGCCGGACGGCGGGTACGTCGCCGTCGCGACCGACGGCGTGCGCCCGGCGCTGTTCCTCGGGATCCCGTGGGGGACCGCCACGGTGCTCGAGCGATCCCGAGCGGCGGCCAACGCCGCGGGCTTCGGGCTCGAGGAGACGGCTCCCTGGGGGGACCTCGACCTCGCCGCCGATCTCCCTCGCGTGGCGGCGGAGGCCGGAGCCGACCCCGAGCGCGCGCCGGCGACCGCCGCGTTCCTCGCTTCTTTGGATCTGGACTTGGGCGAAACGCCGATGGTATAGTCCCGTTCCGCCGAAGTTTCCGGAAAGCTCATCCCACCAAAGAGGAATCCCATGTCGGAAGGTCGTCCCCGCGGTCGCCGTGGTCACGGCGGTCAGGATCGAGGCGGCAACCGTCGCCGGCAGCACGCCGTTCCGGGAGAGCCGCGTCCCCCGTTCCCCATCCCGGATCCCCCGCCCGACGAGGCGTACGACGGTCCGGAAGGGTCGGGAAACGGCGTCGAGGTGGCCGGCTCCCCCGGCTCCGAGGGCGCGGTCGATCTGAACGCCCTCTATCGCATGACCAGCCAGCAGGTCGCCGACGCCGCGCAGCGGCTCGGCATCGAAGGCGCGACGGCGATGCGCAAGCAGGACCTGGTCTTCGAGATCATGAAGGCGCAGTCGGAGAAGAGCGGGCTCGTTTTCGCCGAAGGCGTGCTCCAGGTCCTCCAGGACGGCTACGGATTCCTGCGCCACCCGGACTACAACTACCTCCCCGGTCCCGACGACATCTACATCTCCCCGTCGCAGATCAAGCGTTTCGGCCTGGTGACCGGCGACACGGTCTCCGGGCAGGTGCGCCCGCCGAAGGAGGACGAGAACTACTTCGCGCTGATCAAGGTGCTGGCCGCCAACTTCGACGACCCCGAGCGCCTGCGCGACCGCATCTTCTTCGACAACCTCACCCCGCTCTACCCGCAGGAACGGTTGAAGCTCGAAACGACCCCCGACGCCATCGCCGGGCGCATCATGGATCTGCTGACGCCGATCGGGAAGGGCCAGCGCGGCGTGATCGTCGCCCCGCCCCGGACCGGCAAGACGATGCTCCTCCAGTCGATCGCCAACTCGGTGACGAAGAACCACCCGGAGGTCTACCTCATCGTGCTCCTGATCGACGAGCGGCCCGAAGAGGTCACCGACATGCAGCGCTCGGTCCAGGGAGAGGTGGTCGCCTCGACCTTCGACGAGCCGGCGCAGCAGCACGTGCACGTCGCCGAGATGGTGATCGAGAAGGCCAAGCGCCTGGTCGAGCACAAGAAGGACGTCGTGATCCTGCTCGACTCGAT